>JAMPAW010000029.1 GCA_023666975.1 Clostridium sp.
CAGCCCAAACATTATCATAGAAGATTAGTATTTACAGACTTTTCTTCACACACTCTTTTTAACCTATATGTATCATTTACCAAATCTTTTTCCTTATGCACTATTCCTGCGGAAATTCGTAACCCAGATTCACCATGTTTGCTTTTAATTGTTCAATGGGAATGCCAAGTTTTTTTGCTCCTTTTTCAGGTGTAATGTCACCATCCTGTACTAAAGAATATACCATTGTATAACTGCCTTCTTCTCTACCTTCTTCTCTGCCCTGTGAAATGCCCTGTGTATACGATTTTTCGGCTATGCTTTGCCCTAATCCACTCATATTTTTCACTCCTTCCATTACCTTTAGATTATCATTTACGTCAACATATTTGTTTATCCGCTGGATATCGCTTTGAAAGATTCCAGCCAGATAATCAAACAGCTGGTTTTGAGGTGATTGTTCATCATTTCCTCTTCTGATTACAACCACTGTCATTAAGTCATAATCTTGTTTTGGTTCGTCTGTGTTTCCAATTAAGTCTTTCTTTGTAACAGCATATGATGATACTGTGTTTTGGAGTGCCTGTGGTATGTTTTCATTACACACCCAAATACTATATACTTTTTGTATTTTTGAATAATCTGTCGTTTCAGTTAAAATGCCTAATTGGGAGCTTATTTCGCTTGCCCCATAAAAGATTCCTCTTTTGATAAGAGGATATTTAGGATTGCCCGGCTGATAATCATTTTGGATCTCAAAATCCATATGGAGATAAACTTTCATTTTCTGTGTAGTCAGTTTGGGGTTAATGCAAATAAAATGTTCATCATAACGGGTAAGCTTTTCACCAAGAGAATTTAATTCTGTAGGCAATTCCTGGACTTTATCCGCTAGTTTTGATACCGCATCGACCGGATCGCTTACTATGCTGCTTTTGTCAATATATGATATTATTTCTTGAATGGTACAGTCCTTATATTCCTCCACTACTTCATGTAAAATAGGCGCCAGAATTTCCGGATTGGAAAATAATTCTTTCGATGCTTCATCATATTTTGCCCCAAGTTCTTTCGCTGCCATAATTTGTATTTTTGTTCCAGTATGTATATGATTTTCCTTCACTTTCTGATTATCATACTAGATTGTGTTTCATATTTTTCTTACTCTTTTATTATAATATATATCCTTTGGAATATGCAATATGATTTCCCCCAATTTTTATAATAAATCAGGTTATCTGCAATTACGCCAATTTGTAAGCAACACGTAAAGAAGTTCCGTTACCGCAAAATGTGAAATACGTTCATTGCGCTTATCATTTTTCTAATCCCGCAATAGAAGCTGCACCTTGTCATACCTGCACTATCTATAACGATTATTTAGGAAGAATTTCCCCAATTATGCTTCAAACCGTACATCAATCGAAGAATCATACAGTGGACATCCATATTCCAGCATAATATCTATCATTTGGTTCATATGCTCCTCGGTTATGCCATAACAGTCAAAACGTACAAACTGCTCTGTTATCATCAGTTCAAAGGATTCATCACCCTTTTCAAAATATGTATTCCCATCACACGACCAATCCGCAAATGCCGTTTTTATGTCATTCAAAATGTTATCGACCGGCAGATTTTCTAATCCCTCAACCGTCTCCTCATCCGATAACAACGCATATATTTTGCTATTTTCGATTGTTTGCTTTTGTTTCGTTTTCCAAAAACTCAAGTCCCTTGCCATTTTTAAATACCTCCTTATCTAATTGTTCGCCTCTGACAATATCACGAGGGAATCGTTGAAGAAAATTTTTTATTTGCTTTTTTGTATAGGGGCGTGCATTTAAAGCGATAATCCGATTATCATTTAGCACAAAAGCAATTTCCTGAGATACATATGCTCCATAGTGTCCGTACAGTTTTCTTTCCAGTCCCCGTATTTTCAAATCACTTGGAAATCCAACCAAAATCACATCTGTAATTTCAAAATTAACAGTTTCTTTTTCTATCTTATTCTGTCTGCAAAAATATCTATGAAACTCGACAGTATTTTCAACGATTTTGATATAGGTATTAAAATATTTACATGGGGTAAAGAATGATACAAATATAAATGCGGGATTTTGGGGATGTATTACCATATGTGTCCTCCAAAGTGCTGCTATTAAAACTGTTTGTTCATGTGATGTGTTTAAATACTATATATTATTCTGAGTTAAACGGCATTTTATATAATGGAAAGCAATTTCAGTATACATTAGTTATACCAAATTGTCCAGATTGCATTTCCACCACCGCACTTTGAACCCTTTAGGATTTGCGGATTTGCGTAACATTTGCTATACTAACGGAAAACAGGAATTGCGAAACTCGAACAAAGCATTTCGCAATCGCCTGACGGAAAACAAGGAAAGGAATAAATTCCGGGGTACAAGAGGATGCACATTTTTGTGGTAGAAGATGAACGGACAATCAGGCAGGAATTGAAACTCCTGTTAGAAAATGCGATGTATCGGGTGACGGCACCGGATACGTTTGAAAATATTGCCGGACAGATAGCGGAAGAGCGGCCGGATTTGGTGCTTTTAGATGTGAATCTGCCGGAGGTTTCCGGTTTTGATATCTGTATGCAGATTCGGAGCCGGCTGGAGATACCGGTTATTTTTCTGACCAGCCGGACGGATTCTATGGACGAATTAAATGGAATCCTTAAGGGTGGGGATGATTATATTACAAAGCCGTACCAGGCGCCGATTCTTTTGGCGAGAATCGCAGCAGTGTTAAAGCGTACAAAGGGTGTGGAGGAAAAGGAGGCAGTCTGCTTTACAAAGGACGGGGTGTCGCTGGACACCTCAAAATGCTGCCTGATTTTTCAGGAGCAAAGAGCAGAGCTTACCAAAAATGAAATGAAAATTTTATATCTGCTGTTCCGGCATCCGGGTGAATTTGTTGCCAGAATGGACTTGATTGAATTTTTATGGGAAAACCAGATATTTATTGATGACAATGCGCTCAGTGTGCATATCAATGGAATCCGCAAAAAGCTGGCTTCCATTGGCGTGCAGGATTTTATTGAGACGAAGAGAGGGATTGGTTACCGTATATGAGGCTGATAGATTTTTTGAGGGACAGGGGGCTGCTTTTGCTTCTTCATCTGGTTTGCATGTGTGTGGCGGCAGGATTTTTGAATGCGACGGGGTATGGCAGGGCAAATATCCTGCTGATTTTGATTTTCTGGTTTATGGTGCTTGCCGTCTGGCTGGCTGTCACTTATCTGCAAAGAAGAAAGTATTTTCAGGAAATGGAACAGATTTTGGAGAAAGTCGATCAACGGTACCTGTTGGGGGAGCTGCTGCCGGATTCCTTCCGGTTAGAGGACAGATTATACCGGGAAATGATCCGCAAATCTAATAAGTCGGTCATTGAGCGGATACGGCGGATAGAAGATGAGCAGACGGATTACAGGGAGTATATTGAAAGCTGGGTGCATGAGATCAAGGCACCGATTACCAGTATTTCCCTGATTTGCGACAACCGGAGGCGTTTCCGACCGACAGGAGAGGAGAGCGAAGACAGGTCAATCAAGGCAGAAGGAACTGTACAGCGTAGCGGCGGGCAAAAGAAAACTGCGGATGACTTTGGCACCATCAGCATGGAGAACCAGCGGGTGGAAAATTATGTGGACATGGCGCTTTACTATGCCCGTCTGGAAAACGTTTATAAAGATTACCTGATTCGGGAAACGAACCTTCAGGAGGTGGTAAATGAGGTGCTTGGCAAGAACCGGCTGCTGCTCATTTGGCATCATGTACAGGCAGATGTGGACTGCGCAGACAGCGTTTATACCGACCGGAAATGGATTGCATTTATACTGAATCAGCTTGTGCTAAACAGCGTAAAATATTGCAGCGGAACACCGGTATTTCATTTTTATACGAAGCGGGAAAAAAACGGTGTCAATCTGATTTTGGAGGATAATGGAACCGGCATTCCGGCAGAGGAGCTTTCCCGCATTTTTGAAAAGGGATTTACCGGAAGCAACGGAAGAAATCATGAACGCTCCACGGGAATGGGTCTGTATCTGTGTCGGAAGCTTTGTGATAAGCTGGGAATCGGGATTACGGCAGAATCGGAATATGGAACGGGAACGAAGATGTCTTTGCAATTCCCGATTAGCAATTATATAAGCAGGGAGTAAGGAAAGCAGGTGAATTTAATGACAATTGAGGAATTATTAGCAAATGAGGAAATGCAGGTTTTTGAACGAAAAAGTATAAATATTGCGCCCAAAGCGTTGGCAATACCAATTATTGCATTTGCAAATGCTGACGGTGGAACAATTGTTATTGGCGTTTCAGATAAAACAAGAAAAATTGAGGGTACGGATTATGATATACAAAAGGTTAATGAATTGTTGAGAGTGCCATATGATTATTGTGAACCTTCTATTCCTGTTCAAATAGAAAAAATACCTTGTAAAGATTCGCAGGGCAGAGATAATCATGTCATTTTGTTACACATAGAGCCAAGTCTGGCGGTGCATGCGAATCAAGCAGATGAGGCTTATCTTCGTGTAGGGGATAAATCAAAAAAACTTACTTTTGAAGAACGTACACAATTGATGTATGACAAAGGGGAAAGATATTTTGAGGATCAGTCAGTGCCAAATGCAACAATTGATGATATTGATATGGAATTGGTTCAATCATATATTACAAAGATTGGTTATGGTAAAACGCCGATAGAATATTTGAAAGAAAATAAGGGATTTGTAAAAGAAAAAAATGGACAGGAGCAGATAAGCGGAGCAGCGATTCTTTTGTTTGGTAAAAATCCTCAGTTATTTTTTCCACGTGCAAGAATTCGTTTTATCCGTTATGAAGGTACGGAAGAAAAGTTTGGTACAGAAATGAATGTGATAAAAGATATTATATTTGAAGGCACTATCCTCAAAATGATTCAAAATTGTATATCCTATTTGGATACGCAGATTAAAGAAAAAACATATCTTGGTAAAGATGGTTTATTTGTTACGGAAGAGGAGTATCCGAAATTTGTCAGACAGGAAATTATTGTTAATGCGGTAACTCATCGGTCTTATAGTATCAGAGGGACAGATATTCAGGTGAAGATGTTTGATGATCATATTGTGGTCGAGAGTCCGGGTAAATTTCCAGGACTGGTCAGGGCAGAAAATATTCGTTATACACATTTTTCGAGAAATCCAAGAATTGCAGAATTTTTGAAAGCGTACAACTTTGTAAAGGAATACGGAGAAGGTGTTAATCGTATGTGCAATGAACTGGAAAGTGCAGGACTTCGTGTACCGGAGTATTACTGTAATGCATTTATTTTGCAGACAGTTATTTATAATAAAATGAGCAAAGAAGCAGGCTTTACACTTCAAAATCCGGCTATTCGAGATGAAAACCTGACGATTGAAAATGAAAAGACAGATTTTGACGAAAAGAACCTGACGATGGAGATTTTAAATCAGGCGATTTCCAAGCAAAAGTATATTGGGCGAACAAGAAAAAATATATTAATTTTGTACCATGAAATTGATATGAATCAAGTCTTTGGCGCGCCAGAGGTTGAAAGAATACTTGGGTGTTCGGCAACAGCTTCCAAGGATATGATGAAGAAACTTAGGGATATGGGGGTAATTACTAAGGTGAATGGAAGGGGAAAAGGAAAATACCGGTTCGCATATAGGTCTGAGGTAAATGACTAAAATTTCATGTAGATTTGTGGAAAAATGCAAATCCATAAGAACTTCCTGCATCTTACGAAATCTTAAGATAACCTTAATCTATTTCCATATGAAAAAATCAGAGGATATATTAAAGTTACTGTAAGCGGTGATTACGAAACCCTGTTTGTCAGGACATTTGTCTATATTGCATAACTAAATTTAAAAATGGAGAGTTTCGCAACCACCTATTAGATAGCGAGGAGTGATGAACGTGAAGGATTATATCCGGGTGTGTGATGTGGAGAAGTACTATGGAAACGAATCGAATGTGACAAAGGCTGTGGACAGGGTCAGTTTCCATGTAGACAAGGGAGAATTTATCGGCGTAATGGGGGCTTCCGGTTCCGGGAAGACCACTTTGCTGAATATGCTGGCAACCATTGATACCGTGACTGCCGGGCATATTTATTATGGGGATACGGATATTACGGAACTGTCGGAGAATGCCTTGTCGAAGTTTCGGAAGGATAATCTGGGATTTGTGTTTCAGGAGTATAATCTTTTGGACACGCTGACGATTGAGGAAAATATTATTTTGGCACTGACTTTGCAGGGCGGGAGGAAAAAAGAAATCAACGATGCCTGCAGCGAGATTTTGGGATTGCTGGGGATTTTGGATATCCGGGATAAATTTCCGTATCAGGTATCGGGAGGGCAGAAGCAGCGGTGCGCCTGTGCCAGAGCGTTAGTCAACCACCCGAAGCTGCTGCTCGCTGATGAGCCGACCGGGGCTTTGGATTCCAATGCGGCGCAGACTTTGTTAGAAACCTTTACCAGCTTAAACCGGAGCATGGGGGCGACGATTCTCATGGTAACCCATGATGCATTTTCGGCAAGCTATTGTGGGAGGATTTTATTTTTAAAGGACGGAAAGATTTTCCATGAACTCGTGAGAGGGGAAAAGGAGCGGAAGGTCTTTTTGCAGGAGATTTTGGATGTCCTGTCGCTGACGGGAGGTGAGCTGTCCGATGTTAAATAAGCTTGCTTTTCGCAATATGAAACGTTCTGCGAAGGATTATCTGGTCTATACCCTCACTATGGCAGTGGTTACGGCGCTGATGTATGCCTTTGGCAGCCTGATTTTCCAAAACGGGCTGTCCATTCACTTTGATGTAGAGGGAGTTATGGAGGTCATGATCGGGCTGGCAACGGTATTTATTATCCTGATTGTTGCCTGGCTGATTCATTACATGGTGCGGTTCATGCTGGAAAAACGCAGCAGTGAATTTGGCATCTATCTGCTTTTGGGGATGAAGAAAAGAAAGGTTGCCAGGCTGTATATGCGGGAAAATATCCTGCTTGGCGGGTTCGCCTTTTGCATTGGCATTTTGCTGGGTGTCCTGCTGCAGCAGGTCTTATTTGCCATCATGTATGCTATGGTAAAAATGGAATACCATCTGCATATTGCCTTTCATGCAGGAACCATTTTCATGACAACACTCTGCTATGCGGGCTGTTATCTGCTTGCGCTGTTTCGGTGCAGACGTCAGTTTAAGAAAATGAATATCCATGCGCTGATGAATGCGAACCGGTTAAATGAGGAGATAAAGGAAAAGCATGAAGGGGTGAAAAAACTGCTGTTTCCGCTCTCGATTTTCTTTCTTTTTCTGTTCTGGGCAGCATTTGGCAGGCTTTCCAATGCCGGAGAAATTTTTCCGTTTCTGATTGGGCTGGTGTTGACAATTTACCTGTTCTATGTCGGGCTTTCGGCATGGATCATCTGCTATGTGCGCAAGAAGGGAGACGGAATCTACAAGGGGCAGAATTTGTTTTTGCTCCGGCAGTTTGCCTCGAAGGTGCGGACGATGCAGTTTACGATGGGAACCCTGACCGCCTTATTTACCCTTGCCTTAATGGGCTCGTCCTTTGCCCTGATGTTTAGCGGGTATGAAAATACGGTTTTGGAGGAGAAATATCCGTTTGACGTGCAGGTATACAGTGGGGTTGCCGAAGATGATTTTGCGGATGAGCGGGCGGTGATTGACGGGAACTGTACACCGGCGGAATATTATTCCTATCACATTTATACGGACAGGGAGAATCAGGCAAACATCTGGATGCTGACACATCTAAGCGCATGGGGAACCATGTACCGCAATGCAGATGGAAGCCCGAATATGCCGGAGATTGAAACATTTTTGAAAGAGGAAAGGGTGTACTATCCGTATGATACCTATATGGGGATATCGGATTATAACCACCTGCGGAAGATGGCTGGATATGAGGAAATAGCGCTTGGCACGCAGGAATATCTCGTGCAGATTAAGCCGAGGTTAGCCGACGAGGTGCAGGAAATCGGAACAGATTTACAGATTGCGGATGCAGCGGGAGAGGGGCTCCTTTCCTGTGCAGGCGTGGCCGCTGATTATTTTTCGCAGGACGGGCATAACGGCGCTGACTATGTCATTGTGGTGCCGGATGCGGTTTTGCAGCGGATGGTGCCATTTTATTCGGAACTGGTCGTGGATATTGAGGGAGAAACTCCTGCGGATTTGCAAAACAAGCTGGATGATTTGCATGGGGATGACTTATATGACGTTTATGAGGATAAAGTGGATTTGGACAGTGACGGGTCTGTCATGATACAGGAGGCGGATATCCGTGGCGGTTCCGATACCATTATCATCCAGGTGGCATACAATCTGGTCAGGGAAAATCTGATTCCCGATACGAAATATACGCTTAGTACCTTTATTATACCGCTGTTTTATATCGGGCTGGTTTTTGTCAGTGTGGCGGTAACCGTACTGTCAGTGCAGCAGTTGAGTGATTCTGCCAAATACCGGTTCCGCTATGACGTGCTGGCAAAGTTAGGGCTTTGCCGCACGCAGATTTACCGGCTGATTTTGCAGCAGCTCGCCGCCTATTACCTCTGCCCTGCCGTGCTGGCAATCGTCATCAGCGGAAAAATGATTCTGTTTGCCAGTAAATGGTTTGTGCGGCTGACCGGAGTACCGGTATTTATGGGGAGCTTTTTCCTAAAGAGCATTCTGCTGTTTTTCGGAATTTATCTGGTGTATTTTATCGTGACTTATGTAGAGTTTAAGCGGAATGTGGAGGAGAGGAGATAGGCAGGGTGTTTTTCATCGGGCTTAGGAGCCGACAATCGTTCCGCCGTTCGGGTGCAGAACCTGGCCGGTCATGTACGAGGAATCATCCGATGCCAGAAATACATAGCACGGGGATACCTCGCAGGGCTGCCCCGCCCGCATCATGGGAACCTGCGATGTCTTCCGTCCGAAGGTGGTGACCTCCTCTGCCGAAAAAGAGGCGGGGATGAGCGGTGTCCATATCGGCCCCGGCGCAACTGCATTTACACGGATTCCCTGTTCGACCAGTGACTGGGACAGCGACCTTGTCAGTGCGACAATTGCCCCCTTGGTGGCACTGTAGTCAATCAAATCCTTATTGCCCTGATAGGCTGTGACCGAGGCGGTATTAATAATACTGCTTCCGCATTTCATATGCGGCAGGGCAGCCTGAATCATGTAGAAAAAGGAAATGATATTGTTTTGAAAGACCAGGTTAAGCTGTTCCGGTGAGATATCCAGAATGCTCCGTTGTATAAACTGTACGGCATGATTGTTCACGAGGATATCAATCCCCCCAAAACAGTTGACCGTTTGCTCCACACAGTGCTTCACGAAATCCCTGTTTTTTAAATCGCCCTGCAAGAGCATGCATTTCCCGCCAAGCTGCCCGATCCGCGCAGCAGTTTCTTTGGCATCGCACTCCTCATCATAATAGACAATGGCAACCGCAGCCCCCTCCTTTACGAAATCATAGGCAACTGCCCGCCCTATGCCGCTGTCTCCTCCGGTGATTAAGGCGGTTTTATTTTTCAGCCTGCAACCGCCAGCTCCGCATTCCGACACCGGCCGCGGCTCCATGATATATTCAAGTCCCGGCTGCACATCCTGGTGCTGCGGCGGGAACGAAAAAGGGATATCTTCACACTCCCTGACACATCCATATTGATTATTTTGTTCCATTACCATACCAACTCTTTTTTCTTTAAGGTATGAATTGACTTCCTAAATGGTGATTCATGGGGAAAATAAATGTGCGGTGATTTCTTCTTGCAGGCAGTCAAAAACCTGCGCCATAATTTCCAAATCCCTTGCACAGTTTCCGGTTTCCAGTGAATGATTTGCTCCGTCAAAGGTTTTTAAGGGAAGGCACAGCCTTTGGCAGTTTTCTTCCACAATCGCATTGTCGCACCACGGATCATTTAATCCGTGCAGTACCATACCGCTGTTTTTCCGGGTAAAAGAAAACGTCTGCGGCACAGGTGTAAAATAGATATGTCCGGCATGAATATTGTGTTCGTTGTCATAAGCCGCCGCTACTACAGTTCCAATACTCTTGGAAATAAACAATACATTTTCATACGCTTGAAAATCCACATCACCAAGGATTTCCTCTGCCTGTGCGCTGGCAATCCGAAAGGACTGCTCCATTTTTTCGGCATTTCCCTTCACATCTTTGGGAAATCCTGTGTAATTGACCTCGATAATCCGGTAACCGAGCTCGCCTGCGAACTTTTTCCCATAGTATAGAAGTGGTTTATCGCTGTGGTAGCCGATTCCCGGAAAAATGACTGCTGCTTTCATGTTGGTAGCTCCTTCTGATAAATCTAATTCTTTCAAAAATTCTCCCAGAATTAAATAAATGTATCCAACTTCTGTAAATCGGTTCTTTCAATCTTTGATTTCCATGTTTTTACCATCTGTTCCTGCAAAAATTTTACAAAATTATTTAACTTACCAGTACGGTCAAAAACTTCAAGCCCCAGATAGTATACTTCTTTATCTTCATTAAAAATTACAACGGGTGGATAATTATTGAGCATTAAGTAATAATTCATTAATGCCCTGCCTACCCTGCCATTACCGTCAGCAAATGGATGTATTGTTTCAAACTGCAGATGAAGAAATGCCGCCTTTACCAGAACGTCTCCTTGATCAGCAGCTTCGTTAAGCTGCGTTATCAAATCGGCTAAATCTCTGGCAACATCTTCTGGATAGGAACCCACTTCGGACATACCAACACCATAATCATGTACTTTAAAGGAGCCTGGTCTTTCCCCTTTATCCCACCGGTTTTGGTCATAGCACCCATATAACATAATCTTATGAAGCTCCAAGATAAACGGAATACTCACACACTCCCTGCTATCAAAAGCCTCTAACATAAAATCAAACGCCATTTTTTGGTTCTGTACTTCAAATATCTCTCTGGCGGAACCATTAAAATTAGACAATGGCACACCCTCAAAAATATCCCGTGTTGTATGATAATCAATCGTGTTACCCTCAATCCCATTGGAATTGCAGGCAAAAAGAACTCTGAAATTATCCAGTTTTTGCCTTAAATCTGATGAATCTTTGACACCTTGCTCTTTCCACCATTGTACGATTCTTTCATACATAAAATCACCTCAGATTCATTATACCTGAACAGACCAATTATGCAAGCGCTATTTCAAGCCCCAATCGTGCAAAAGTTTTATGCTGTTCTTTTTACAAAAAATTTAATTCACACTATCTTTTTTGGATATGCTGCCGTTATACCATATAGAAAGTACTTTCAACACGGAGGAAAGGAGGAAAACATGGACAAGGATTTTTTTCTGGTACGGAAAATGAAAAGCGGAGATGAGGAAGCTATGGAATGTTTTGTGCGGCAGTATTATCCCGTTATTTTGCAGTATTGCAGGTATCGTGTCCGGGACGGGGAAGATGCGAAGGATATCACGCAGGAGACCTTTGAACGGTTTTTCCGGAACCTTGCCGGTTACCGCCACATGGGAAAAACAGTCAATTACCTGTATGTGATCGCGGGCAACCTGTGCAGGGATTTTTATCGGAAAGAGGCCGTGCCGGTCATGGAGGAATTACCGGAGCAGGAAGAAAATCCGATCGAAGAAATCGCAGAGCAGATAGACATTGAAACAGCGGTTGCCGGACTGCCCGATGAGTTGTCGGAAGTGGTTATTTTACACTATTTTCAGGGAAGAAAATTGAGGGAGATCGCAGACATTTTGCAGATTGGGCTGCCGCTGGTGAAATATAGAATCAAGAGGGCAAAGGAACAGTTGGGAAGGAAGCTAGGAAAGGAGGAAACCACATGAAACCATTTATACAACAATTGAAAGAGCAAAGCCGTACAATATCCGTGGAAGAGGAAGAAATACAGGAAACGCTGTCGAGGGCGAAGACGGCATTTTATGAAGGCGCAAAGGAACATTCGATGTCCCGCATGGAATTTTTGTTTGGGCAGATGCGCTACATGAAAAAATGGTGGTGGCTGTGCCAGGGGCTTGTGCTGGTGATTTTATGGAAAACGCTGTATTCGGCAGGTGACACGGCATATACCCATCGGATGACCGGGATACTGGCGGCGCTGTTTGCGATTTTGCTGGTGCCGGAGCTGTGGAAGAACCGCAGCAGCAGTGCGATGGAAATAGAGGGAACGGCATATTTTTCTCTGCGGCAGGTGTATGCGGCAAGAATGTTATTGTTTGCAATGGCTGATGTATTGATGCTGAGCATCTTTTTTGCCGTGGTATCCGTGACCGTGCAGATTACCATCAGCGAAGTGCTGTTTCATTTTCTCTTTCCGTTTAACGTGACCTGCTGTATCTGTTTCCGCCTGCTGTACAGCCGGTGGATTAACTCGGAATATCTGGCAGTCGCGCTTTCCCTGCTGTGGAGTGCGGTCTGGGGCTGGACGGTGCTTAAGGAAGCGCTGTACAGTGTGGTGATCATGCCGGTATGGTGGGGAATCCTGTTTGCTTCGATGGGGTATCTGCTGTTTACGGTTTATCAGTTATTGAAAAAATGTGAAAATTACTGGGAGGTAAAACCGATATGGAATTAACACTGGAACACGTGACAAAGGAATTTAATGATTTTAAGGCAGTGTCCGATTTAAGCTATACGATGCACAACGGCGTCTACGGCCTTTTGGGCGTAAACGGCGCCGGAAAGACAACGACAATGCGGATGCTTTGTACACTGTTAAAGCCGTCGGCAGGGGCGATTACCTATGATGGCAGGGATATTTTTGAAATGGATGGGGAGTATAGGAAAATTTTGGGTTATCTGCCGCAGGACTTCGGCTATTATCCGGATTTTTCCGTGCAGGATTATCTGTTGTACATTGCCTCGATTAAAGGGCTTTCACCGGCACTGGCAGGAAAGCGGGTGAAGGAGCTGCTGGGAAAAGTGGGGCTTACCAAAGCAAAGAATAAAAAAATGAAAAAACTTTCCGGCGGCATGAAGCGGAGGGCGGGCATTGCCCAGGCAATGTTAAATGATCCGCAGATTTTGATTCTGGACGAACCGACGTCGGGCTTAGACCCGAACGAGCGAATCCGCTTCCGCAATCTGATCAGCGAACTTTCGGAGGACAGAATGGTATTGCTGTCTACCCATATTGTTTCCGATGTGGAGTATATTGCCAACGAAATTCTGCTGATGAAGGACGGGGAGTTTGCCCATTCGGGAACGGTTTATGAGCTGATCTCTTCGATACCGGAAAAGGTGTGGAGTGTTAAGGTTGCCAAACCGGAAGTGGACGGTTATATGAAGCAGTACAAGGTTGCCAATGTAAGGACGGTGCCGGAGGGCGTGGAGCTTCGCATTTTGTCGGAGCAAAGCCCGCACCCGGATGCGTTGGAGGAAGAGGTTTCCTTAGAGGACGTATTTTTATATTATTTTGGTGAAAAAGCAGGTGAAGAAAATGGTGTATTATGAGATAAAGAAAGTGTTTTCCAGGGCGAGCAGTAAGATTGCAGTGTTACTGTTGCTTATGCTTTTTCTTATGCTCAGCTATTTTACCCTGCATGATGAGGAGTATGTCCACGAGGACGGAACTGTGCAGACGGGAATTACGGCTGTCCGCCAGCTGCGGGAAGAAAGAAAAAAATGGTCGGGCAGGCTTTCGCAGGAACAGTTTGCGAAAGTGATAGAGGAGAATGCAAGAGTCAATAACGAAACCGGTAACGAGCCCATTTCTGCGCTTAGCAAAAAGCAGGGATTTTATGATATCAGTACAATGCTCAACCGTGCCTATACGGATTTTGGAAAATATGATTATACGGTTATTGATTCTTTAACACCGGAGGATGCAAAAAATGTTTATTCCAACAGGGTGATACAGCTTGAAAAATGGCTGGATACGGATCAGGCGGACGGATTCTCCGAGCAGGAAAAGGCATATTTAGTGGAGCAGTTTAAAAAACTGGAAACACCGCTTTTCTATGACTGGTCAGAAGGGTGGCAGCAGTTCCAGAGTTACTCCATTTCCCTATTTACGATTATGGTATTTATCTTAGGGTTTCTGGTGGCAGGAATTTTTTCCGGCGAGGCAGCGCTGAAAGCGGATTCGATTTTCCTTTCCGCCTATTATGGGCGGCGGCAGGCTGTGCTGGCAAAACTGGCGGCAGGTCTGCTCATTGGCTCAGGAATATACTGGGTAATGGTTTTGTTGTATTCCGCAGTCGTATTTGCGCTTCTTGGCACAGACGGCGCAGACTGCATGATACAGACCAGCATAGCCGGCTGGATGAGTGGTTATAATATAACCTTTTTGCAGCAATATCTGCTTACCATTGCAGGAGGTTATATCGGAATCCTGTTTATCCTGCTGTTGATGATGTTTGTTTCGGCAAAAACAAAATCAACCAAGTTTGCGGTGATTATTCCATTTGCTGTCGTGATGCTGCCGTCAGTTCTGGCAGGGATAGCGAACAGCGTTCCACTGATTGAGAAGATTTTAGGACTATTGCCGGATCAGTTGTTAAATATGTGCCAGTTAATACAATATTTCAGTTTATATCAAATAAACGGAGAAACAGCAGGTTCTTTAAAAATTTTATTGCCAATGTATGGGCTGTTGTCGATTCTTCTTTGTCCGGTCATTTATCAGGTGTACCGGAGGGCGGAGGTAAAATGAAAGAGCCGTGGATAATAGGTTGAAAGCAGGTGAAGAAAATGGTGTATTATGAGATAAAGAAAGTGTTTTCAAAGACAAGCAGTAAGATTGCAGTGTTATTATTAATCATTTTGTTAGGATTGATAGTTAACTCTGACATCCATGATGTGGGTTACACAAATGAAGAAGGGAATCGGGAATATGGGATTTCGGCTATCCATAAATTAAAGGAGAAGAAAAAGCAATGGACAGGGGAGCTGACCGAGGAAAAACTTGTGCAGGCAATTGAGGAAAATGCAAGAATTCAGGCAAGCCCGGAGGCGCAGTCCAGGGATATCGGGCAGCAGAATATTGCTTATCATAGAAGGCAGGGACTGGATGATATCCGTACAATGATTGCGAATTCTTATACCGAATTTCGTGAATATGATTACTATACAATGGATTATCTGCAACCGGAAGATGTAAAGAATTTTTATTCCAACCGGACGGAGAGCCTGAAAGAATATCTGGCTTCGTCGGATGATGTGGTTTCCCGGAACTTGTCCGAAAAGGAAAAAGCCTTTTTGATAGAGCAGTATGAGAAGATGGAAATACCGTTAAAATATGATGATTTTACGGGCTGGGACGAGTCCGACTACAGTGCGCCGATGATTATTATGCTCATGTGTCTGATTCTGGGATTTTTGACAGCAGGGATATTTTCGGGTGAGACAAGGTTAAAGGCGGATTCGGTGTTTTTCTCTGCCTATCATGGGCGAAAGGGGGCGGTAATGGCAAAGCTTCTGGCAGGTTTTATCATCGTGACCGGATTTTACTGGCTCGTCATGCTGTTATATTCAGCAATCGTACTGGGGATATTTGGCACAGACGGGGCGGACTGTATGATTCAGATTAGTTTAGGTGGTTGGAAAAGCCCTTACAATATTACCTTTTTACATCGTCATTTACTGATTTTGTTTGGCGGTTACATAGGAACTATGTTTGTTATACTGATGACCATGCTTATATCGGCAAAGACAAAATCTGCTGTGGTTTCGGTGATGGTTCCTTTTATTTTTCTCTTGCTTCCCTCCTTTTTAAGTGGAGGAGATAGCTTATTACTAAATCAGATTTTAGAGGTTTTACCAGACCGGTTAATGAATATTAATCAAGTGTTGAAAACCTTTAGTTTGGTGGAAATTGGGGGAAAGGTAACCGGTGCATTGAACGTTTTATTTCCGTTTTATGTGGCGTTGTCGGTTCTTCTTGCTCCGGTTATCTATCAGGTGTACCGGAGGACGGCAGTGAAGTAGGATATTAAGAAAATTGTAAATGAGGTTAGGAAACCCCGCTTCTGCGGGGTTTCATTAATGGTGCGATTTTTTTTGTATTGCAGTGCAAAAAGTATTGATAAAAAGAAAGTTTTTGCATATAATAAGATCATATCATTTAGGAATGGGGAAGAAGTTATGATTTTAAGGACAGAATATTTTGAAAAACTGGCAGGTTATCGGGATAAACAGATTATCAAGGTAGTTACCGGAATAAGAAGATGTGGAAAGTCCACATTATTACAGCAGTTTAGGGAATATTTGTTAAAAGATGGCGTTCAGGAGAAACAGATTATTTCCATAAATTTTGAAGATTATGAGTATGAGGCATTAACGGATCCCAAACAGCTTTACCAGTATATTAAGGAACGGATTTTGCCGGCGCAGATGAATTATATTTTTTTGGATGAAATTCAGAATGTCAGAGATTTCCAAAAGGTGGTTGACAGTTTTTTTATAAAAGAAAATGTAGATATTTATATCACCGGATCAAATGCTTATATGCTGTCAGGGGAACTGGCTACGCTGCTTACAGGCAGATATGTGAAAATAGCAATGCTTCCCTTTTCCTTTTATGAATTTATGCAGGCAAAGCAAAAGGAAGGCAGCCTGGATTCCTTATATCGGGAATATATTGAAACGAGTTCTTTTCCATTTGTATTAAATATGGATCAGGAAAAAGGACAGGTAAAGGATTATTTATCGGGTATTTATGATACGATCATCTTAAAGGATGTTGTAGGACGTAAAAAAATAGCAGATGTTATGATGCTGGAAAGTGTAATGCGTTTCCTGATGGACAACATAGGAAATCAGCTTTCCACAAAAAAGATTAGTGATACAATGGCTTCCAATGGAAGAAAAATCAATGTCCGAACGGTAGAATCTTACATTTCTTCCTTTATGGAAGCGTATATTGTATATCAGGCAAAGCGGTATGATATCAAAGGGAAACAGTATTTAAAGACATTGGAAAAATACTATATTGCAGATATTGGCATTAGGAATGCCATGCTGGGAAAAACGGCAGTGGATGTGGGGCATATCCTTGAAAATGTGATTTATCTGGAACTGCTTAGGAGAGGATATGATGTATATACGGGCAAAATAGATGAATTTGAGGTTGATTTTGTAGTACAGAATGAGGACGGGAAAAAATATATTCAGGTTGCCGCAAGCACCCGTGATGAAAAAACTTTGGAACGGGAACTGCGACCGCTGCAAAAAATTCCGGATCATTATCCGAAGGTGATTTTAACCTTAGATAATGACCCGGCTGCCGATTATGACGGTATCCGAAGATTAAATGCATTGGAGTATCTGGCACATCAGATAACGATTTGACGGGTAAGTGATTGGGGCATGAATTACCCCCTGCGTTCATTTATACTCGCGAACGAAATGGATTGCTGTTTCCAATTATTCGCCGCGGTATATGCAGTTACACTAAACATTTGCCTGCGGCAAATATTAAGTGTAACTAACATAAAACACGTCGGATTTCCTGACAGAGTTTATCCATATCCATCAGAATGAGGTCATATTTGCCGTCTGCAGGATTTTTTTTCTTGATACCAGTATATTATTCATGTAAAAAGCGGTGGTGCACACCAAGTTTTATGGCCTTGGAATCTGTTCCGTGGCCGATGTCATCAGTTTTGGCGACAGGAAGCTGCTGTACTCTTTTGTTGGAAGACTCGTCCAGCATATATAAGAGCATAGTTTCCACGGACGGTTCCTGCTTTTCCTGTTCCATTTGTGTAAATGTTCCCAGAAGAATGCCGGAAACCTGTTCAAAAATGTGAAGCTGCTCCAGCTGGGCCAGATAGGTTGCATACTGGGGAACACGTCCGCTAAAGCCCTCCAAAAGAAGAATTTTATCCTGCATATCCGGCATATATTCGGTTCCGGCTAACTTTAGGAGGCATCGTATATTTCCGCCGACAAGGATGCCCTCCATCGAGCTGCCCCGGAGAAAACGATATTGAATTCCGTATAAAGCGGAGGGGCAGTCTTTAGCCGTGTTATGCCGGATTTGATTTTGTAACCGGGCTTCCTGAATACCGCTTGCATCCCAGACGATATTTTTAATTTGATATAGAATATTGGTATTTCCTGTCTTGGCATAGACAGCGTTTAAAACAGTGGTCAAATCACTGTATCCGAATAAGGGTTTGGGATAATTTGCAATAGAGTCGTAGTCCAAATAGGGAAGTATTGTGTTTGCTATATCACCACCAGAAATGTCAAAGATTGCCGATATCTGTGTATCTTGATAAAAGTCCGTCAGCGCTTTGGCCCGCTGCTGTGCTGTTCCACTGAATGTGGAATTTTGGGCATAGAGAAATGGGGACAGGGTGACGGAAAGTCCCATTTTCTGCAATTTGACAATCAGTTGTTCTATATCTGTTTTTTGTGCTGGCTGCTGTCCGTTGGAGCAGCATACAATTCCGATGTGGTCTCCTTGTTTTATCATAAGGCTTCCTTCCTTTTTGAAAAATATATTGGGTAATTACGAATTATATGATATAATACACGCAAGTTCACTTGCTTGCAAGAGTGAAACCTGAAAAGGTGGATGCTGTTTCAGACATGTGTTATCTAAATAGGAGAGGGATAGGAGGATTAATATGGAAACACAGCAGGAAAGTATTGACAAGAAGAGTTCATTGGGATGGTTTTTACATAAGCGGTTTATCACTATCGGATTTATTTTAGGGATATTGATGTTTATTTGTGCCGTTATTATCATCAGACTGGCCTTTTTGATTCGGGACATTTATCGGGAAACGGGCGACAGCTCGAAAGATTGGCTGGCGATAGCAGCAGTGGCGATTGGCATTTTGGCTGTAGCAGTTGTAGTGGCGGTGGATTTGGTCCTGAATAAGATGGCAGTAACCATAATTGACAGGATTACGATTCCACTGGGAGATATTGGAGGGTCCATTCAGGATTTATCCAAGGGTAAATTGGACACGACGATTTCCTATAATGAAAGAGATGAGTTTAAGATTATTGCAGACAGCACCTTGGCGACTATTGCAGAATTAAAGCTGTATATTGATAACATATCGGAAACACTGAATCAGATGTCAGATAAAAATATGAATTTATCTGTAGATGTGGATTACGAGGGAGACTTTTTACCGATTAAGAATTCGATAGAGACGATAATTGATTCTATGAATGCCCTGCTTGGCGGTATGCAGGAATCCATGAATGTCATACGTGAGGGTGCAAGAAATATGACAGAGACAGCTTCCTCTCTGGCAGAGGGTGCGGCGACACAGACAAATGAGATTCAGGAACTGTTCGACCATATTAATCAGGTTACCGAGGATATTGTCGAAAATGCCAATAATGCGCAGAAGGTTGCCGTGCTGGCAAATGAATCGATGAGTGTTGTGGAAGAAGGAAATAATCAAATGCAGCAGTTGTTAGAGGCGATGGAAATCATTAAAAAGCAGTCGGACGACATAGCGGATATTATTCAGGTGATTAATTCCATATCGGAACAGACAAAACTGTTGTCGCTGAATGCGTCCATTGAGGCGGCGAGAGCAGGTGAACAGGGCAAAGGATTTGCAGTAGTTGCCGATGAGATTGGCAAGCTGGCGGGAGACTGCGGTAATGCCGCAAATACAACAAATGAATTGATTAGCAAAACGATTCAGGCAGTAAATGCCGGCGGTTCGCTGGCAGATGAGACTGCGGGTGTGTTAAAGAAAATCGTAGATTCCACTGCGGAGACGACGAAGCTGGTTGAAGATATTTCAACAGTGTGCTCCAAGGAAGAGGGAAATATGAAAGTGATCATACAGGGGATTGAACGGATCGAAGATGTGGTTTCCGGAAATGCGGCATCCTCGGAAGAAAGTGCTGCGGTCAGCGAGGAGCTTCTGGCAATGGTAGAGAATCTGGAGGGCCAGATTCGTGAATACCAGCTGCGATAATGTATGTGTCGCCGCAAGAAAACAGTACCCATGTGCCAAGGGTATAGGCGTAATCTATAATGGACAATCAGCAGGTGCTGGTGTGGAAGCAAGTTACAGCAAACAATTAAGCGATTAAAAAGACGATAGGGATAAGCATGAAGTACATATACAAAAATATTCGGAATTTCATAAGAGAGGAATGTCTGGTATTTGTTTTGTTATGCTTAAGTATTGTATGCTCAGTCGTTATCCTGCATGTTGCTTATGGGATATACAGCTCCGTTAACCGTGATATGCTGGATGCCATGTATGGTGAAGATGAAGTGTGGATTGACTTTGAGTATTCGCCCGCCGGATATCCGACGAAAGGGGAACTTATGGAGGCAATTGATTCCATGGATATGGATATGTTAGAGGATTTGGACACGATTGCCTTAGATGGATGGTTTCCTGAAGGGGTAGAAAAGCAGGGGTATGATTTTAATTTTAATTTTCGGTATTCTGGCGGGGAAATAACCTGCATGGAGCAGATTTATGCTAATCTTGTAAGCTCCCACCTGTGGAAGGGCGGTTCTTATTTTACCAACCAACAGTATCAGCAGGGAGAATTGGTCGCTATTGCCGGTACACCGGATTCTTATGTGGAGGAACTTATTGACTATCCGTACCATGAAAACGGTGGCTATGTAACTGCGGGAGGGAAGCAATACCGGTGTATCGGGAAGCAGGATGCCATGAATACACCGATGATTCCGTTTACTACAGTGGAAGATGATTTTGTGATTTCATGGGTCATTTTTGGCACGAAAGGTGTGATGAAACGGTCAGAATATATCGAGATTTATGAGGCGATGCATACCCAGTTTCCCGATGTGCCAATTCCGGAATATCCTGTGCCCAGTGCAGATGATACAATGTTGTATAGGAGTATGCTGATTATTTGTGTCCTGATTGCCGTGATTTCGGCTCTGGTATATGTAGTATTGTACCAATAGTCATGGACAGGCGTAAACGTACACTGGATATTTTCAGGGTGTCCGGGCTTACACTGAAGATGGCGGAAAGACTGTATATGGGAGAGTGCCTGTTGATTCTGGCACTCTGTTATGTTGTGGCACTCGGCATATTTAAACTGCATATATTTCCTAAACTCGCATCAGTATATTATTATATGGAAGAGGTTTTCTCAAATAAGGTATACATTATTTTGGGCTTGATATATTTGATTGTTGTGCTTGCAATATTAAAAATTAAATTAATGCGAGGCTTTCAAAAGACAAAAATGATAGAGCGATTATAGGAGAAAAATATGCCGTTAAAATTGGGATTAAAAGAAATTAAGAGAAATATGTTGATGTATAGTTTTGTGGTTATGCTGCTGATTGTCATTTTTGTCATATCGACCTTTGCAGTTGCGGTAACCCGTCAAAGTATACAAAAATATGTAGCGGTGAAAAAGGTGATGGACAGGGAAAACAGTGTTTGCTATTGCACGACTATGCTTATGGATTCGGATACAGGTGTCCTTATTGAGAACAAAGAGCAGCTGCGAAATGTGCTGGGTATGCAGATGCATATAGCTGGACAATATGCCATAGTGGGTGCTGTGGCTGATGATGAAGAGGCTAATGTGTGGAGTTATGATCAGGAAATCATTGAAGCATATCGTCCGAATCTTGTCAAAGGGCGTTGGTTTCGGGAAGACGATGTCCAACAAAAAGATATTTTGTATGGAGTGGCAATCGAGGGCGGTGCGTGGACAGTAGGGGACATTGTACAATTGGAAGGCTGGGAAGAAAATACTGCAATTGATGTGAAGATTATTGGTTTAATCAAGGATAGCAGTGATGTGGTAGGTTTAGATGAATATAAGGAGCGTACTTATGACTACACGGACTGCTTTTACACCTATAATTTAGAGGGTGAAGGCAAACCATTGCTGCTTTTGGCGAATGACCAGTTGGATGGAGTCCTGCAGGCCGAAAATGGGAAGGGCAGCATTATGCAGAGACAGCAACAGGGGTTAATATTTATTGCCTTGCAAAATGCGCAGGAGCAGGAGGCATTGAATATTTTTATGTATTCCTCTGACGGAATGACACTATGTATGGAATCAGCAAAGGAAATTCAAGCAGGAAGCGAAAAAATCATACAAGAAATTCTTAGTCGCACGCTTCCTGTTGTGGTATGCAGTTTTATTCTGGTTTTGCTTGTCACCATAAGTATAGGAACAGTGTCCGTAAAGCAGCAGTTACATAATTATGCCATTTATAATCTGTGCGGTTTAAGCTGGGGGCGTTGCACGATGATAAGCTTTGCGGGCTCTTTGATATGTTCTGTATTTGCTTTTGGAATCAGCCATATTGGAATGCTGGCGGCTAAATTTAGCGGAGCATTATCAGAGGCTGCATTTGAAATTAGTCTGTTTTCTGTAGGCACTTGTCTGATTGTGCAGATGGTTTATATTGGTATTTCGTTGATTATTCCGATGTGTGTAGTGAAAGGAAAATCGGTTAAGAGTATATTGATTGCAAATCAGGAATAGATGCATTTATCGGCTTACTGAATAAGCTAAACGGTGCATAGAATAAATAAGGAGTAGTATATGGTTAGGGTTGAGCATGTAACAAAGGTATATAACAAAGGAAAAGCAAATGAATTCCTGGCGTTGCAGGACGTTTCTTTCACGGTGGAGGATGGCGAAATGGTTGCAATCATCGGTAAGTCGGGAGCGGGAAAGTCTACGCTGTTGCATATTCTTGCCTGTGTGGATACTTATGAAGATGGGGAATACTATCTCGATGATAAATTAGTAAAAAATCAAAATGATAGAGAAAATGCAAAAGTTCGTAATCAGCATTTAGGTGTTGTCATGCAGGACTATGCATTGGTGGAGGACTTTACGGCGTTGGAAAATGTCATGCTCCCACTTGATTTTAGCAAGGTGCGGATAAAGAATAAGAAAGAAAGAGCTTTGGAGATGTTGGATAAGGTGGATATGAAGGAATTTGCCGATAAACAGGTAAGTGATTTGTCAGGGGGACAGAAACAGCGTGTTGCTATAGCGAGAGCGATTGCCAATGATCCGCAGATGATTCTTGCAGATGAACCGACAGGTGCATTGGATTCAAAGAATACAGAACAGATTATGGATATTTTAAAGGGATTGAACCAACAGGGAAGGACAGTCATTGTTGTTACTCATGATCCGTTAGTGTCAGCAAAGTGTAAACGGGTAATTGAGCTTGTAGACGGAAAGATCATATGATAAAATGTTTAATGTTAAAAAAACTGATGATGAGAAAGAGACAAATGGAGGGACAATATAATGAAAAGAACATTGATTGTCGTCGATATGCAGAATGATTTTATTGACGGTTCACTGGGAACAGAAGAGGCGCAGGCGATTGTCGAGAACGTAAAAAAGAAGATTGCATTATATCAAAAAAACGGTGATGAAATTATTTTTACCAGAGATACCCATACGGAGGATTATCTGCAAACGAATGAGGGAAAACATCTGCCCGTGGAGCATTGTATTGCGGGAACAAAGGGCTGGTGCATCGCAGACGGCCTGGAGGTTTCCGGTGCGAAATATGTGGATAAGCCGACATTTGGCTGGCTGCAATGGGATAAGTTTGACTTGCAGGAGGTAGAGCTGGTGGGACTTTGTACGGACATTTGTGTGGTATCCAATGCATTGATTATCAAGGCGGTATATCCGGAGATTGACGTGACGGTGGACGCCGGGTGTTGCGCCGGTGTAACAAAGGAAACGCATAGGGCGGCTTTGGAGACGATGAAAATGTGTCAGGTAAATGTGATTGGGGAATGATAAACAAGGAAGCATTTTACCGCTGGCGAGAAGACAGGTGAAAAGAATATCCCCTGGCAGTTAAAGTGTACTGTCAGGGGATATTGTACTGTATCACGATACAGTACAATAGTTTGTTAATCGTCCGTGTCAAAATCGTCGTGATCGTTTTCCATATATTCCCTGTTCGTGACTCTTTTGGCGTCGCGCTGGGCTTCGACAAACTCGGAAAGCTGCTCTTTTACCTCCTTTGGGTGCTTGACGCTGATAATGTCAAAATCTTTCATTGTCTTGTCCGCCGAACAGCAATGAATGGTTCCGACTCCGAAAATCCGCTGGGCAAAAGACCGGGAAAGCGATATATCCATAATCCGGTACAGGCGCACCTCGTCTTCGGTTTTGTTGAGGAATCCTGTTTCAATAAACAACCGTTCCTTTGTCAGTGCATATTTGGTAAAGGATAACGGCAGTCCAAACAGGGTTCTTTTTCGGTCACTCCAAATATAATCCATATTTTTCCCTCCCTGATATTGTACAGGTAAATATTCGGCAAAGGTATGTTAACCAGACTTTATCGTTACCTGTTATATTTATATTTTAACAGAATTTAATGATTTGTATAGTGTTTTTAGAAATTCATCCAGATTATTCCTGTAATCAAAGGTTGCACCGCTTTTAAAATAAAGGTATAATAATAGGAGTAAAATGTTAATGAACAGTAAGAAGAACAGAGAATAGGAGACATGATTTTGAAGAAAATGAACAGAATAAGTGCATGGATATTGACAGCGGTATTAATAGTTGGTTCCCTTGTGCCTGCGCAGAGCGTGGAGGCAGGGAAGGATAAGCATATCGATAATACCGGAGTGCTGTCCTATGGAAATGAGCAGAATGTGGCGGGGGACCCGGACGCAGAAACGACAACGGAGAGCCCTGCCGAGGTGACAACAGAGAAGCCGACAGAGACGACAACAGAGAAACCTACGGAGGCAGCAACAGAGGCGACGACCGAGAAACCGACCGAGGCGGCAACAGAGCAGCCGGCGGAAGCGACTACCGAGGTGGCGACAGAACAGCCGACCACGGAGCAGCCTAAACAGGAACAGGTGGTGAATCCTGATTTGGAATTGTCCAAGCTGTCTCCGGCCGAGGCCAAAGTGGTTGTTCTTGACCCAGGGCATTGTGGAAAGCATCCGGGGGCCAGCGGAAACGGTCTGAGAGAAGAGGTCGTTGTTCTGGATATTGCACAGGCCTGTCAGGAGGATTTGGACAAGTACGGTGATGTCACCGTTTATATGACCAGGGAGAGCGGAAGCTGCTGTTCGGCATTGAACTTAGGGGATTGTCTGATTGCGAGAAATAATTATGCAAAGATTCTTGATGCGGATTTTCTGGTCAGTATGCACATTAATGCGGGTTCGTCTACCGGTGCGAATGTGTTAGCGGCATACCAGTCGGGATATCATGATAATATCCGTAAGGAGACGCAGGCTTTCGGTAAGATTGCGCTGTCTAATCTCAGCAAGCTTGGCATCAAAAACAGAGGATTTCTGCTTCGCAAATCGGGAACCGGCAACAAGTACAGTAACGGTAAATTGGCGGATTATTATTCCATTGTCCGTAACGGTGTGATACAAAATATACCGAGTGTCATCATCGAGCACGGATATATTACCAGCAGCTCGGACTGTAGTAAGTTTTTCCGTACAAAATCAAAGCGGACCAAGGTAGGAAAAGCGGATGCGAAGTCTATCGTTTCTTACTATGGCCTGAATCAGAAGCTGGTAAGCGGCGAATTTGAATTTGAAGGTAATACAGCGTATTATAAGACATCAGGCGGGAAAAAAGCGGCCGGCTGGATTAAAGATGACGGTTTATGGTATTATTTTGATTTGGCAGACGGAAAAATGCACAGCGGTTTTCTCACCGTGGGAAATGATACGTACTATTTAAGCCCGACGACAGGAGAAATGGTTGTGGGCTGGTTTACCGTGAATGGTGTTAAATACCTTGCAAGGGGAAATGGCACTTTGGTAAAGAGCGGCATTCACAGTGACGGAATTTATACGTATATGTTTGACCAGACCGGCAAACAGGCTAAGAAAGGCTTCTATACATTGGGAGGCAGCACCTATTATGTGGACAGTAAGAAACATGTGGTTTCCGGCCTGCAGAAAATAAATGGAAAGTATTATGGATTTGATTCGGAAAGCAGACAGATGCTTTACGGCTACCAGAAGATAAAGGGCAAATACTATTATTTTGACAAAAAGACAGGGGCGGCTGCCAGAAAAGCGATTGTCTCCATTGGTGGCGACCGATATTATTTCAATAACAGTGGTGTCCGGAAAACCGGTTGGATATCCTACAAGGGCCATAAATATTATTTCCATACTACGAACGGAAAGATGGCGGCCGGCTGGGTGAAGATTAACAAGAAATATTACTATTTTGACAAAGAGACCGGTGAAATGCAGAAAAGTAAATGGATAGGCAAATATTATGTCAATTCTAAGGGTGTGCGGACGAAAAAGAAATAAATAGACTTAGGTCTTGTTTAAATTACTTATTTTTGGTAAAATAAATAAGGTTTATCTTATCAATAAGCACATTTTAAAGAAAGCGGATTGCCGCTTCTATTACAAGGAGGAGATAAAGAATGGCTAGAAAGTTAGACTTTGATAAAGAAGCGTTCAAGAAAGAGGTTGTGAACAATGTGAAAGCTCTTTATCGCAGGACGATTGACGATGCGACACAGCAACAAGTGTTTCAGGCGGTTTCCTTTGCCCTTAAGGATACCATTATTGACCGCTGGATTGCAACTCATAAGGAGTACGAGAAGAAAAATCCAAAGACGGTTTACTATTTATCCATGGAGTTTTTGATGGGCAGGGCACTTGGTAATAACCTGATTAATCTGACCTGCTATAATGAAGTGAAAGAAGCGTTGGACGAGCTGGGATTTGATTTGAATGTCATTGAGGATCAGGAGCCGGATGCGGCACTGGGTAACGGCGGTCTGGGAAGACTTGCTGCCTGCTTCCTGGATTCTCTTGCTACATTGGGTTATCCTGCATATGGCTGCGGTATTCGTTACCGTTATGGTATGTTTAAGCAGTCTATTGAAGACGGTTATCAGATAGAGAGACCGGACGACTGGCTGAAGGACGGCAATCCTTTCGAGGTTCGTCGTTCGGAATATGCGTGTGAGGTGAAGTTCGGCGGATATGTCAAAGTAGAGTATAAGGACGGTTCCAACCATTTTATTCAGGAGGGATATTCGTCTATCCGTGCAGTGCCATATGATTTACCGGTTATCGGTTATGGCAATAATGTAGTCAATACGTTAAGAATTTGGGACGCAGAGGCAATTCAGGACTTTAATCTTGATTCGTTTGATAAAGGTGAATATCAAAAGGCGGTAGAGCAGCAGAATTTGGCAAGAACAATTGTAGAAGTCCTCTATCCGAATGACAATCACTACGCAGGTAAGGAATTGAGATTAAAACAGCAGTATTTCTTTATTTCCGCTTCTATTCAGACGGCACTCAATAAGTTTAAGGAGAATAATAAGGATATACATGATCTGCCGAAAAAGGTAACGTTCCAGTTAAATGATACGCATCCGACGGTTACCGTGGCAGAGCTGATGAGAATTTTGGTGGACGAGGAAGGCTTGGAATGGGACGATGCTTGGGATATCACCTGTCACACTTGTGCATATACCAACCATACCATTATGTCAGAGGCATTAGAGAAATGGCCGATTGAGCTGTTTTCAAGACTGCTTCCGCGTGTATATCAGATTATAGAAGAGATTGACAGAAGATATGTCAGCATGATTCGTGAGAAGTATCCGAATAATCCGGACAAGGTTAAGAGCATGGCAATCCTGTATGACGGACAGGTGAAGATGGCACATCTTGCCATTGCCGGTTCCTATTCGGTAAACGGTGTTGCACAGCTTCATACAGAGATTTTGAAGAAGCGGGAGTTGAAGGATTTCTATGAGATGAGACCGGAGCAGTTTAATAATAAAACAAACGGTATCACACAGAGAAGATTCCTGCTGCATGGTAATCCGTTATTGGCTGACTGGATTACTTCTAAGATCGGTGATGAATGGATTACTGATTTACCGCACCTTGCAAAGCTTAAAGTCTATGTTGACGACGAAAAATGCCAGCAGGAGTTTATGAACATTAAGTATCAGAATAAAGTGCGTTTGGCATCTTATATTAAGGAGCATAATGGAGTAGATATTGATCCGCGTTCGATTTACGATGTACAGGTAAAGAGGCTTCATGAGTATAAGAGACAGCTTCTCAATATTTTACATGTAATGTATTTGTATAATGAGATTAAAGAGCATCCGGAGAGAGATATCGTACCGCGTACATTTATCTTTGGCGCAAAGGCAGCGGCCGGTTATAAGCGTGCTAAGCTGACCATTAAACTGATTAATTCAGTAGCGGACGTAATCAATAATGATGAATCCATTAAAGGTAAACTTAAGGTTGTCTTTATTGAGGATTACCGCGTGTCAAATGCGGAGTTGATTTTTGCGGCAGCTGATGTTTCAGAGCAGATTTCCACTGCATCCCGCGAGGCATCCGGAACCGGTAATATGAAGTTTATGTTAAATGGAGCACCGACGCTTGGAACGATGGACGGTGCAAACGTTGAGATTGTGGAAGAGGTTGGCGAGGAGAATGCCTTTATCTTTGGTTTGTCCGCAGACGAGGTTATGGCCTATGAACGTGACAAGAATTATCATCCGGAGGATATTTTCAACAGTAATGCAAATGTTCGTAAGGTATTGACGCAGCTGATCAACGGAACGTTTAATGAGGATACAGAACTGTTTAGGGACCTGTATGATTCATTGATAAAGGAAGACATTTACTTTACACTGAAAGATTTTGATTCATATTGTGAGGCGCATAAGAGAGTTGATGAAGCGTACAGAGACGAGAAGGGCTGGGCGAAGATGGCTATGCTGAATACAGCCAGTGCAGGTAAATTCTCTTCTGACCGTACAATTGAGCAATATGCGCAGGAAATCTGGAATCTGGAGAAAGTGGAAGTGACAATGCCAAAGACAACTACGGCTAAGAAAAAAGCATAATTTTGGAAGGATACGGTATCGGTATAGCTGGCTATACCGGTACTTCCAGAATATATACATATGAACCTCTATTATCACATATAATGCTAATAGAGGTTTTTATGATGAAAAAAATGATATTATTTATTTTGGTAATGCTGGCGGTTCCGGTTATGCTGACAATGGGTTTCAGTGTGTTTTCCGATAAAATCACCTTTGGGCAGGGTGGGAATTCCCTGGAGAACCGCCTGATGGGCAAGGAAGTCCTAATCGAAATTAACGGGTTATACAAGAGCATGGACGTGGAGGAGTATGTGCTGGGCGTTATGTCGGGGACGATACCGGCGGACTATAATGTGGAAGCGCTGAAGGTACAGGCTATTTTGGTCCGTACAAATGTATTGAAAGAGTTACAGGAGAAAAATACTTCCGATGCAGCAGATTTATCCTATCAGTATTTGACCGTGGAGGACCGCATTACGTTATGGGGCGACAAACATTATGAAAAATATGAATCTCTTTTTGAACGGGCGGTAGCAGAAACAGCAGGCATGGTCATTGAGCAGGACAAATCGCTGATTATGGCGTTATATCATGAAGTCAGTATCGGCAAGACTGCCAGTGCCAGTGAGATATTAGATGAAGAGATTTCCTATCTGCAGTCCGTGGAGAGCAGCCGTGATGTGGAGGCAAAGCATTATATGAATCTGGTTACCTATACATGGGAGGAAATGAACAAGCTGGTCGGGGTTCAGGCAGCGGAGCAGACATTTCCTCTGTCGGTGGCAGAGAGTACGGAGAACGGCTTTGTCAAAGCATTTTCCGTCAATGGGGTGGTTTTGACGGGACAGGAGGCAATGGAACAATTTGGATTGAGTTCGACGAATTTTTATGTTGAGGAGACAGAAGGGGGGATTCGCTTTGTCTGTCTCGGAAAGGGGAGCTGTCTGGGAGTTTCCCAATATGGTGCTAACTGCATGGCATTAGAGGGGAAAACAGCAGAGGAGATTATTCGGTATTATTACCAGAATGTAAGTCTTGTACGCTATGAGGCTTACAACAATTAGGGCAATCGCTTAATATTTTTTATCGCCATGATTCTGAAAAATAAATTTCTGCGCTCCGGCTCGTAATGTTAATCTGCCTGCCATGAGAAATATCTGCTTGGTTTAATCAATGTAATGATGTCCGAAAACCAGAATGTCTCTGCCTCTGTGATGATAATTAGGC
>JAMPAW010000002.1:0-39549 GCA_023666975.1 Clostridium sp.
GGTTACGAGCAGAGGCAGAGACATTCTGGTTTCGGACAATTCGCAAAGATAAAAAACAAGCAGATATTTCTCATGGCAGGTAGATTAACATGACGAGCCAGAACGCAGAAATTTATTTATCGAAACTTTGATAGCGATAAAAAATATTAAGCGATTGCCCTGTGCTGCACCAATCCACCTTTCACAGGGAAAGGCTTATTTTCAATGCCTGATTCACTGTTCCCATGATATCATCATCTAAATGGCAGACCTTTTCCTTCAATCGCTGTTTATCAATCGTTCTCACCTGTTCTAACAAAATTACGGAATCTTTTGCAATGTTGCATCTGCTTGCCGCAAGCTCCACATGGGTAGGAATCTTTGCCTTATTCTGGCGGCTGGTAATTGCTGCACAAATCACCGTGGAACTGTAACGGTTTCCCGCCTCATTTTGTATAATCAGCACAGGCCTGACCCCGCCCTGCTCCGAACCTACCACCGGTCTCAAATCTGCATAATAAATATCTCCTCTCGTCACCATCAATGGCCTCACTCTCCGTCAATAAATTCCTGATATCCTCGTACTCCGGTATGTAACGCACCCGCTAACATTTTGTGTTTATCTATCAGGTATTTTAAGTATTACCATTGTATTCTGCAGCTATTCAGTTGGTGAACGGAAAACTTTATGTTTCCCCTAAAGGGATAAATAATTCTTTATTCCCACAATCTCTCCGTCCCGGTGAAAGATTCTCGGCACCCGGCGGTTCACATCACAAACGAACTCATAGTTAAAGCTGGAAGACATCTCCGCCAGCTCCTCCACATGCAGGCATCTTTCCCCCTGCCTGCCAAAGAGCACAACCTCATCACCGGGCTGTACATCGGAAATTCCTGTGACATCAATCATCGTCTGGTCCATACATACTCTGCCCACAACCTGTGCATATTCTCCATGAACGAGCATTCTTCCCTGGTTGGACAATGCCCTCGGATAGCCGTCGGCATATCCGACCCCCACAGTGGCAATCCGTTTATCCGTATCAGCCACATATGTAGCGCCATAGCTGACAGATTCGCCGGCCCTGACGGTTTTGACATGCGTTATCCTGCTTTTTAATTCCATAGCCGGATAAAGCACACAGGCTCTCTTGTCCATCTCCTCGGAGGGATATAAACCATAGGTAGAAATACCTGAACGCACCATATCAAAACCGGCATTTGGCATCTCCATAATTCCCGCACTATTCGCAATATGCCGGATAGCGAAATCCATTCCCTGTTCCTTTAGCAGGTTCACCATCGCTGTATATTCGGTCAGCTGACGCTCTGCACACGATTTATCCGCCACATCAGCCATAAAGAAATGGGTAAAAATTCCCTCAACATTCAAATTCGGAAGCTTTGCAACTGCCAAAATATCCGCTAAGCCCTGCCCGTCACAGGCAAAACCGATACGGTTCATTCCGGTGTCCAGCTTGATATGGATAACGGCTGTCTGGCCAAGCCTTACCGCCGTTTCCGACAATTCCTGCGCCTGCTTAAGGGTGAATACCGTCTGCGCCACGTTATCGTTTATCACATCTTCGTACCAGCTCTGATGTGTTGCACCAAGAATCAGTATCGGTTTATCTATCCCCGCATTTCTCAGTTCCACAGCCTCATCAATACAGGCAACGCCAAAATACTGCACAAGGTCGTCCAAGGCTTTTGCCACCTCCACAGCACCATGTCCATAAGCATTTGCCTTGATTACTGCCATCATCTTGCTTCCGTCCGCAGTATATCCCTTCATCGTTTTGATATTTTTTCTAACTGCATCTAAATCTATATCGGCCCAAACCCTGTAATACCGATCCATCCGTCCACACACTCCCATATCATTTCCTATTTCGTCATCTCATCACTTCGCCAAGACATTCTATAATATCCGAGGCCAGCATTGCATATTTTCCTTTCCGCTCGGCTGCCATATCACCTGCCTGACAGTGTACATAGGTTCCCATTTTGGCAGCCTCTTCCAAATCCAGCCCGCCTGCAATCATACCCGCAATAATCCCGGAAAGCACATCTCCCGAACCTCCCGTGGACATTCCGTTATTTCCTGCAAGGTTGAGATATGTCTGCTCTCCTCCACTGGTGACAATGGATTTGGCGTCTTTAAGCACAAGCGTCACTCCCATTTTCCTTGCAAACCTTTTGGCGATTGCAAACCGGTTCTCCATAATCTCCGGAATCGTTTTTCCGATAAGACGGCTCATCTCTTTCAAATGAGGGGTCATCACTAACGGCACTGACGAGGAATCGATTAATTCCGTGTTATTGGACAAAATATTTAACGCATCCGCATCTACGACCAGCGGCACTTCTGCGCTCATCAGCAGCTCATACAGCATACGCTCCGATGTGGTATCCACACCAAGCCCCGGTCCGACAACAATAACCGTAGCCCATTTCATCGCATCCTCAATACACGCCAGTGCTCCTTCATAATCGTTATAAGTCATCATAACCGCTTCCGGAAGCTGTGACTGGATAATCATGCGGTTACTCTCATGCGTATATATCTTTACCAGTCCCGCACCGGTAGAATAAGCTGCTTTTCCGCACAGATATGCTGCACCGGACATATTTTTGCTTCCCGCAATTACCGCTACCCGCCCATAGGTTCCCTTATTGGAATTGTCAATCCTCTTCGGCAGCTTCTTCATGTCGGAATGGTCATAGGCATAGATTTCCGGTTTTACATGCTCGATAGCAATATCCGGGAAACCCACATTGACACTGATAATTTTGCCACAATAATCAATTCCGTCCGAAAAGAACATTCCCATTTTCATCGGGCCAAAAGTTACCGTATAGTCGGCGCGAAATGCTGTTCCGAGAATCTCTCCTGTCGTGGCGTCTATCCCCGAAGGGACATCTATGGCAATTTTCACTGCGTCAATTTGATTCAGCGCTTCTATCGCCTTGGCCTGAACACCGTCAATCTTTCGGGATAACCCGACGCCAAAAATCCCGTCCACAACAACATGATAATCCTTGTTGGGAACTGCCCGGCGGACACGGACACCCATGCGATGCAGGATATCCATTTGAATCTGAAATCTCGGTGAAATCTTGGACATTCCCTTAACATAAAAAATATCCACCTTATAACCTCTTTCCATAAGGATTCTTGCCGCTGCAAGACCGTCACCGCCATTATTACCTGCCTCCACGGCAATCAGGATTCTTCCGCCTGTGGCATTTATCTTCTCTACCTGATCTGCCACCTGCATGGCCGCCCGCTCCATCAGCACCTCACCCGGTATGCCAATTTTTTCAATTGTATAGGAATCTATAGCCTGCATCTCCTGTTTCGTAACAATATACTGCATAAACCTCCCCCTTATCAAAGTCTGTAATTTTATCTAAAATATTCCACTCCGGATTCAAAGAGCATTTGATTCTGATCGCCGTAAATATTCACCGCTACCGAATCGCCACGCCTCTCCGAATGAGCCATTTTCCCCAAAATTCGTCCATCAGGACTGGTAATGCCCTCAATCGCAGCATAGGACCCATTGACATTGTAATTCTCGTCCATAGTCGGATTGCCGTCAATATCGACATACTGTGTCGCCACCTGACCGTTTGCAAACAGCTTATCCAGCCACTTAGCCGGGGCAACGAAACGTCCTTCTCCGTGAGAAACCGGAACGGTATATACCCCGCCTAACACGGCTCTTCGCAGCCAAGGGCTCTTATTGGTAACAATTTTGGTGTAAACCATTTTGGACTGATGCCGCCCGATACTGTTCATCGTCAGTGTCGGTGAATCCTCCTTCTGCGCAGTAATTCTTCCGTAAGGAAGCAAGCCAAGCTTTATCAGCGTTTGAAAACCGTTACAGATTCCGAGTGCCAGACCGTCTCTCTCCTCAAGCAGCTTCATGACCTCCTCCTTCAGCTTCTCATTACGGAATGCAGCCGCAATAAACTTTGCCGAACCCTCCGGCTCATCACCGGCGGAAAAACCGCCCGGAAACATAATCATCTGTGCCTGCCGTATTGCCTTCGCAAAGGCATCTACCGAATCCAAAATATCACGCTCTGTCATATTGTTAAACACGATCGTCTCCACCTCGGCGCCTGCACGTTCAAAAGCCCTCGCCGAATCATACTCACAGTTTGTTCCCGGAAATACCGGAATAAACACTTTCGGTTTAGCTGTTTTGGACTTACATACATATACGTTATCCGTCTTGTAGATATTTTGGGGTACCGTCTCCGGTTTAACCCCGGAGAGAGTTGGAAATACCTTTTCCAAAGTACCGGTCCATGCCTTCAGTGCTTCCTCCATTGTCACAACAATCTCTCCGTAACGGAAACAGCCGTCATCTGTCGTTTTGCCGATAACCGCCGCCGGAACAGTCAGCTCGCGGATATCATTTTCTTTTACTTCACCGATTATGGCACCGTAATTTTTCTGAAGCATTTTTCCGGGGGAAACCGATGTGTCAATCTGTGCGCCTATTCCGTTGCCAAATCCCATCTTAGATACCGCTTCGACAATGCCGCCAAAACCAACCGCATAGGCAGACTGGATTTTTCCGGACTGCATATCCTCATAGAGTGCACTATATACATCTTTCATATACCCGTAATCCGGAAGTCCGTACTCGTCCCGCTTAATGTCGATTTCAATAATTTTGTTTCCTGCTTTTTTAAATTCCTGTGTTACAACATCACCGGCTTTGCCGACGGCAATAGCAAAGGAGCAAAGTGTTGGCGGAACATCAATGTCATCAAAGGAACCGGACATGGAATCTTTTCCACCTATCGATGCAAGACCAAATCCCATCTGTGCGGAGTACGCTCCTAACAGTGCCGCCATTGGTTCTCCCCATCTCTTTGCATCCGAGCCTAAGCGCTTAAAATATTCCTGAAACGTAAAGTAAATTTTGCTCCAGTCTCCGCCGGAAGCGGCTATCTTCGCCACCGAATGTACGACAGAATACACTGCGCCGTGATACGGCGACCAGCTTAATAAAAACGGGTCCAATCCGTAAGACATCATGGTAACGGTATCACATTTACCTCTGTCCAAAGGCAGTTTGGCAATCATCGTCTGAATCGGAGTCAGCTGATATTTTCCGCCGTAAGGCATCACTACGGTAGCCGCACCAATAGAACTGTCAAACATTTCCACCAGTCCCCGCTGCGAACAGACATTCAAATCTGCAAGGGTATCCAGCCATGCCTTTTTTCCCTCGGAAAAATCCCCGTTCTGCTGAAAATAATCCTTTTCCTTTTGCGGCATCGCAACCGTCACATCACTCTCCTGATGTGCACCGTTTGTATCGATAAAACTTCTGGCAATATTGACAATCTCCCTGCCTCTCCATGTCATGACAAGCCGCGGGCTTTCCGTCACCCGTGCAACCACAACGGCCTCCAGATTCTCTTCCTTGCAATACCCCAGCATTTTATCTACATTTTCTTCATCTACAACCACAGCCATTCTCTCCTGTGACTCGGAAATGGCAATCTCCGTTCCGTCTAATCCTGCATACTTCTTGGGTACCTTATCCAAATCAATGGTCAATCCGTCAGCCAGCTCACCGATGGCAACGCTGACTCCGCCTGCACCAAAATCATTACACTTGCGGATAATACCGGCAACTTCCTCACGCCGGAACAGCCTTTGAATCTTTCTCTCGGTAGGCGGATTACCCTTTTGAACCTCGGAACCGCAGGTGTCAATGGATTGCGTAGTGTGCTTCTTGGAGCTTCCGGTTGCCCCGCCAATACCGTCACGCCCGGTTCTCCCGCCAATCAGGACGATGACATTGCCCGGATTAGAGGTAAGCCGTTTAACGTTCTTCTTCGGTGCCGCCGCCACAACTGCGCCAATCTCCATTCGCTTAGCTACATAATTTGGGTGATATACTTCATGGACAAGACCGGTTGCCAGTCCAATCTGGTTACCGTAAGAGCTGTACCCCTCGGCCGCAGTAGTCACCAATTTTCTCTGCGGCAGTTTTCCCTCCAGCGTTTCGGAAAGTGCTCTGGTAGGGTCCGCTGCTCCGGTTACACGCATTGCCTGATACACATAGGCACGGCCGGAAAGCGGGTCCCGGATACAGCCGCCAAGACAGGTCGCTGCACCGCCAAAAGGTTCAATCTCTGTAGGGTGATTGTGGGTTTCATTTTTAAACTGAATCAGATACATTACCTCCTCACCGTCAATGACAACCGGCACCTCTATCGAACAGGCATTGATTTCATCTGAAACCTCCATCTCCTGCAGCTTTCCGTCTGCGCGCAGCTTCTTCATTGCCATTAACGCAATATCCATCAGGCAGACAAACTTATCCTCCCTGTCCTTATACAGTACCCTTCGGTCCTCCAGATAGCGGTGATAAGTGTCTTCAATCGGCTGCTTATAATATCCCTCCTCGAAGGTCACATTGGTAAGCTCTGTCGCAAAAGTCGTGTGACGGCAATGGTCGGACCAGTAAGTGTCCAATACACGGATTTCCGTCACGGAAGGGTCTCTGTTCTCCTCTTTATCAAAATAATTCTGTATATGAAGAAAATCCTTAAATGTCATCGCAAGCCCCAAAGAATCATACAGACGCTTAAGCTCTTCCTCTTGCATATCCTTAAAACCATCAAAAATCGCTACATCTGCAGGCTCTTCAAATTTCTGGATTAATGTCTCCGGAATCTGCTCATCGTCCGTTTCCCGCGAATCCACCGGATTGATACAATATGCCTTAGCCCTTGCAAATTCCTCCCCGCTTATCGCTCCGGTCAACACATAAGTCGCTGCACAGCGCACAACAGCTTCTTCCTTTTCATTTAACAGCTTAATACATTGTTCTGCCGAATCAGCCCTCTGGTCAAACTGTCCCGGAAGTGCTTCCACGGAAAATACATAGTCTCCTTTGTCATAAGGAAATGTTGTCTCATACACAAAGTCTACCGGCGGCTCGGAAAATACGGTTCTAAGAGCCTTTTCATAGGTACTGTCGGATATGTTCTCCACGTCATAGCGAACCAGCACTCTGACTCTCTCCAGCTTTAAATCCAGATATTCTGTCAGCTCATTGTACAGTTCCTTTGCCTTCACTGCGTATTCCGGTTTTTTCTCTACATATACCCTTTTTACCTTACTCATTTTGTCCTCCTGAAGTATCACCACATAAATTCGTATTTATATATAACCATAAACATTACTATATAATAACTTGAAAGTGAAGTCAAATATTCTTGTCCTACTCTTTTCTGACGGATTCTCGTGTATAAAAAAGGGCTCTCAAAAATGAGAAACCCTTTTCATCAGTTGCGGCCTGTCCTGTCAAATATTCTTGCAGACATGACTGTGTTCGTCCTTGCTTTGCGGGAGTCAATAACCCCGCTGCAAGCAACGGGGCATGGAATTTGAAGCGCTGCAAGCAGCGGGGTATTGACCCTCGCGGCATTCGCCAAATGCTCGTGCAAGCACGGCACTTGGCTCATTGCTCGCGGGAATAAATCCGCTATCTGACCGTCAGCCTGCCACCTTATCGATAACCTGTTTGAGCTTATCCGGTTCAAAAGGTTTGCTGACAAATTCATCAGCCCCGTTTTGTACTGCCTCCACCATCTTTGTTCTCTGTCCTGCTGCAGTAACCATAATCACCTTTGCCTCCGGAAATTCGGTCTTGATTTTTTTCAATGCCTCAATTCCGTCTAATACAGGCATCGTAATGTCCATTGTCACCACATCTGGCTTCAGCTCCACATAACGTTCATACCCCTCCTGACCGTTAGTCGCCTCACTGATTATCTCGTACCCTTCACTTTCCAGTATCCCTCTTAATATCTTCCTCGATGTTCTTGAATCATCTACAATTAAAATCTTTGCCATATTCGTATCATTCCTTTCCCTTCTCCAACGCACAAATAAACGCAGTCCTGTGCCGTCAGCTCAATTCGGTTCCCAAGCCAAGAATCAAATCCACCGGAGAACCTTTCACATAAAAGGACATTTTAAACATATCCTCCTTTGAACGAATAATCGTCTTTTCACTTTTCATAATCGGCGGACACATGTCAACTTCCACGTTCTCATCGCTTAGCTTGCGCGCAAAAAGTCCATTGTTACAATTAAGGAATTCACACGCTGCATCCAAAGCATCTAAATCTACGCAGTCAAACGCCTCATCGGCAAACTCTTCCGCAATTTCCTTAATTCCTGCACCGTCACCACAAAATCCACTAAACATTTTGTAATCCCCAATCAACTCCTGTGCAGCAACAAAGGAAGTCGTATAATCGGTAATCCGCTCTACCTTTTCCATTCTAAAGAAACGGTCAATAAACCGGACAATGTTTCTCGCCGTAAGCGCAACATAATCCTTCATTATCTGAGGAATCGAACCGTCCTTAACGAAAATAGGCACAATCCGATCAACGTCACCACTCTTCAATGCTTCTATATCCAGTGCGGTATAATGTGCCGTCTTCTTATATGTATTCAATTCGGTCTGAACCTGTTCCAAAGTCAGAATATCCTGTTGAATCAAAGCCTGAACAAATAACAGATATTCATCTCCCTGCTTCTCTAACAAATCCCCGACCTCGTCCTCTGACAGATAACCTTTCTCAATGGCAATGTCACCAAAGCGCTTGTCCTGTAGCTGCTGTAATGTATTGACTTCTTCAGCCTGGGCCTCGGTCATGTACCCTGCTTCCACGGCAAGCAGTCCCATTTTAACTCTGGTGTTTTCCTTGTCCGACATAATCGATTCATATTGCCCGCTCGTCAAAATCCCCTTATCCTGCAAATATTTGCCGAAATATACACCAAACATAATAGCCTCCTTATATTTTCTAAATTACTTTATATAACACGCGTGTCCAAGCGTTATCAACCGTAAATATTATACCACATTTTGACTATACTTTGCAATTTATTTTCTCTTTTTTTGTATAATTTTACAGTTTTTTTTCGATATTACATTGAATAATCTCATTTAATTATATATAATATTAGAAAATACGATGAGAGGACTTACATATATGCCAATTAAGAAATCATTACAAAATTCCATTCTGCTGATGGCAGTAATTCCTGTAATTCTGATGGCCGTTTTTGCCTACATTGCAGCTACAACAAAATATGCCGAGATTAACACGGAAAATACCAAAAATATTGCCCATGACTATAGCTATGCCTTTTCTAACCAGTTGAGATCACAGATTATTGAGACTACCTCGCTGGCGAATACCAATGAGTTGAGAAACTATCTGCTGGAAAAGGTCAACACTCCGGACACCCTGCTTAAAACGACTTCAGCCAATTACAGGAGTGTCAGGGATTCCATAGAGCAGATTTCCACTGATTTCAATAACACGGTCAACTATTATATCTACGATGTAGACGGCTATCTGGTATTGTCTTCGTCTTCTGCCTCGCCGTCCGACTGGACAGAAATTATGGAGCAGCCCGTTGATTCCTATACGGAAGTCTGCGTTTTTCCACAATCCGAATTTACTCCCGATACATTGGATATCATCTCACCAATCACGGTAAATGATTCCATTATCGGATTAATCCGTACCAATATTACGATAGACTATTTCGGCACCTATCTTACCACCTCCGAACATCAGGAAAATTTTATTATTGATGCCGACGGAAGACCGATGTTTGGCCATACGATTGCATCACAAGACACCAAACTGTTAGAGAATCTCAAACAGCTTTCCGGCACGGGAAACGGGGAAGCTTCTCATGACAGAATTCTCCCCGGCACATTCTCCGACGGCATGGATTATGTCTGCGGGTATTCCTTTATTCCTGATTATCACTGGCTTTACGTTACGATACAGGATTCGTCAACCTACAAGAGCATTGTATCCAGTCTGCCGATACTGCTGCTGGTCGTTCTGATTATCGTAACCATTTTATCCAGCCAGCTTAGCCGGAGCCTCGCCGTCAAATACACGCAGCCAATTATCGAACTCAGTGAGAAAATGCAGAATGCCGCCGACGGCCAGCTGGACGTACAGTGCAATATGGAGCGAGATGACGAATTCGGCACACTTTCCAACAATTTTAATCAGATGATGGACATTATTTCTGCCAACTACAACGAGGTAGTGGAATCCCGTAAAGCATTGGAAACAAGCCAGCGGGAACTGCAGGGCAGCTATGAGGACATCGAAAAGCTGGCATATACGGACGCACTGACCGGTCTCTATAACCGCATGGCATTTTACAAATATGCGCAGGAGATACTTTCCGACAACCGCAAAGGCTTCCAAAATCACGCGGTTATCTTTATCGACTTAGACGGCTTTAAATCCATCAACGATACGCTCGGACACGATTACGGAGATTTACTGCTGCAGGCAGTCTCCTCTAAGCTGAGTTCTTTCATCAATGCAGACGACATTCTCGCCAGAAACGGCGGTGATGAATTTGTTATTTTGAGAAATCAGATAAACAGCCAGGAGGAATTGGAAGAATTTTTGGAAACTTTAGTTTCTATCGCCTCCCACCCGTTTGTATTAGAAGACGAAACCGTCCATATCACGTTAAGTGCCGGTGCTGCTTTATTCCCACAAAACGGACTGTCCCTGAACGAGCTGATGAAAAATGCGGATATTGCGATGTATGCTTCCAAAACTACCGGTAAAAACAGCTATACCTTTTTCACCTCGTCAATGGAGGACGAGGTCAACCGGAAAAATGACCTGATTGATATTCTGCGCGATGCCATTGACAACCAGGATATTTATCTGCTCTATCAGCCACAGGCCGACGTCTCCACAGGTGAAATACTCGGCTGTGAAGCCTTGATGCGTTTAAATTCCCCCATTGTCGGCTTTGTGTCACCTGATGAGTTTATTCCGGTAGCAGAGGAATGCGGACTAATCGACCAATTAGGCGAGTGGGCACTGATTGAAGCCTGCTGTTTTAACCAACGCCTGATCGAAGCCGGATTCAAACCGATAAAGATTTCCGTCAACGTTTCCACTGCCCAGCTGCGAAACAACCGCCTTATCGATGTCATACGGTCGCTTCCGCAAAAGACCTCCATGCCGCTAAAGTACTTGGAAATCGAACTGACCGAAAGCGTATTGATGAATAATTTTGACCATAATCTGGCTCTCATTAACCAGATAAAGGAAATGGATATTCAGATTGCTCTTGATGACTTTGGAACCGGATATTCTTCCTTTAACTATTTAACAAAGATTCCGATTAATACATTAAAGATTGACAAATCGTTTATTGCCGGCATCTCAGACAATGAGAAGGATTCCTATATTGCCGGTACGATTATCAATCTTGCCCACCACCTCGGCATTTCCGTTATCGCCGAAGGCGTAGAGACTATTGAACAGCTGAGAATCCTGCAAGACCAGACCTGCGATATCCTGCAGGGATATTTCTTCAGCCGGGCAATATCAGAAAATGAATTTATCGACTTATTAAAAATCAATTCTTAGGAGGAGATGCTATGAATACAAAACCCGAAACTGTCATCACGGAGGACACAATTTCCCTGTATTTGGACAACCATCAGGAAGTCGAATGCGATATTCTGGCTATATTTCCGATACAGGATCAGTTTTATATTGCCTTGATGCCCCAAAAGCCAATCGAAGGTTATGAAGACGGGGAATACTTTCTCTACCGCTATCAGTCAGACGGAGACAATGCCATTCTTTCCGATATCGAGTCCGACGCCGAGTGGGAAGCCGCAGAAGACAAATTTGAAGAACTGTTAGATGAGGAAGAGTTTAACCGAATGGAGAAATAGCTGCGCTATTCTCCATTATCTGACACACCCGATAATCTCATGGATATCTTCTATCCCCTTTTGCTCCATAAAACGCTCAATGCCTTCTATCATCTCCATGGTCGTATATGGATTATGGAAATTGGCCGTACCGACGGATACCATAGAGGCACCGGCCATCATAAATTCAATGGCATCTTCAGCATTCATAATGCCGCCCATCCCGATAATTGGCAGGGCAACGGCATTTGCCACCTGATATACCATACGAACTGCAACCGGCTTGATTGCCGGTCCCGACAGGCCTCCTGTTTTATTGGCAAGTGCAAAACTTCTTTTGTGAATATCGATTTTCATTCCCGTCAGCGTATTAATCAATGATAAAACATCTGCACCGCCAGCTTCCGCCGCCTTTGCCATCTCTGTTATATCAGTCACATTGGGACTTAGCTTCATGATAATCGGCTGCTTTGCTTTGGCCTTCACGGCTCTGGTAATCTGCTCTAACGCCTGAGGGTTCTGGCCAAAAGCAATCCCCCCCTCCTTGACATTCGGACAGGAGACATTAATCTCCAACAAATCCACATCTTCATCTGCCAGACGTTCCACTACCTCTACATAGTCTGCCTCAGATTTTCCACACACATTTACAATAATTCTGGTATCATACTGCCTGAGAAACGGAATATCCCTCCCACAAAACACATCAATACCCGGATTCTGAAGCCCCACGGCATTCATCATTCCGCCATAAGTCTCTGCTATCCTTGGCGTGGGATTGCCCGGCCACGGGACATTGGCAACCCCTTTGGTCGTAACGGCTCCCAGCTTATTCAAATCGACAAATTCCCCGTATTCTGCTCCTGAGCCAAAGGTTCCCGAAGCCACGGTAACCGGATTCTTAAATTCTATTCCCGCAATATTTACTGACAGCTTCATGACAGTTCCACCTCCCTCGCATCAAATACCGGACCATCTTTGCAGACCCGCTTGTTATGAACATGGCTGTGTCCGTCCACCTCCGTCGATTTGCAGACACATGCCAGACAGGCACCGATTCCGCATGCCATTTTCTCTTCCATGGAAAGCTGTGCCTCGATACCCTTTGTCAAAGCATATTCTTTAATTGCACGAAGCATCGGCGTCGGTCCGCAGGCATAAATAACATCTCCCTCAATACCGTATTCGCTTATGGCATCCAATACCGTTCCCTGTACACCTGTTTTTCCGTCTTCACTGGCTATATAAACGCTGCCGTGTTTTTTTAAATCGTCCAGCAGGAAGGTTTCGTCCCGAAAACCTGCAACAATACTCTTCTCACCGCTAAGCTCCTTTGCCAGCTCCAGCATAGGTGGAATCCCAATGCCTCCGCCAATCAAAACAGCACGTTTATCCTTTAAGGCAAAGCCGTTTCCCAACGGTCCAAGCACAGCTATGGTATCTCCACCTTCCAATGCTGCGAATTCCTTTGTTCCTTTCCCCACTACCCGGTACACCAGACGAATTGTTCCCTCCGTGCGATTAATTTCGCACAGACTGATTGGCCTTGGCAGCAAATTTGCCCCGTCTCCACTGTAGAGGGATACAAACTGCCCCGCTCCTGCCTGTTCTGCAATTTCCGGCACTTCTAAAACCAAACTGTAAATATCCGTGGCAATCTGTTCCTGCCTTTTGACCCTTGCGGCCACTTTCACTGCACTCATCTTATTCTCCTCACCATACTTCTTCCTTAGGTAATTGCGAAATTACCTATTTCTATATCCTAATTATTTGCAAGTGCCGATGTAATATCCTCTATCATATCCGCCACTGCCTGTCTGGAGGCATCTGCGAAATTCTCCTCTCCAAATTTTGCATACTTCTCCTGCTTGTAGGCGGCAATGATTCCTCTTGACGAGTTGACAATTGCCCCTAATCCGTCTGCATTAAAATAGTGCACTAAGTCCTCTGCTTTGCCTCCCTGAGCACCATAGCCGGGCACCAAAATATAGGCCTTCGGCATCATTTTACGCAGTGTCTTGCCCATCTCCGGATAAGTTGCACCGACTACACAGCCCACATTGCTGTAAGTATCACCCATGCATTCCTCGCCCCATTCGACAACCTTTCTCGCCACCAGCTCATAGAGCGGCGTTCCGTCTATCCGCTTGTCCTGAAATTCGCCTGAAGACGGATTGGACGTCTTAACCAGTACAAAAATCCCTTTATTCTCCTGTTTACAGACATCAATAAACGGCTTTACCCCGTCCGTTCCGAGATATGGGTTCACGGTCACAAAATCTTCCGAAAAAACGGAATATTTTTTACTTCCCACCTGTACCATTCCCAAATGACCTGCGGCATAAGCTCCCGAAGTCGAACCAATATCCCCTCTCTTGATATCGCCAATCACCACCAGACCTTTATCCTTACAATAATCACAGGTTTTGGCAAATGCAGCCAGTCCCGGTATTCCAAACTGCTCATACATGGCAATCTGAGGTTTCACCGCCGGAATCAAGTCGTAGACGGCATCCACAATCGCTTTATTAAACTGCCAGATCGCCTCCGCAGCGCCTTCCAGAGTTTCTCCATACTCTTCAAATGCCTTTTTTTGAATGTGGTCTGGTACATAAGAAAGCATCGGGTCCAATCCGACCACTACCGGAGCATTTAATGCCTCAATTTTTTTTACCAATGTGTTAATCATATTTATCCTCCTTGTCCTAAACAATCATTTTTTATTCTTGTGTTACCGGTCATGATGATCTCAACCATTCTCCTTAATCATCATCACTCCCGCAAGGTTTCCCCTTTTTCCCTGACTGGCTCTGTGAGAATAGAAAAACTGCGGATTACAGCACGTACATAAATCCGTCACGTCAAGATTTTCTCTCCTGATTCCTGCCTCTAGCAATGCGATTTCGCATGCGCGATGAAGGTTTAACTGATATTTCCCGTCTGCTTTCGCCCACAGCAAATCATCGGGTGCACAGCCGGCTTGTTCCCCACCATGTATCTCCCAAGGCTTGCCGTAACCAAACTCTTCCATAAACTTCCCGGCAACATCTTCACTGACCTCATAGCAGCGCTGGCAGATGGACGGACCGATAGCACAAAGGATATCCTCACTTTTACAATCATATTCCTGCTCCATATAAGCTGCCATCTTAGCCCCGATTCTCTCCACACTGCCCCGCCATCCGGAGTGTGCCATGGCAATCACCTTTTTTACCGGGTCATAGAAAAAAAGCGGCACGCAATCGGCATAAAACGTAATAATAGGGACTCCCGGCTCATCTGTGACAAGACCATCAATTTCTTTAATATCACTGTCCCTGACAATCCCCTTTCCGCAGTCCTCCTTGGTCACCCGTTGAAAACGGGTCGAGTGAACCTGATCAGAAAAAACGAGTTTCTTCTCATCATAACCTAATGCCGCTGCAAACCGCCGATGATTTTCCATGACATTTTCCCGATTATCCCCTCTTGAAAAACTGAGATTCATCGATGCCAGATATTCCGTTGAGACTCCACCCAACCGGGTAGAAAAGCCATGTATCATATCGTCTTCATACCGGGAAAGCTTAGGGAAAGTTATGTAGGGTATTCCGTTTCCCTCCACCACTCTGCAGGTTTTCGATTCATTGATATACTGTAATTCCATAGATAAACTCCCTTAAATATGATTCCTAAAGTCAAACGCATTCCGCAGATAAGTAATCTCATCGCCAAATACACTTGCCACATCGAAGCGCACGGGGGTAAATTCCCCTAATCCCTGATGATACAGATAATGCTGTGCCGCCCGTGAGATACGCTTTTGCTTTGATGTTCCCACAGCCTCTGCCGGAAATCCATATTTTCCAGAATTGCGGTACTTTACCTCAACAAACACATAATAATCGCCCTCTTTGGCAATAATATCAATTTCACCCTGCCTGCAGCGGTAATTCATTTCCAAAATCACAAATCCGTGGTCCGTAAGGTAAGCTTTTACCAGCCGTTCTATCCTTGCCCCCAGCTGCCTTTTATTATCCTCTTCTATCATAAAACCTCATTTCCGTCTTTCGGACTACTCATCGGCTGATTTTACTCTTTATCTTATCCATCTTATCAACATATACAAGGATTTCTGCCACTACTCCATATAACTCCGGCGGAATCATATCACCAACCTCCAGCTTTAACAATGTGTCGGTAAGTCCTTCGTCTTTGTATGTTGCCACGTCCGCTTCTTTTGCTTTTTCAATAATTCTTTCTGCAACCACTCCCTGACCGGAAGCAACCACCTGCGGTGCCTGATTTGTCGGATCATAAGTCAGAGCCACTGCTTTTTTCTTCTTTTCCGGTTTGCTTGATGGCATACTATCCCCTCCTGTCTATTCTAAATCCTGTCAGGTTCTGGCATCAAAGGTATATCGCTTAATGCTCCTCTCCGCATTCTCGTCCACAATTTCATCTACCACCTTATTGATGGATTCCTGTGCCTGCCGCTTTACCACTTCATTGGTCAGTGAAAAACCTCTGTCTGCCAGCTGCTTTGCCAGCTGTCCCATATTATTGGCAACAATATCCACACTCTGTTGGTCATTCAGATAAAATCTGGCATTGACATTAGAACCAGTCAGCGTGACTTTGATATCCGTCATGCCTAAATGGTCCATATCCAAATGCAGCATAACGCTGATACCATCTTTTTTCTCCATCAGCTTGCGCTTATCTGCATAGACATACAATTCTGAATTGGCATTCTGATTTGATAATTTCAACGGCATCTGTGCATATATCATCTGATTATTCAGCTGTTCCATAAACTGCATATTCTGCCGCATATTCTGAAGGTTTTGATGAAAACCTTTTGCGTCGCCACCCTTGGCTGCAACTGTATCCTCAAAACCTTTGCTCTGCTTCATTATCCTGTCGTAAAGATCATCAATTTCTTTTGGGTCTTTCATCTCCTTGGGATTAAGCGCCCAGCTTTTTTTTATCATATCGGAAAACATTTTTTTAAATTCATTGGACTGCAAAAATTCTCTCACCGCCGCGTCACCTGCATTCGCACCCGTCAATGCCTGTGTAATGTCTTTGAGAATTTGCTCCGGAGAATCTGCCTGCCTTTGAATATCTGCAATGTCTTCTCTGGAAAGTCCCGCTTTTTGCAAAATATTGGTAAGGTTTGCCGCTTCTTCTCTGGATAGCCCTGCTTTTTCGGCAAAGCCTGCAAGCTGCTGGTTTCCTACGGCTTCTTTTTGCTCACCGGTTTTTAACCCCTGCTCATTGTCTATTGCATCGGTGTCCGTCTGTTTGCCTGCTGGCTTCACGACGGTTCCTTCCGCTTGTTCGGCAGTCTCCTGTGCTGATATTTTCACCGACTGCCTGTCTGCATTCTGCATTTCTTCTCCAATGGCTTTTCCCCTTGTATCGGCAGTAAGCTTTGCCGCCTGTTCATTACGATTCTCTTCGGAAACAACTGTCTCCGTCTTTCCGGCAGCCCGCTCACCAATATTCTCATTCTCCACAGCCTGTCGTTCACCAATGTCCTCATTCTCCACAGCCTGCCCGCCGATATTTTCATTCCCTTCGGCCGCTGCTTCGCCTGTCATCTCCCCTTCAGCATTAGGAGCTGGTATGTCCTGCATAAACATATCCAGTATCTCTCCTGCCGTCGACAGCAAAACAGAAGCCTGTGTTCCCACAGGAAATGCCTCCGCAAAAGAGGCCATGCTGTCTGCCGCCTGACCGATATCACCACTCAACTGATGGCTGTAACTCTGGTAACGCTCATACTGTGCGATATTTGCCTCTGTTACCGGAATATTCATTTTATTAAGGGAAACCAATGTCTGCATCGAGGCTTCCGGATATTTCATGCTTTGAGATAAAATCCTGACAAGTCCTGCCTTATCCACAGGCATTCCGGCTTCCATCAGTTCCTTTGCCGCAGTAAAATTTTTCTCTGTCGGAGACAGACCCGCTGCATCCAATGCCTTTTCCAAAACCTGCGTCTGGGCACTATACAGGGAATCAAACAGTGGTTTAATCAAAATCTGACTGGCATTGTTTTCTTTCACTGCAAAAAGAAGCTGGTCGCCTACACCCAGACTTACATCACCCTGCAGCCTTGCACTGAGATTTGCCTGATTTTCCAAAGCAATTGTGACCTTTTCTCCAACAATATCCAGAATCTCTCCGTTAAAGACTGCACCTTCTCTTAATGCCGATATGTCTGCCGAGGGCTGTGTCTGACTAATCTGCTCTGTTCCTTTGACATTTTCTGACCTTACATTCTCCTGTAAATGTGTATCATATCCACCAAATAACCTTTCTCCTATATGCATGACAATCCCCCTCCCATCTGATATTTAGCTAGTCATGAGCAAAACTCATCATTGTACAACGGATAGTTGAGAAAACAGAGTTTTGCTCATGGCTAATATTCAGCTACAGAAAATTACCGATAAAGGTTCTTCTATGTATATCACACGGACCAAGTTCCTTTAATGCTGCAATATGCTTCGCGCTTCCGTACCCCTTATTCTCCGCAAAACCGTATCCCGGATATACCTTATCCATATCCACCATATAGGCGTCTCTGGTAACCTTAGCCACAATACTGGCCGCAGCAATCGATACGCTTTTGGCGTCCCCCTTGATAATCGGTTCCTGCGGTATCTCCACACCGGGTATTGTCACGGCATCATTTAACAAGATATCCGGCGTCACGGAAAGTTTACCGATAGCCATGCGCATCGCCTCATAATTTGCCTGTAGTATATTCTTCTCATCAATGCGCTTTTCATCGGCAAATCCAATTCCGACCGCAACGGCCTTTTCGATAATGATATCATAAAGCTCTTTTCGCTTCTTCGCTGTAAGCTGTTTGGAATCATTTAAATAGTAAATGTCCTCATCTTTCGGAAGAATCACGGCAGCTGCCACTACCGGTCCTGCCAACGGACCTCTTCCCACCTCATCTATTCCACATATATATCGGCATTTTTCGTATTTTCGTTCATACTCCTTCATCTCATCGGTGCGCTGCTTTTCCGCCTCAAAATTTTCCAGACGCTTTTTGGCGGAAGCCACAAGCTTTATCACTCCCACTCTTTGGTCGTCCTCAAACTGCGGTATCAGCTCCCGAAGGGCATCCAAATCTGCCGTTTTTAACACTTCCTTAATCTCATTTATCCCCATTCCAAATTCTCCTCATCGCCATTTGTCAAAAAATCAATCAATTTTTCCAAAAGAAGACAATGGCCATATCCGCAGTACCGCCTTTCCCTTCAAGCGCTCCCGTTCAATATTTCCTACTTCCTCAGTCCGGGAATCTGTGCTGTTATTGCGGTTGTCGCCCATAACAAAATATTCGTCATCACCCAAAGTGACACCCTCTCTTGCCCTCCCGATTCGGTTCAGCGCAATCGTCTCATAGCCATAGCTCTCCTGCAGCGGCTTCTCATTAATATAGATTATCCCGTCCTCGTCAATGCGTACCGTTTCTCCCGGCAAACCGATAATGCGCTTGATATAATAAGTCTCCTCATCGTCTACCGGAAAAATCACAATGTCAAAACGCTCCGGTTCTCCCAGAAGATAGGATATTCTGCTGACAATCAAATTATCTCCGTCACTCAATGTATCATACATCGAATCGCCGTCGACAACGGTTCTGTTCCCCACATAGTTAACCGTCACCCATACTAAAGCAAAAACAAAGAGAATATAAATCACCGTTTCCAGTATTTCCTTTTTTAAATTTACCGGCTGCTCTTGTTCCTCTTCTCTTTTTTCCTCATCGCCTTTTTTCTTTTCCGCCTCTTCCTGCTTCTTCTCAGTCCTGTCCTTTTTCATCTCGTTTCTCCTAATCCTATTCTATCTTACCAAATTTACCCAACGGCCAAATTCGGATTGCCGCTTTTCCCTTCAGTTCATCACGCCGGATATTTCCTACCTCCTCGAACCGGGAGTCCTTGCTGTCATTGCGGTTATCCCCGATAACAAAGTATTCGTCCTCTCCGAGAATGATATCCTTTCCGGCTCTGCCAATCATACTCGGTTTTATCGTCTCCAGACCGTAATCCTCATCAAGAGGCGTTCCGTTTACATAGATAACCCCTTCCTCATCAATTCTGATTTTTTCACCCGGCAGACCGATGATCCTCTTTATATAGTACACCTTGCTGTCCTGATAGGGAAACACCACAATGTCAAATCGCTCCGGGTCTTTTAAATGATAGGACAACTTATCAATCCAAAGATTATCCCCATCTTCTAAAGTATTGTTCATCGAATCTCCACTTACCGTTGTGCGCTGTCCAACAAAGGTAATAATCACCCATATTGCAAACACCAGAAACGCTATATAAATCAACATTCCGATTATCTCTCTTATAATACTCACATCTTCTTCCTTGATTTTCTTAGCCATATCTGTCAACTCCTTATCCTTCAGGCGGCAAACCGCCAGAGGCAAATCAAAACCCTTACTGCGGCCGTTCTACAGAAATTCTGCCCAATTTGCCGTTTCTAAATTCCTCTAACAGTATACCTGAAGCCTTTTCGTAATCTAATTCCTGTCCCTTCAGCAGACAGCCGCGGTTCCGGGCGATATCCGCTAAGACTTCACCGGGCTTTGACTCTTCATCTGCCTGGTATCGCTGCGCCAGAGTACCCGGATAACTTTTGCTTAAAAAATCAATCAATCGACAGGCAAGCTCCGTTCTCTGTAAAATTTCATCATTGATAGAGCCGATAAATGCCAGATGTTCTCCGACCAGCTCATCTTCAAACTTCGGCCACAAAATTCCCGGTGTGTCGAGCAATTCCACATTTTTATTGATTTTAATCCACTGTTTTCCCTTCGTCACTCCCGGCTTATTGCCAACCTTCGTACATGCCTTTTTGGCATAGGAATTAATAAACGTGGATTTACCCACATTCGGAATACCTACAATCATTGCCCGAATCGGTCTGTTCATAATACCGCGTTTTCTGTCCCTCTCCGTCTTCTCCTTGCAGATTTCCTGAATCTGGGCTGTGATCGATTTCATTCCCTGCCCGGACCTGGCATTGATTGTCATCACGGTTATTCCCTTTTCCTTGAAATAGTTTTCCCATTGTCCGTTGATTTCCGCATCGGCCAAATCACATTTATTCAGCAAAACCAGCCGAAATTTATTATTTGCCAGCGAATCGATATCCGGATTGCGGCTGGACAGAGGAATACGGGCGTCTAACAGTTCCACCACAATATCAATTAATTTGATATTTTCCTGCATCATTCGTTTTGCTTTTGTCATATGACCGGGATACCATTGAATATTCATTATTCTCTCCTCTATTTTACAAATCCAAATTCACTTCTGGGGGAAATGCGGAAAAAGACCCTGCCGCTGATTTCCTTTTCCGATATATTTCCGATGTTAACGTATCGTGAGTCCTCGCTGTTATTGCAGTTATCTCCCATAACAAAATATTCCCCCTCGCCGAGCAAAATCTCCTCCACGGCCAGACCCTCTGTCATAATCAGGTCCTCAAAGGGAAGATTGGTCAGGGCACTGCCATTAATAAAAACATGTCCGTTCTTTATCTGTATCGTCTCTCCCGGCAAACCGATAATGCGCTTAATATTAAAATATCCGTCATTTTCCTCCTTTAATTTGAAGGCAACAATATCATACCGCTCCGGACTGCCAAAGGTATAAGCACTTTTATTGAGCAGCACAATGTCCTGGTTATCCAGTGCCGGATTCATGCTTCTGCCCGTCACCGTTACCGTCTGTATGCCAAAGGTTACAATGCTATATGCGAGAATCATCACAATTAGTATGGAAAGTGCCCATTGGCCAACCTCGGACAAAAAATCCTTTACATCAAATTCTTTTCGGTCATAGCTGCTCCGGTATCTCCTCCGACGTCTCATGTGTCCTCCTTTATCCTGTCAGCATTTTGAAAATGTATTGTTCAGCACCACAATAATAGTAGTAAAGGCTAGAGTAAGTCTAATTACTCCAGCCCCTTCATTCCAAAGATTATTTTACTAATTCTTTTACCTTTGCTGCCTTTCCTACTCTGTCACGCAGATAGTACAATTTGGCACGTCTGACTTTACCACGTCTGACAACCTCAATCTTCTCAACAATCGGAGAATGTAACGGCCATGTCTTTTCTACACCGACACCATTTGAATTCTTGCGAACGGTAAAGGTCTCGCGGCTGCTTCCTCCCTGACGCTTAATCACAATACCTTCAAACACCTGAATTCTCTCTCTGTTTCCCTCTTTTACCTTAGCAGAAACCTTAACGGTATCGCCTACGTTAAATTCAGGAACCTCCGCCTTCATCTGGGCAGCTTCAATGTTTTTAATAATATCGTTCATCACGAACCTCCTTAGAATATAAAACGTTCTTGCAGGATATTTTACGGGTAACCTGCAGAGGACCATCTCATGATTATGTGCATTGCTCTTCGCAAATTCACAACTCATTTAATGTAACACACCTTATCCGAAAAAGCAAGTAAAAATACATGATTTATTTGAAAATTTCCCCGTATTGCGGTACTTTATCCCTTTAAAATACGATTTCCTGCTTTTTGCGCTTAATCTCTTCCAGCTCACGCTTATTTTGTTCAATCATCTCAAGCAGCTCCTGCCGTTTATTGCGCACGGGAACCATATCATTGCAAAACGCATACTCCGCCACCAGCTTGCTGTCATGCTCTACCAGATAAAGCAGTATCGGCCGCATACATTTGCGCTCAAAGTAAAAAACATAGCTCAAGCTAAAGCTTACGCAGAGCACGCTGGTAATCAACGACAGCATTCCGGAAAATGCACTCTGTACAATGGCAATGAGCACATAGACAATGATGGCAATCAAAAGCTGCGTCTTAATTGTCTGAATATTGTCATCAATCTCCACGATTTCCTTATTGGTCTTTTCTACTCTCGCCTCAAGCTCCAGCAGCTTGCCCTGAATATAGATTTCTTCATTGCAGTAATACTCATGGAGCATAAGGGCATCCTGACTTCCCACACTCTCTGCCTTCAGTGAAAATCCTCCTGCAACCTCCGAAGCGCTGTCCTCCTTTTCCGCAGCAGGTTTTCCCTGCCCCACACGCTTTGCTGCACTCTCCGCCGCTCTCTGCTCCTCCATAAACTGCTTCTGCTCCGCCGCAAGCTCAACAAGCTTCCTATCCAGTGCGGCAATCTGCCCCTCCAGCAGTTCAATTTTTTCCTTTGAACGTATCTCGTCATTCTGGAAAGTGTTAATATCATGCTTTGCCGCATAGCGCAAAGCCCGCTCATCGTTGACACTGATGCGCAAAAGCGTCAGCATATGAAGCTCCATGATGATAAATTTCACATCGGCATAACCGCCAAAAACAAGTACGAGTGCGGCCAAAATCAAAGCTGTATTGCCGCTTGCAAATTCAGAATCCACCACTGCCTTTGTCAGCATCACAAAAGACACCACTACTGCTAAGCTCAAAAGAATGACCAGCGGCAAATGGGAAAAGAAGCGTTCCCTGATAAGCTCTTTTCTCTGCGGAATATAACGCTGATGAAATTTTTCTGTATCCAGTTCTAATTCCAGACGTTCCTTTTCCGACTTGCAGGAATATATCTTTTCTGCAATTTCCACCAGTTTGGGCTTTTCATACCCGAATCCACCCATTTCCATTCTATCACCTCATTCTCCGCTATCCGCAGCAGCATTCAATCCTGCGCATGCCCCGATTCCCCGTCAAGTAAATCCGGTCTTCTTTCTCTTGTTCTCTTGATTGACTGCTCCCGCCGCCAGTCTTCAATCCTCTGGTGATGACCGCTCAGCAGCACCTCCGGAACGCTTTTTTCCATAAACCGTTCCGGTCTGGTATACTGCGGATATTCCAGCAGATTGTCATGGAAAGTTTCAAACTCCGCACTGGCATCATTGTTCAGCACTCCCGGTACAAGCCGTGAAACGGCATCTACCACTACCATAGCAGGCAGCTCCCCGCCTGTCAACACATAATCTCCAATGGAGAGGTTATCTGTCACAATCATTTCCAAAACCCGTTCGTCAACTCCCTCATAATGACCGCATAGCAGTATCAAATCCTCCTCCTTGGCCAGTTCACGGGCTATGGACTGATTAAACACTCTGCCCTGCGGTGTCATATAAACCACTCTGGGCTGTCTTTGTTCCGTCCCCGCTTCTGCCCGATTGTTTTCTTCTGTTACCAGCAGATTACGGTTGTCTTCCCTTTTTTTGCGCTGTTCGATTTCCGACACCACATGCTGCCACGTCCGATAAACCGGTCCCGCCTGCATGACCATGCCCGCGCCACCCCCGTAAGGATAATCGTCTACCTGTCCGTGCTTATTATCAGCAAAATCGCGTATATTAACGGCTTCCACAGAAATATAACCGTTCTTTATCCCCCGTCCGATAACGGAGGTAGAAAGCCCCTCGATGACCATCTCCGGAAATAATGTCATGATATGAAAATACATAAGGTATGTCCTCCGTCTATTCTTCCATTCCCTTCATCAACCGCACGGTAATCCTTCCGGCCTCCATGTCGACATTCAAAATACAGTCCTTAATCGCCGGCAGCAGCCATTCTTTACCTTCTGTACCATTTACAACATAGACGTCATTTGCACCTGTAGAAAGAATCTCGGTCAGACGGCCTAACAGACTGCCGTCTTCCCTGACCACCTCGGCACCGATTAAATCCGCGATAAAATATTCATCTGCTTCCAGCTTTACCGCATGCTCCCTGTCCACAAAGAGCTTACATTTCTTATATCTCTCAACATCGTTGATGTTCTCTATCCCTTCAAACCGCAATATCACCATATTTTTGAAAAAGCGGCAGCCGTCTGCCATAACCGGGAGCATTTTCCCCTCGTATTCAATATAGCACTCCTTAAGCTTCTTAAACCGGTTATTGTCATCTGTAGTGGGAAATACTTTTACCTCGCCTTTTATTCCGTGCGTAGATGTAATTACGCCGATCTGCAACAAATTCTCTTCCATTACGCTATTCGTCTCCTCCGTAAAAACATATAAACCACAGACTTTATCGTTAAAATCTGTGGTTTACCTTTCGGGCATTCAAATATTATTTGATATCCACAACTACCTTTTTATCACCCTTTGAAGCAGCTGCTTTTACAACTGTACGGATAGATTTTGCAATTCTACCCTGCTTACCGATTACCTTACCCATATCGTCCTGGGCAACCTTAAGCTCAATATATACGACATCATCTTTTGAGGTCTCGACAACCTCAACCTCTTCAGGGTGATCAACCAGGGACTTTGCTATTACTTCTACTAATTCCTTCATTCCGAATAACCTCCAAGTCCTACTTCTCAATTCCTGCCTGCTTCAAAAGACGGGCAACAGTATCTGTCGGCTGAGCACCGTTAGCTAACCATTTCTTAGCTGCTTCCGCATCGATTTTTACTACACTCGGCTCCTGATTAGGATCATAAGTACCAATTTCCTCAATAAATCTGCCGTCTCTTGGAGAACGCGCATCTGCTACTATCACTCTATAGAAAGGATGCCTCTTATATCCCATTCTCTTTAATCTCATCTTTACTGCCACTGTATTCTCACCTCCTTTATATCCTGTACAAAAGTACTGCTGATTATTTATATGTCCAAACCTTACGGTTTTTACATCTTGTTCATTTCCTGCTAGAAGCCAAACGGCATCCGGAAACGCTTATTGCGTTTTCCGCCAAACATACCGGACATCTGCTTCATCATTTTCTTCATCTGCTCAAACTGTTTTATCAGACGGTTCACTTCACTGATTTCTACTCCTGCCCCCGCAGCAATTCTCTTCTTGCGGCTTGGATTAATGATCGCCGGATTTGCCCGCTCTTCCTTTGTCATCGAGAGGACGATTGCCTTGGGCCGGTTAATCTGTTTTTCATCAATCTCCACATTTTTTATCTGGTTACCCATTCCCGGAATCATAGAAAGCATATCCTGCATACCACCCATTTTTTCCATCTGGTCCAAACTGTCCAAAAAATCGTTGAAGTCAAAGGAAGCCTTTCTCATTTTCTGTTCCATTTCCTTTGCCTTCTCTTCGTCAATGGCATTCTGCGCCTTCTCAATCAGAGACTCCACATCACCCATGCCCAGTATCCGGCTGGCCATGCGGTCCGGATAAAACTGTTCCAAATCCGAAAGCTTCTCACCCATGCCGGCATAGAAAATCGGCTTTCCGGTAACCGCCTTAATCGACAGTGCAGCACCGCCACGGGTGTCTCCGTCGAGCTTGGTCAGGATAACCCCGTCAATTCCTATCTGCTCATCAAAATTTACCGCCACATTTACCGCATCCTGTCCGGTCATGGCATCTACCGTCAAAATCGAATAGGTCACCGATACATTTTCTTTAATCTGCTTCAGCTCCTCCATCATGGCTTCATCAATGTGAAGGCGTCCTGCTGTATCGAGGAATACAATCTGTATATTGTTCTTCGCCGCATGCTCAACTGCCGCCTTGGCGATATCTACCGGCGAATTCTGTTCTCCCATCGTAAAAACCAGAACTCCCTGCTTCTCACCGTTAATCTCCAATTGTTTGATTGCCGCCGGACGATACACGTCGCAGGCTGTCAGGAGACATTTTTTGCCTTTTTCCTTGTACTTGCCGGCAAGCTTAGCCACGGTAGTTGTCTTACCTGCACCCTGCAGGCCACACATCATAATGACAGTCACCTCATTAGAGGGCAGCAGCTTAATCTCGGTGGTCTCGGACCCCATCAGCTTATCCATTTCTTCCTTGACAATCTTAATCACCATCTGTCCGGGATTCAATCCCTTCAGTACGTCCTCACCTACCGCGCGTTCACTGACCGCATTGATAAACTGTTTTACCACTTTGAAATTAACATCTGCCTCCAAAAGTGCACGCTTTACTTCTTTCATGGCTTCTTTTACGTCAGCCTCGGTCAAAGCTCCTTTACTTCGGAGTTTCTTAAATGCGTTCTGTAATTTATCCGATAAACTTTCGAATGCCATACCAATCCTCCCATTACAACATTCACTCAATAGCTCTCGTATATCGCCTTTGAAAGCTCCTCAATCTCACTGATTCCCTTCAAAAGCTCCTCCTCATTGGTCAGTTCCTTGAGTTTGGCGGCCAGATCATAAATCCGGCTGACTCTGTTCTTGGTATTTAAAAATTTCTCCACCAGCAGAAGCTTGCTCTCATAGTCTTCCAAAATCCTGTCGCACCGCTTCACCAGGTCAAATACCCCCTGTCTGCTGATTCCCTCTGCCCTTGCGACCTCTGAATAGGACAAATCATTCAGTACAATATCGGAATAAATGGATTTTTGATGCTCTGTTAAAAGCTCTCCATAAAAATCATACAACAATGCCTGCCTGACCATTTTTTCCATGTACCCACACCTTTTCAAAGACACACTTTCATTCGTTATCTGCGTAAAGTATTTTTTCTTTACACCAACAAAGGCTAGTATATACAAAAAAAGATATGTTGTCAACCTTTTTTTCTTGACAACATATCTTTTATCAACGGTTACTTATCTATTCCCCGAAATAACGGTAAAAATCATCAAAAAAATCTTCCGGATACTGTTGCTGTGGATTCTGATTTTGACTATCCTCATCTACAGTCTCTTCCTCTTCCGAAGTGTCCGGCATATCCTTTTTGGCCCCCAGCTTAACGGTTATCGTAACTTCCTCATACTCGCCTTTTTCATTGTTGCGCTGTACGACCATCTGAATCTCCTGGCCGGCCTTTTTCGTAGACAAAATCTGCTGCAAGGTCTCCATTGTGCTGACATCACGGTCTGCAAATTTGGTGATAATATCACCGGCCTTTAATCCGCACTCATCTGCCGGCGAACCCTCGACAATCTTAATTACATATACACCCTTTGGCATATTGAGCCCCTGTGTATACTCTTCCGTAAGCTCTTTGCCACGGATGCCAAGATATCCCTGCTCCTTCTCAGCAATCACTTCCTGATTCATCAAATCATTGATAATCGGGATAGCAGAAGAAATCGGAATGGCATATCCCATACCCTCTACCGTACTGTCCACATATTTAACCGTATTAATACCGATAACTTCGCCCTTTGCATTTAACAGTGCACCGCCGCTGTTACCCGGATTAATCGTTGCATCCGTCTGCAGCATGGTCATTGTTTTGTCCTCCAAATCGACCTCCCGGTCTACCGCACTGATATAACCGACTGTTACCGATTGTCCATAACCAAGTGCATTTCCAATGGCAATGGCCGTCTGACCGACTCTCAACGAATCGGAAGAACCAAGCGCTGCCACTTTAATCTTGCTCAGCGTGTCGGCTTCCATGTCCTTAATCTGAACCTCCAGCACGGCCAAATCTGCTGTTGCATCTGCGCCTTTAACTGTTGCTGCCACAGCAGTTTCATCACAAAAGGCCACTGTAATCTCCTTGGCACCGTCAATAACATGGTTGTTCGTGACGATTAATATCTTATCATCATCTTGCCCGATAATAATCCCCGAACCGGAACCGGTTACTTCCTGTTCATAGGACTGAAACCATGAGCGGACAGTCTGGACAGAGGTATTCGTAATCGACACAATTGACGGCATTACATTCTCCGCTACATCTGCCACAGGCTCATTGTAATCTATTGTCTGTTCTACCGGGTCCTTGGCGGTCACGGTTGCAATTTGAGCGGTCTTGCGGTCAATTCCAAGTACTCTATTGCCAATGGCATTCACTCCGACCATCACCGCACCGGCAATGAGACCGAAAGCGGCTGCCGAAGCGATAAATCCTGCAACCTTTCTGCCTTTTCCGTTCCCTGTGGATTTTCTCGCCTTTTTCATTTTTTTTCTTTTCTTTTTCTCAGGCTCTGGTGCAGTAAAATTATTCTCCGCATACATTCCCTGTCCATTTATGCCGTCCTGGCTGTACGGATTAGCATTTTGATTATACTCATTCCGAGCCTGTGCGTTCCCCGAAGCTGTCGTTTCCTCTCCGGATATCGTTCTTCCGGATATGTCTTCTCTGCTGTATGGACTTTCATTCCTTCCGTAATGATACATCGACCCGGATTCCCGATTCATATTATTATTGTTATCTTCCATAACCAAAACCTGCCTTTCTCACTTTACTCAAGCTTGGAATAACTTATCTTGTTATCCTATGCTTCATATCCTATCAATGTTTTGTGACTAAAATGTGACAGTAATGTTTTTAATTTGTGATTTGAGCGCCATCTAATCGCTCTCTTCAATCACCTGAAAATCGAGATAATCAAAATCGATGTCCTCAATAAAACTATCCTTTGTGAATCGGGTCCGTGCATATCGGATAAACTCTTTTTTATTCTTTTCCAGCCAGATCGGTTTTGCCAAATCAAATTCATAACAAATTTCATCTAATGCCTGATATACCTTTTTGGTCCGTGAAAGTTTATCGTCTTCAATCTCCACTACCATATCTCTTAGCAGCCTATTTTCTCTGATTAGTTTTCCCCAGATTCTAAACATATATTTTCTATTCCGTTTCCTCTCTCGCCACAGACAGCATCAGCTTAATGCGGTTTTCCTGATTCACCTTTGTTGCTCCCGGATCATAATCAATCGGTACAATGTTCGCCTGTGGATAGATTTCCTTCACCTTGCGAATCATGCCTTTTCCCACAATATGATTCGGCAGACAGCCAAACGGCTGTGCACAGATAATATTGCCAAAACCGCATTGGCAAAGCTCTAGCATTTCTGCTGTCAACAGCCAGCCCTCGCCCATCTTATTACCCAGTCCGACTACGCCTTTTATCAGTTCTTTAATGTGGGCATATTTTGACGGCGGCATAAAATCACTGTACTTGGACACGGATTCATATAAGAGGTTTTCCAGCATTTCACAATATTTCATTAATGCCTGTACTACCTTTTTCTTTGCCGCATTGCCTCCATAGAGATTAATATCCTCAATCCGGTTATCAATCTTAAACATCATAAATCCCATAACACCCGGAACCATGACCTCACAGTCCTGTTCCACCAGAAAATTTTCCAAATCATTATTGGCCATCGAAGAATATTTGACATATATCTCACCGACAATGCCGACTCTGGTTTTCTTTATCCTGTTAACCGGAATTGCGGCAAAATCCTCCACGATTGCCTTCATGTTTCTCTCTACGCCCTTTGGGGTATAGCCTTTTCTCTGTCTGAACTGGTTGGACAGCTCTTTCACCCACTTGGCAATCAATTCATCGGCAACTCCGGGATTCACTTCATAGGAGCGCACCTGGTTTTTCAGGAGCATAAACAAATCTCCATAAGTCAGCCCGATTAGTGCCTGATAGATCATTTCCAATGTCAGCTTAAACCCACTGTTACTCTCTAAGCCGGATAGATTCAATGAAATCACAGGCACCTGACCTAATCCCGCCTTCTGCAATGCTTTTCTGAGCAGATGAATATAATTGGACGCCCGGCAGCCTCCTCCTGTCTGCGTAATCATCAATGCCACCTTATTGACATCATATTTACCGCTTTGCAGGGCACTAATCATCTGTCCGATTACCAGCAGTGCAGGATAACAGGTATCATTGTGAACATATTTCAATCCTGTGTCCACCACCCGCCGGCCGGTATTTTTCAACAGGCCGACCCGATAACCCTGCTGTGTAAAAATATTGCGCAGCAGCTTAAAATGTACCGGCAGCATATCCGGAATCAGAATCGTGTAATCCTTTTTCATTTCCCTGGTAAATTCCACACGTTCTGCCGTATCGACAACGCATCCCATACCTGCTGCTACAGGCTGCTCATTTCTCTCACTCATGCCCTACTTTTCTCCTTTCTGTCCGGTTGCTGCAAACAAACTTCTCAAGCGAATTTTCACTGCTCCAAGATTCGTAATCTCATCGATCTTAATCTGTGTATAAATCTTTCCGTTCTCCTCCAGAATCCTCCTAACCTCGTCTGTTGTGATTGCGTCGACACCACAGCCAAAGGATACCAGCTGCACCAGATTAATATTTGCATCATTTTCATCGGCCACATATTGTGCTGCGGCATACATTCTGGAATGATACATCCACTGATTCAATACCTTTGTTTCTACCTTATGTGCCATATCGGAAACAGAATCCTCAGTGATCACCGTTGCCCCCAGATCACAGATCAATTTATTGATTCCATGATTAATCTCCGGGTCTAAATGGTATGGCCGTCCGGCCAGAATAACCACAGGCCTGTTCTCCTGTTTGGCAATGCGAAGATATTTTCTCCCCTCCATCCGGACAAGCTTCATATGCCGGTCATACTCCTCATAGGCATAATTACATGCCATAGACACCTCGGAAAATTTCATTTTACCAAAATATTTCTCCAGCACAGCGTGAAACTTCTTCGTAAAATCCTTTCGTCTGTGAATACCTAAGTACTCATAGATAAATTTCACCTTGCTAAGCTCTCTGACGTTTGCCTCCAACACCTCCGGATAATAGGCAACGACAGGACAGTTATAATGATTGTCTCCTAATCCCTCGTCGAAATTATAGCTGAGACAGGGGTAAAAAATCGCATCAACATCCTCCTTCAGCAAAGCCTCGATATGTCCGTGCATCAGCTTGGCTGGAAAACACACGGTATCAGAAGGAATCGTATGCTGGCCGCTCAGATACAGACTTCTTGAGGAATTGGGTGAAGTCACCACATTAAAGCCCAAATGCGTAAACAGCGTATACCAGAACGGAAGCAGCTCATACATATTCAATCCCATCGGAATACCAATGGTTCCCCGTGCTTTGCTTGCCGGAATATCAGAATGCCGATACTCTTCCAGCATTTTCAGCTTATATTCATACAAGTCATACCGCTTTCCCTCCACCTTCTTTGCAGTAGGTTTATCACAGCGGTTACCGCTAATAAAACGCCTGCCATTGGCAAAAGTATTAATCGTAAGCTTACAATGGTTGCTGCAGCCGTTACAGGTCGTCATCGTTATCTCATGCTTGAAATCGGCAAGCCCTTTCTCGTCCACAATCGTACTTCTGCCCGTGCTGTTCTCCATTGCATAAAGTGCCGCTCCATAGGCACCCATGATTCCCGCCATTTCCGGTCTGACCACGTCATGCCCGATTTCCTGTTCAAATGCCCTTAACACGGCATTATTCAGAAATGTACCACCCTGTACAACGATATGCTCTCCCAGCTGCTTTGCAGAAGCAGCCCGGATAACCTTATAAAGCGCATTCTTTACAACGGAAATAGACAGACCCGCCGAAATGTTCTCAATCGTCGCGCCATCCTTTTGTGCCTGTTTCACTGAGGAATTCATAAATACGGTACAGCGCGAGCCCAGATCTACCGGTTTATCGGCAAACAGTCCAAGTTTTGCAAACTCCTCTATCCCATATCCCAATGCTCCGGCAAAGGTCTGTAAAAAAGAACCGCAGCCAGAGGAGCATGCCTCATTTAAAAAGATGTTATCTATCGCATTATTGCGAATCTGGAAGCACTTTATATCCTGTCCGCCGATATCGATAATAAAATCCACATCTGGCTGGAACTTCTTTGCCGCAGTAAAATGTGCCACGGTTTCCACAATTCCGAAATCCACGCCAAAGGCGTTCATAATCATCTCTTCCCCGTACCCGGTAACTGCGGAGGCCGCTATGCTGATATCCGGATACCTCTTATACAGTCGCTCCAAAAAAGATTTGATAATCGGTACCGGATTACCTCCGTTTGGCAGATACTCGGAACACAGGATATTGGCGTCCTCGTCCACCACCACGGCCTTCACTGTTGTGGAGCCTGCATCGATACCCAAAAAAGCCCGGCTATTGAGGCTCTCCACCTGTCGGATATGGTCAGAATTTTTCTTATGGCGCTCCACAAATTCATTGTATTCCTCCTCCGAAGTAAATAACGGCTTACAGCTGACATAACTTCCCGAAGAAGTATATTGATTAATTTTTTCCTTTAATTCCGTTAAGGCAAATTGCTTTACCTCTTTTCGGAGTGCCGCACCCATTGCAACAAAGTAAAGAGAGTTGTCCGGTGCAATACCTTTAAGCTTCAATGTATCATCAAAGGCTCTTCGCAGCTCTGACAGGAAAGTGAGCGGTCCTCCGAGATAAACGACTTTCCCCTCAATCTCACGTCCCTGGGCCAGCCCCGCAATCGTCTGGTTTACTACTGCGTAAAAAATACTGGCGGCAATATCATTTTTCTGTGCCCCCTGATTGAGCAAAGGCTGTACATCTGATTTGGCAAACACTCCACAACGGCTGGCAATGGTGTAAATTTTGTCGTAATGTTTCGCAGCCTCATTCATCTCCCCTGCTTCCATATTGAGAAGCGTGGCCATCTGGTCAATAAAGGCACCTGTTCCTCCCGCACAGGAACCATTCATCCGCACCTCCAGCCCGTCGGTCAGGAATAATATCTTGGCATCTTCACCGCCCAATTCAATGACTACATCTGTTCCCGGAATCACTTTGTTTACCGCTACTCTGGTTGCATATACTTCCTGTTCAAAAGGAATATTCAGCGAGTCGGCAATACCCATGCCGGCTGAACCGGAAATGCACAGGCTCATCTCCTTCTCCTCAGGAAACTGCTTCATAATATCATCTAACATTCCCACGGTCTTTGTTGTAATTTGCGAAAAATGTCTCTGGTAGTCTTTATAGACAATCTGACCATCGTCATCTAATACAACGCATTTCAATGTGGTTGAGCCTACATCCAAACCTATTCTCATTTTTATACCTCTTTCGTCTCTTGTTCTGTCTCTTTTTATCTTTATATGAAAATCCTATTGCTTAAATTCATGAATATATTGATATATGCGGACAGATTTTCATTGTCGCATCAATTACATTCACTCACGATATATTAACACAATTTTTCACTTTGTGCTAGTCCCTAATCCTGCCAGAATTGTTACAATTATGTGAAACGGATATCGGTTGACAAATAAGAAAAGCCGGCAGAATTTCTCCTCCGGCTCATCTGTGCTTATTTACTGCTATCGTCTTCTTCCTCGGCAGCGATAACCCCCTGTGCTTCCACAAGTTCAACAGAAGCTTTCCTCTTCTTCCGGTTAAACATCTCATAGATACATGGCACTACCAAAAGTGTCAGCAATGTACCGTAAATCAGTCCCCCGATAACCACCAATGCCATCGGCTGTGCCATATCCGAACCCATGCCTACACCGACAGCCATTGTAGAAAGTCCAAGAATCGTGGTCAGCGCAGTCATCACAATCGGACGCAGACGATTTCGTCCTGTACTGACTACGGCGTCCCGCATTTCATACCCCTCCTCAATCAACTGATTCACGGAATCAACAAAGACAATACCATTGTTTACGATAATACCGGCCAGCATAACCATTCCGATCATGGCAATGACACTGACATCATTTCCGGTAAGCAGCAAGGCGGCAAACCCACCAGTAAAGGCAAGCGGCAGTGTAAACATAATGATAAACGGGCTCTTCAACGACTGGAACTGTGCGACCATAATCAAATACATAAATGCCACGGCAAGCAACATCATTAAAGCAACCTGTCCCATTGCCTCCATAACCGTTTCATTTTCACCGTCATACTCAATGCTGCATCCATCTGGAAGCTGCATGGCATTTATCGCTCTCTCCACATCACCGGAAACCTTTGTCGTAATATACCCATCTTTTACCAGGGCACTCACATTGATGTATTTGGTCTGATTTATACGCATAATTGAGGAGAGAGAACTTGCCTCCTCCACATCTGCTATCCTGCTGATTTTCACATCTACCTGCTCTTCGCCGTCGGTTCCCTCGATCGTCAGGTTTTTCAAATCCTGTAAAGTGTAAGACTCTTCCTCCTCATCTTTGACATAAACCGAGTAATCCTTTCCACTGGTAGACAATGTGGTAGCCGAAGAAGCCTCCGCCAATGCTCCCTGTATTTTCTGATATACCTGCGCCACAGTCAGTCCATATCCCGCTGCTTTATTCTTGTTCACAACGATTCGATATTCCGGTGAGGCATCCTCCAGACCGTTGCTAATCTCTTCCAGACCGTCAATCTCTTCCAGCTTTTCACCTACCTGCCTTGCCAAATCCTGCAGCGTATCCAAATCTTTTCCCTTGACCATGATCGAGATACCGGCCGTCATCAAGGCACTCATGTCCATGCTGGAAGCCTGCACGGAAATCTCACAGTCAAAATCTTTTGTCTTTTCCGTAATCAGCTCCGCAATCTCCTCATTTGTATGCTCCTTATCCTCATTACACTCGATATAATAGCTTACCGTATTAAAGGAATCGTCCGAGCCAAGACCAATCATTGCCATGCTGCTTCCGCCAACCATTGCACCAATCGTCTTGATATCTTCGATTTCCAATACAGCCTCCATCACTTTGTCCGACATATCTGCCGTCTGTGCAAGCGTTTCCGTATCCTCCGGCATGGTCAATGTCATCGTCATCTGTGTGGAATCCATTTCCGGAATAAACGAAAAACCTCTGGAAAATGCCAGCAATGTCGTTGCGACAAATAACACCAGCACAATCACGAGCACAACCGCCTTATGGTTCAGCACTTTGGGCAAGAAGGACGCATAGGCATCACTGACTCTTAAAATGAACTTATTCTCTTTTTCGGAAACCCGATCAAATGTTTTGGACGCTACCATAGGGACAAAAGTAATCGCTACAATTAAACTGGCGAGCAGCGAATAGGCAATCGTCAGTCCCATATCCGTAAACAGCTGCTTGGTAATACCGCTGGTAAATACGATCGGCAGGAACACACACACCGTTGTCAATGTGGAAGCCGTAATCGCACCCACCATCTGGTCAGCACCCTTTATCGCCGCCTCTTTTACCGAATAACCGTTATTTCTAAGCCGGTAAATATTTTCAATGACGACAATGGAATTATCCACCAGCATACCAACGCCAAGTGCCAGACCGGACAGCGAGATGACATTCAGCGTGACACCACTAAAGTACATCAATACAATGGCAAACACCACGGAAACCGGAATGGATACGGCAATGATTCCCGTCGGACGGATATCCTTCAAAAACATCAGCAGGATAGCAATTGCCAGCACTGCACCAAACAGCAGGTTCTGCAGCACGGAGCTGGAAACCAGGTCGATATAAACACCCTGGTCCATTAACGAGTTAAAGGACACTGTCTCATCATCTTTGCTAATCTCTTCAAACTTATCCTTTAACCGGTCAGCAACCTCTTTGGTAGAATATTCATTTTGCTTGGCAAAAGATAAAATCATGCCCGGATTGCCGTTAACCCTCGTATAGGTAGTATCTGCATTGTTTTCCAGAAAAACATCTGCCACATCGGAAAGCCGGATTGGGTCCAGACCATCCATCTGCATGTCCAGCAGCACAAAATCGGAAAGGTCGTCCACTTCCTCAAACTTTTCCCCCACACGAATCAGATAATCGACATCGTCCTCGGTAATGTACCCTGCCGGAAATTCAAAATTCTGTGCGGTCAGCATGCCGGAGATTAAGTCCTTCGTGATGATCGTGTTCAAATCCGCACCTTCATAGGCTGCGTCTTTTACCTCCTTAAAGCTGTCCTTCTGCTCCTTTAATTCCTTTTCTCCCTGTTCCAGCTGTACTTTAGACTGCGTGAGCTGACTCTGTGTTTCTGCCTGCTTCGTCTTCAGCTCAACATAACTGTCGTTAATGGTCTTTTTACCGTTCGTTATCTTTTTCAGCGCAGAATTAAGCTGCTTTTTTCCCTTGGCAATCTCCTTAAGGCCCGACTTTATCTGTTCCAGCCCGCCCTGCAATGTAGCAATATAACCGGAAAGACTGTCAAAGGTAAGTGCGTTTCCGTCCGCATCCTGCTGCTTGGCAAGCTCTGTTTCCATCATCTGCATGGCAGCCGTTATCGCCTGCAGCTGTGCGCCAAGCTGCGCCTTTGTCCCTTCGTCCGGTGCCATCGCCAAAGCGGCCTCCAGCTGAGCTTTCTGCTCAACGAGTCCCTGATAAGTGGCGAGCAACTCCTGCAGGGAAGTAATTGCAGTCTCCAACTGCTTTTGCTGTTCTTCTAATGCAGTTTCCTGCTCGACCAGCTCTGCCAGCGCATCCTTAACCTCCTGCTCCGATTTCAGCATGTCATATTTGGCATCATTTATCTGCACCTCAGCTTCCGCAAACTGCTTATTTGCCGTTTTCTGTCCGCTTTCCAGCTGACTCTTTCCACTGCTGATCTCTTTCTCTCCGTCAGCCATGGCATCTTCCGCCTCGGCAAACTTATCATCGAGAGCTTTCTTTACTTTTTTATTGACCTCCTTCACCTTATCCTCACGTATAATTACCTGCACGGATTCCTCAACGGAGCCCATAACCGTAACGGAAGCTACGCCCTCTACTCCCTCTAAAACCGGTTCCAGTGTATCCGCAACATAATCACTCAGCCCTATGCTGTCCGTTCCCTCTTTATCCACCGCTGCCACCATAACCGGCAGCATGTTCGGATTCAGCTTCATAATAATCGGACTGCTTACACTCTCATCAAAATAACCACTGATTTGGTCCAGACTCTCTCTCATATCAATCGTAGCCGTATCCATATTGGCATCAGAAGTAAACTCGATAATCACCATGGAATAATTTTCCGACGATATCGATTGGACATTTTCCACATTGTCAATTGTGGCCACAGCCTGCTCAATGGGTCTCGTCACTCCTGTTTCCACTGCCTCCGGACTGGCACCGGGATAAGTCGTAATCACTACGGCATACGGTAATTCCATACTGGGCAGAAGATCAACTGTCATTTTGGTGTACGCCACAGCACCCAGAATCAGTACCAATACAATCCCTACAATTACGGTATACGCTTTCTTCACACTGAATTTTGCTATCATGTCATCCTCCATTTTCCTGTTGGTTTATCTCTTTTTTGGGATACTTAAATGCTGTGGGAAACGTTGCGATTTCCAGCATATGCGCAATCTCAATCTTTCCTTCCCCCAAAACATCGGATATCTCTTTTACCCCGGTGTCGTCATAACTTAACGTCATATTTTTGTATATTGTTGTCTCGTCATTTGACAAGGTGATATTAATGTTAATATAATGGTTTGCACGGTACAAAAAGGAAAACTCCACTTGATCATTTCCATATTTCTCCAAAATGCCGTCTACAATCTCCCTGGCACCGTTAAATTCCAAAAACTGCTCCATACTGATCGGAATCGCCCCGTACTCACGAAACCCTTCATCGAAAACATAATACAAATAATATGTCTGTGTATCCAAAACAAATGATTCCGCAGTCGCCCTCTTCTGGTCCAGTTCAAGGACCACCTCACCGCTTTCATTCTTGTTGACATACCCTTTTCCCGAAATATTACATTCCAATACCTGACTGTGATTGTCCACACTGTACAACAGAGTGTTGCGTATTCCGTCCTTTACCTGCTGTATCTGCAGATAATCCCTCGTGTTAAATTCTAACAGTCCCATTGCCGGATAGTCCGGATTTTCCAGTTTCTCACACACCATCAGGCATTCCTTCGCATGCACATACCACAGCTTATACTCACCCTCGTCCTCAGTCAGCAAAAATGCTTCATGGATTCCGTCTTTATTAAAGTCATTATAAATATAGTCTACAATCTCCGCATTATTTACAGAAGTAAACAGAGTCAGCAAATCGCCCTGGGAGAAATCCGCTTCCTCTCCCTCCATGCTTTCCTCCGTCTCGTCAAAGGTCAGCGTAATCGCCGCCTCATTGCTGCTCTTCGTCTCCTGCTCCATGAAAGAACAGCCAAAAAGACACAGCATACCACTTAAAAGAGTAACACAAAAAATGATTCTCTTCATCTTTTCATTCCCCTTCCGCTTACCGAATACACAGGCTCACCTTGTGCCAACAAAGTTCTGGCTGCCGTCGCCTCTGTAACCGCCTTCGTTACCCTTTCTACATCATCAATAAAAATCTCCGCAGAAAGCCTGACATTTTCCCCGTAATCACTGTCCTTAATCTCTATTCCCTCATTGCCTAATATGTATTGAATCTTTCCCAAATCCGTATAATTTGTCGTAATCACAGTGGGAACCATCAGTCTTTTGCAGACTGTTCCAGCAGCATGGATACACGCCTTCGCCGCCTCCGTATAAGCTCTCACCAGTCCACCCGTTCCCAGCAGAACACCGCCAAAATACCGTGTCACAACAATACATACATGATAAAGCTGCATACCGGTAATCACCTCAAGAATCGGTTTTCCTGCTGTTCCTCCCGGCTCTCCGTCGTCACTGAATTTGGGCTGTGGCTGCTCCACGCCAATGGTATACGCATAGCAATTATGCCTGGCATCAAAATTTTGTTTCTTTATCTCCGAAATAAAGGCATTTGCCTCCTCCTCGGACTCTACATGACGCACATAACCGATAAACCGGGATTTCTTCTCGATAATTTCTCCGATTCCCGGCTCCAAAACCGTCTCATATTCCTTTCGCATTCCTGTCTGCTCCTGTCCTCTGATATCCACCCGTTATCATAACAGATTCCAACAGGAAATGCTATAGAAATCCAATTAATTTTTCCTGCGCCCTCCGTCAATAGTTTCCCTAGGCAACTATTTATTATATACGCTTTTTCCTATTTGTCAACACAATACCCCGCAGCCGTAGGGCAATCGCTTAATATTTTTTATCGCTATCAAAGTTTCGATAAATAAATTTCTGCGCTCTGGCTCGTTTCTTACATTTTCTGCCATGAGAATATATCTGCTTGGTTTAAT
>JAMPAW010000002.1:39649-44718 GCA_023666975.1 Clostridium sp.
ATTACTGATTGCCCTATAATAATATCCGTCAATCAGCACCCGGCTGGCATAAACCCCATAAGCAGGGATCAGCTTCTGCTCCGGAACAGCCTGGTTAATGGTCGGATACCCGATTGTGTGTCCGAGATGATTCCCTTCGATAACCGCACCAAAAAGAAAATACGGATTTCCCAGCATCTCATTTGCCATGTGGAAATGTGTTTCCAGCATATCGCGTATTTGCGTAGAATTTACCACCTTGCCGTGCAAAGTTTTTTTGGTCACGGCATGCACCTCAAAGCGGTATTGCTCCCCTAAGGACTGCAACAGGCTTACATTGCCGCTTCTTCCCTTGCCAAAATGAAAATCCTCCCCCACATAAACTGCCCTGACGCCTAACTTCTTCACCAGATACTGCTCTACAAAATCCTCCGGTGATGTGGAGCTGAATGCCTTTGTAAAAGGATATTCCAACAAAATATCCACCCCCAGCTCCGAAAAGTACAGTGCCTTTTCCTCCGGAGTATAAATGCTCTTTGCCGAGCCTCCTGTCAATACATTGGCAGGATTACTGCCAAAGGTAAACACAAGTGCCTGCCTTCCTTTTACTTTTTCCCTGTTCAATCCGTCAATCAGCATTTGGTGCCCCTGATGAATACCGTCAAATTTACCCAGGGCAATCGCTGTCCTCATCGTATGAAATTGTTCTGCTTCTTCATTTTGTAAATAAATCATATTCTACCCCTAATTCAATGGTCTTCGCTTCATCTAATCCGGTTTACAAAAACATTTTGTCCGCTTTCCATGCCTGCATTTCCTCACTGTACCGATAAATGGCGGTAAAACTGCCCTCCTTATCGTACACGAGGCATCGGCGGCCTTCCAGCCCTTCCTGTCCGCCTTCCTTACGTCCCGCACCAACCGGCAGCCCGCTATCGGCAAAATCTTCCGGCCTCAGGATATTTCCGTTTAGCAGCTTTCTGTTTCCGTCCCCGGTCACCCGATATCTGTCTAGCTCTGGAAACAGTTCATCGACGGCAATAATATGCTCCAGAAGGGTATCCTCCGGTTTTGCATTTTTCACCAGCTGCTCAATCTCGCCCAGTGTCAGCGCATCCTCAACGGTAAATTTTCTTCCGGTTCCGGCAGCATTCACGCTGCTGCGTATCAATTTATCCATAACGCCGCCACAGCTAAGGCGCTCACCGATATCCCTGCACAGGCTCCGGATATAGGTTCCTTTTCCGCAGCAGACAGAAAACTCCACATACGGCAGATGAATATCCTGAATTTCAATGTCATGAATGACTACACGCCTTGGCTGCCGCTCAATCTCCAGCCCCTGCCTCGCCATCTCATAAAGCTTCTTTCCGTTCACCTTGATTGCCGAATACATCGGCGGAATCTGGTCGTATTCACCGACAAAAGACATCACCGCCTCTCTGACCTGCTCCTTGGTCACATCGACCTCCTGCCGGCTTAATATCCGGCCGGAGCTGTCCTCGGTATCGGTCGTTCTTCCCAGCAGCAGCGTAGCCTGGTACTGCTTGTCCTTATCCGTCAAAATGTCGCAGAGCTTGGTAGCATTTCCCAGACATACGACCAAAACGCCTTCTGCGCCAGGGTCCAGTGTTCCGGTATGTCCAATTTTTTTCTGTTGTAAAATTCCCCTGAGTTTTGCCACTACATCGAAGGAGGTAAAACCCGGCTCTTTGTATACATTAATCACTCCGTTATACAATCGCTATTCTCCATTCGCACTGTCAAGCTGTTCCTTAATCAAATCCGTCACCCGCAGGATAATGGTATCCTTATCTCCTTCCACCTCACAGCCGGCAGCCCGGATATGCCCTCCTCCTCCCAGAGAACAGGCAATCAGATTCACATTTACGTTTTCATTGGAACGGAGTGAACACTTAAAGGTTCCCTTTTTCGGATATTCGTACATCCACAGGGCACACTCCACGCCGTCTGTAACCCGCAGTGCATCCACTACACCGTCCGTATCCAGATTTGTCGCTCCGTGCTCGTCAAAATCTTCCTTGACGAGACAGGACACAATCACTTTTCCATCAAACATGAGAAATGCATTTTCCAATGCCTTGGCCAGCATTTTATTCTGCCTGAACGTCTTTTTATAAAATGTTTTGTCAATCACCACTGCACTTCTGGCGCCCTTTTCCAGCAATATCCCTGCAATCTCCATCGTCTGCCTTGTCGTATTCGGGTGCTTGAACACACCAGTGTCATGGACAATTCCAAGGTAGAGACACTCTGCACACTCCTGACCGATTTTATCCTCATCAAATAATGTAAATAATGCCTCTGCTGCCGCACTGCACTCCGTCTTGAGAAAGCAGACGTCCCCATATCCCATATTGCTGACATGGTGGTCTACACATAATGTACGCTTTGCCTCATGAAAATAACCGATAAATTGTCCATGACGCTCTAAATCTCCACTGTCCAAAGAAATGCACAAATCATATTTCTGCTCTTTTTTTTCATGCAGAATGCTCTCTGCACCCCGCATAAACATAAATTCTTCCTTAAACTCGTCCAGATAGATGTCAACCGCCTTGTCGGGATAATTATCCAATACATAATTATAAACGCCAAGGCATGACCCGACACAGTCGCCATCCGGACGCATATGTCCTAATATAGCAATATTCTCTGCTCTCTCTATTTCCTTTATAAAGTCGTTCACAGTTACCTCCCCGGTGAGGAACCGCAGACCGGCATTTACCGTCTGCTATGCCTGCCCCTCTTCATCTGATTTTCGCACATCATCAATCTTCTTTGACATATTAATGGCATATTCAATGGACTGGTCGATATAAAAGGTAATCTCCGGCGTGTTCCGCAGATTAATGCTTCTGGCAAGCTCTCTTCTGATATATCCGGCAGCACTCTGTAATCCCGCCAGCGTATCCGCCTTGGCCTGTTCATCTCCCAGCACAGAAATATACGCCTTGCACTCCTTTAAATCCGATGTCACACTGACGTGAGTGACCGATGTCATCGCATGAATCCTTGGGTCTTTGATCTCCCTGCTGATAATTCTGGATAACTCCTTTTGCACCTCACCATTAATACGTGTGTGTTTAATACTAGTATGCCTCATTCTATTCCTTTCTGCAAATCCCTGTCACCTATCTCGGCACCTCTACCATTTCATATGCCTCAATCAGGTCATCTTCTTTGACATCATTGAAATCTTCCAGTACGATACCGCACTCAAAGCCGTTTTTCACCTCTTTTGCATCGTCTTTAAATCGTTTAAGCGATGCCAGCGGTCCCTCATAAATCAACTCTTCGTTTCTGGTCACCCGGACAGAAGAAGAACGTTTAATCAATCCGTCCAGCACAAACGCTCCGGCAATCGTACCGACATTGGAAGCCTTAAACGTCTGGCGAATCACCAGATGTCCGGTCACCTTCTCCTCAAAAATCGGGTCCAGCATTCCTTTCATGGCCGCCTCAATATCTTCAATCGCATTATAAATCACCTTGTAAAGCCGCAAATCAACCTTTTCTCTGTCTGCCACATCTTTTGCCTGAACGTCCGGACGCACATTAAATCCGATGATAATCGCATTTGACGCAGAAGCCAGAGTGACATCTGACTCGTTAATGGCTCCAACTCCAGCATGGATAACTTTAATGACAACCTCCTCATTCGAGAGCTTAAGCAGGCTCTGCTTCACGGCCTCCACGGAACCCTGAACATCTGCCTTTACCACCAGATTCAACTCCTTGACGTTGCCGGCCTGAATCTGTGAGAACAAATCATCTAACGACATCTTTGCTTTAGTTTCTGCCACCAGCCGCTCCTTGTCACGGGTAATGTAGGTTTCCGCCATAGAGCGGGCTTCCTTTTCATTCTTAGCGGCCACAAAGATTTCCCCTGCCGCCGGAACACCGTTTAGGCCGAGAATCTCCACCGGCATGGAAGGACCTGCCTCCTTAACATTTTGTCCTTTATCATTAATCATTGCCCGGACACGGCCGAAAGAACTTCCCACAGCAACAGGCTCTCCTATTTTCAGCGTTCCTTTCTGCACCAGCATAGTGGCAACCGGACCCCGTCCCTTGTCAAGCTCTGCCTCAATGACAATACCACGTGCCTTGCGGTTCGGATTCGCTTTTAACTCCAACACCTCTGCCGTTATCAGTATCATCTCCAAAAGGTTCTCAATTCCCTCTTTGGTATGTGCCGATACCGGACAGAATACCGTCGAGCCACCCCAGTCCTCTGCAACCAGCTCATATTCCATCAATTCCTGCTTTACCCGGTCAACGTTTGCACTTTCCTTATCTATCTTATTGACGGCAACAATAATCTCAATTCCCGCAGCCCTTGCATGGTTGATTGCCTCCACGGTCTGCGGCATCACACCGTCATCGGCCGCCACAACCAAAATGGCAATATCCGTTGACTGTGCACCACGCATACGCATAGCGGTAAATGCCTCATGTCCCGGTGTATCCAGGAACGTAATCTGCTGCCCGTTCACATCTACGGTATAAGCACCGATATGCTGTGTGATTCCTCCCGCTTCACCGGAAGTTACCGAGGTTTCACGAATTGCGTCCAACAGAGAGGTCTTACCATGGTCAACGTGTCCCATGACACAGACTACCGGCGGACGAACAGCCATTAATTTCTCGTCTTCCTCTTCCTCCTTTAGCATCTCTTCCACTAAATCAACCTTAACCTCTTCCTCTGCAATACAGTTATACTCCAGAGCAATTTCTGCTGCCTTGTCAAATTCCAAATCCGTATTGACGGTAACCATTTCCCCCGCCAAAAACAATTTCTTGATCAGCTGGGAAACCGGTGTTTTAATCTTATCTGCCAATTCCTGAACCGTCAGAATTTCAGGTAACTCAATTGTACGGATTACCGGCTCCTCCGGCTCCTTGGGCTTCGGCTTATTCACCGGTTTATTTACCGGTTTTGTTCCCTTTACCGTATAATGTTCATTCTTCTTTCTGCTTCTCTTTCTGTTGTCGCCGTCCTCATACAGAGAACTCTTATCCCGCTCTTTTTTATCTTTATGCCGCTCTAACCGGTCACGGTCCAT
>JAMPAW010000002.1:44818-76542 GCA_023666975.1 Clostridium sp.
TAGAAAAATAGCCGTAGTCCAACACGATTACGGCTATTTCTATAAATAAAACTCCCAACAGCTTTCGTTTATAGAATTCCCACTAAATATTACGAAATTATTAACTAATTTGATTATGCCCTCGTTTCATTTTATAATATTATCATATCCAATGTTTCTATAACCCTAATACATGCAAAAGATATAGCAATCATGTACCTGTAAACTACAAAAACAAATGTCAAATTTTTTAAGTCTGTATACATGATATCGACATTGAAATACTGGAAGATTACGGTCTTACCCTTAAAACTTATTTTCCCTAGGCAGATAAACTGGCAAATTTCATAAAACAGGCGGAAAAAGATGGTATGGATATTAGTCTTTAATAAAATATGGACTGCTTTAAATAAATAAGCAAAAAACCAGAATATGCCAAGCCCTCTCCCAATACTCTTGTTATGAGAACATCCATAAAGGAAACAGCATGGACGAAGAAAATTATCATTACTATGAAGAAACACAAAACGGCATAACCGTTACGTTTGCACTGCCGAAACAAAGCAGGGAGGAGGAATGTACGAAAAAAGAAGTCAAAAATATTCTCTCTGATATTCTAAAAACGTATCTGAAAAATGTTTCATAACACATAAGCATAAAAACCAGTCTTCCGTACCAATAAATTAGGTAATTGCGAAACTTCCTTTTTTCTTTTGTTGTACAACACATACAATCTAACGCAGGCACGCTTGCGCTACTTGTCACTCGTAATGGTACATAAGGTGCCAAAGTACGGCACCTAAGTACCAACGGTTCCAAAGTACCTGCTTATGGATTTGTATGTGTTGCACAACCATAATATAAAATTAACAGAGTTTCGTAATTGCCTAAATAAATATAACAACGAAAAGGAGATTTATATTGAATATAGCTAAACATCTTGCTTCCGATGAATACAGGCAAAAACCGCTTGTCCGCATATTACTGCGTGTCAGCTCCCGCCAGCAGCTAGAGGCGGATGGTGACTTGGATATCCAGAGAAAACTGATTTTAGACTATATAAGAGAACATCCCGACTGGATTTTAGACGGCAAGGAATACTTTGAAGGCGGAATCAGCGGTTACAAAAACTCTGTCGAGGAACGCGATGTATTGCAGGAAGCCTATCGGGATGCCGAAAATCGGGAATATGATATCCTAGTCCTCTACAAGGATGACCGGCTTGGCAGAAGAATGTTTGAAATTCCGGTCTATATCATGTCTCTCAAAAATCTGGGTGTCGATGTATACACAGTGAAAGACGGAATCCTTTCTACAAATCCGGATGATATCACCGCACAGATGATGCTGACCATGCGGTATGCGATGGCACAAAAATCCAGTGCGGACACGGCTATGCGGGTCAAGGATACCGCCAAAAAATTGATTGCACAGGGGAAATACATGGGTGGGAATCCGCCTTATGGTTACCACTTAGAATATTCCGGGGACGTCAGCAAGCATGGACGGATCCTCAGGCAGCTGGTCATTTCCCCCGAACAGGCAGAGGCGGTCAAATACATCTACGAGCTCTCACTCACCAGAGAATATGGCTCTGCTAAAATTGCCAGTACATTAAATGCAGATGAACATTATCGGCAGCTTGCGCCGAACGACGTATGGAAAAGCGGAGCGATTACCAGCATTTTAACCAATCCAATTTATGCCGGATATACTGCCTATAACCGCCGGGAACGTTTAAATGGCAGAAGCCGCAATTTAGACAGCAGTGACTGGATTCTTTCTGCCAAACCAAACCCTGACATTGTTATTATTGATGAAGATACATGGTTAAAAGTACAGCAAAAACGGGAACAGCGGGGCAAAAAATACACAAAATCACGGACAGACCGGAATGTAACGGTTATCAGCCGGAACGACGGAATGTTATCTCTGGTGGATGTTCTGCATTGTGGCTATTGCGGCTGTAAAATGGTAAATGGCAGTAAATATAATTACTGGACAATAAAAAATACCGGTGAACGAAAAGCGAGCAAAATACCCATTTACAAGTGCCAGAATGCATGGCAGGGTGTTCCCCATGACAAGACAAAGCAGTTTCGGGCTGACAGGATTGAACCCATTATTTACAGCGCATTGGCAGAATATATTCATCATCTGCTGGAAAATGAAAATATTTTTGAGGAAATAACCGAGAACAATCATATTGAAAAACACAGAAAGGAAAAGGATTTCGCAATGGAACAGGAAAAACTTAATAAAATCAGACATAATATCGGGGTATTGGAAGAACACATACCGGATGCCATGACCGGGGAATATCCCCTTTCCTTAGAAGATTTAGTCCGCAATATTGATACGCAAAAGGATAAAGAGCAGGAGCAATTAGCGGTGGTACGGCAACGGCAAGCCGATTTGCAAAATACAACTGTCACCACTGCGGACTGGGAACATATCAAAGACAATCTTCCAACATGGCGGGAATTATTTCTCCATGCGGATACACCGACAAAACGGGTGTTGGTAAATAAGCTGATCGAACGAATTGACATAACGAAAGAGCAGGTCGTTGTCCGCTTTAAAATCAGCCTTGATGCGCTTTTACCCCAATCCCGAATGGACGATAACGGAGTGGTACCGCGGCAAGGGCTATGATTTTACGATTACCTCGTCCACAGCCTTCGACCACAAGTGGATTTACCAGAAAACCGTATATGAAAATATTTCACAGGTTGTCGATACGATTTTTGCCAATTACCTCTCCCGTCCAAATGTTGCACAACCAATATTAACGCAGTATTGTGACGGCAAACGGGTCACCTGCCCGAACTGGATGAGCCAGTGGGGTTCCAAATATCTTGGTGATCAGGGATACAGTGCGATTGAAATTATCCGGAATTATTATGGAGATGATATGTATATCAACGAGGCGGAGCAAATTGCCGGTATTCCGTCCTCTTGGCCGGGTTACGACTTATCCGTTGGCTCCACAGGGGATAAAGTGCGGATGATGCAGGAACAGTTAAACCGGATTGCTCAGAATTATCCTTCGATCCCTTCAATTGCCATTGACGGTATATTTGGCGAGGGAACAAAGGCCGCCGTAGAGAGATTCCAGTCTATCTTCAATCTGCCGGCCACTGGGATTGTAGACTATCCAACATGGTATAAAATTTCCCAGATTTATGTTGGTGTCAGCAAAATTGCCGAGCTGACCTGATGCATTTTCCGGTCATTCACTTCCAGAAAATAGATCATATGATGAATGGTGATGGGCAAAACACACGCTTCCCAACATCCGATCGGGAAAGCAGTATTTTGTCCATCGCTATATATTCCAAAATTTGCAGTTACCCGCAGGCTATGCACCCCGGCTCTATTCCAACGGTATCACAACCCGCTCTTTCTCTTTCACTCCCTGTTCTTCTAATTCTTTCTCAGTGCGGTAATATGGATAATACACGATTTCCCAGAAAACATCCAATGCGGCATTGTAATCCAGACGATAAGCCTCTCCGTTCGGCATTTCCACATAATACAATACATTGCCATGTGGTACATTTCCCTCTTCATCTGTCTTATACTCGCAGGTCATTCCTACAATCTTCATATCCGGACTCAACACAGGACCAAAAATGCGGACAAACAACGCTTTGGCATTTTCACCGTTAGCAATAAAAAACTCCTCGTCAATTACTGCCGGCTTTTCATGGAAGTCAATTCCCTCTTTTTGCACCCACATATTGTAAAGCGTTCCGGTCTTGGCATCAACATCCACCACATAGGATGTCGTATCGTTTTCCGTAAATACAATCTGATAGCTCCCTTCTACTCCATAATCCCTCGAATAAGTTATCTCCCTTTCCATGTCCAGTGCTTCCGTGTCTATGGCAAACATTCCTTCCGCAAAATCCGCTGCAATCTCTACGGCCATGCCATCGGATATCCTATATTCGCCAAGACCTACATTTTGCGTCTGCTTCTGCTCCTCCTTAATCTGCTTCGTATCATCGCTTTCCTGCAGGCTGTAATCCTGCTTGTGATAAAAATCAATAATCTGCAGCCATTCCTCCTCGGTTAAGGTTCTCTCCGGCAGATAAAGGATTCTTGTCGGTATCTCGTACATTAAAGAACTTCCTGTATATTCTGCTGTGTCTGTTATCTCCAGCTCGCCTGCCGGAAATAATCCGTTTTCCTCATATTTTTTCCACAAAATGTTATATTGTTCTTTCTCCTCCTCCGACAATTCCCTGGAATACGTGATTGCCTCTGCATCCGCTGCTTCACTGGAAACCAGTTCCTCATACATCTTGCGATCTTTCTCACTTATCTTCGACATTCTGCTTTGCACATAATCAATTGCCGCGGATGCCGGGATAGAAAGCACCAGTATGGCAGCCACAATGCAGACCGCATACCCTGTTTTTGTAAAACGAGCCGCCGGTTTCTTCTCCGGTGACCATTCGCTTTCTTTCAGCGCAGATACTAAACGGTCGATTTTTTCCTCATAGTCTTTACTTACCGGACATTGCGACTGTTTTGCAAGCCGCATAATCTCCTGATCTGTTTTATTCATATCCTTCATTCCCTTCTTTTATATTCATCATCCTCCGTGATAAACTTCTTTAACCGCTCTCTCGCCCGTGATAATCGGGATTTTACTGTTCCGCTGGATATATCCAAAATTTTTGCAATTTCTTTTACACGGAATTCCTCAAAATAATAAAGAATTGTAACATCGCGATAGATATCGTCTAACTGATACACAAAATCCAATAAATCATAATCGTCCTCCCGTTCATCTTCCTGTCCGGCAAAACGGGAAGTGTCTTCTGTTAGTTCAATTCGATTCCGCTTTTTTAAATATGCCCTGCTCTCATTGACTAAAATCTGAAACATCCATGATTTGATTTTCTTGACGTTCCGAAGCTCTGCTAAATGGCTGTATGCCTTCAAAATCGTCTCACTGACAATATCCTCTGCATCTTCCCTGTTTAGGACAAAGGAATATGCAAGCCGGAACATAGCAATTTTATTTTCCATTATGCTTTTCATCAATATATCGTGTAACCGCTGCTCCTTATCGCTCATCTTCTCCTCCCTCCTTCATTGGTCTGACTGAACCGATTCATATATAAGATAATCTTGCCCCCCAAACGGTTCCCAAACGCAAAAATTTTTTTCTAAAATTTTTTATCACAAAAAGAATCCCAGACCAATCCATGAATCAGTCCGGGATTCTTTATCCTTACCATTTTACTCTTCCACTACAATCTTTCTGAAATTTTTCTTGCCTTTCTTAAGCACAAAATCCCCTGCAAAATCCGTTTTTTCATAAGCGGTAAACGGGTCGTTTACCTTTTCTCCATTGACCGATACTCCGCCCTGCTGTATGCCGCGCCTTGCTTCCGATTTCGATACCACCAGCTCCGATTTTACCATTAAATCAAGGAGACCGATTTTTCCCTCTTCATTAAAATCTGTTTCCGTCAAAACCGTCGTTGGCATATTCGCAGCATTCCCGCTGGTAAATAATGCCCTTGCGCTCTCCTGCGCTCTTGCAGCCTCTTCTTCGCCATGGATAAGTTTGGTAAGCTCAAAAGCAAGGATTTCTTTTGCCTGGTTTAACTGGCTTCCTTCCCACTTATCCATCTCGTCAATCTGCTCCAGCGGTAAAAAGGTCAGCATCCGCAGGCATTTTAATACATCTGCATCGTCCACATTTCTCCAGTATTGATAAAAGTCGAACGGAGAAGTCTTATTGGGGTCCAGCCACACTGCCCCGGACTGCGTTTTTCCCATTTTCTTTCCCTCGGAGTTCAGCAACAGCGTAATCGTCATTGCATAGGCATTCTTTCCGAGTTTGCGGCGGATTAATTCCGTACCGCCAAGCATATTGCTCCACTGGTCATCACCGCCGAACTGCATATTGCAGCCATATCGCTGATATAAGGCATAAAAATCATAGCTTTGCATGATCATGTAATTAAATTCCAGAAAGCTCAGTCCCTTCTCCATTCTCTGCTTGTAACATTCCGCCCGCAGCATATTATTGACTGAGAAATGTGCACCAACCTCACGAAGCAGCTCGATATAATTTAATTCCAGCAGCCAGTCTGCATTATTCACCATAAGCGCCTTCCCCTCCGAGAAGTCAATGAATTTACTCATCTGCTCTTTAAAACAGTCGCAGTTATGCTGAATCGTTTCTTTTGTCATCATCTGCCGCATATCGGTCCGGCCGGAAGGGTCACCAATCATTCCTGTTCCACCGCCAATCAAGGCAATCGGTTTATTCCCTGCCATTTGCAGTCGTTTCATCAGGCATAATGCCATAAAATGTCCTACATGAAGGCTGTCAGCCGTTGGGTCAAAACCAATATAAAAGGTTGCCTTCCCGTTGTTAACCAATTCTTTAATTTCTTCCTCGTCGGTTACCTGCGCAATCAACCCTCTTGCGACCAATTCATCATAGATTGTCATTTTACTTTTCCTCGCTTTCTTTTATAGATTCCATATGGGTATTTGACGCTTTCCAGGGAGTATGCTATACTACCATACAGCTGATGAATGTATTCTCCTTGGGATACTATTTCCCTATGGAATGAAACATTTTTCAGCTTTTTCTATGTTTGCCGCCTGCCATTTCCCTTCCATATATATCTTCAACTTTTTGAAGGGACGTACAAAAGGACTTACAATAGAAAATCCAGTGGTTGCAAGCCTTGCAAACACTGGACTTCAGGGTTAACAGCTCGTAGGGGAATCGAACCCCTGTTTCCGCCGTGAGAGGGCGGCGTCTTAACCGCTTGACCAACGAGCCTTGTCTTGACGACTTGTCTAATATACCAGACAATCACCTGCCTGTCAACCCTTTTTACGAAAAAACAACAAATTTCAAAATTTTTACCTATACGGTTCCTACACTTCCCGAATCACCTTCGGAAGCATTGTCCCCTCATACTTCGACTGCATCTCCTCCATAATCTTCTCCGTCGTCTTACCACTTTCCAATGCTACATCCGCGGTCAGGCTCATTTCATTTACATCCGTATCATAGTAAAGATATGCCTTTGCCGTCTTTACCCCCTCGCAGGCGAGCAGTGCCTGTTCCACATCTTTCAAATAGAACTGGCGCAGGCCATGAATACCGTCGGTTACCACAGTACGTCCGTTATTCTCCAGAAAATCGAGTGTTCTATCCGGCAGAATGCGGGCAACCATATCCGTCTCGTATAAAACGCCGTCACCGTATGGGTTCTCTAATTCCTTCGTATACGTCTTTGGCTTATAGTCCATGATATAGAGTGTTCCCCATGCGCCGTAGGGTTTCTTTTTATAGCTTTCATCCAGTATGTATACCTTACACCGCTTCGCTCTCTTCTCCGCTACCAGTTCAAAGCCTGCCTCCTGATTCAGATCCTGAATCGAAATATAGAAGTGCTTTGGATACACCTCTTCCGGCAGGTGGCGCTTTAAGCGGCGCACGGAAGGCTCGTCAAGCATAGCAAGCACGACTGCTTCTAAACAGTCAATAAAAATCTGAAGCTGGTCTTTATCAAAGCGGTTTGCCCAGTAACGGAGCTCCTGATAGTAGCCCTTGTTATCCGACATGACCTGAAGGTGGAACGGCAGTGCATCAAGCTGGATATGCTCCCGTTCTGCCGGCAGTCCGCCGATGCTGTCCTGCCCTAAAATATCTCCCTGATACTGGAAAAATACTTCTCCCTGCCTTGACATGGAAATTGTGCTCTTCATCGTATTCATAATCTGTTTTCCGGTTCTCTTTAAGAGTGACAGAACCTTTTCATGCGGTTCCTTGGTAAAGCGGCAGAAATAACAGGTAAACAATGCACCTGCCAGACGGCTGTAACGGCTGTCCGTTCTTCCGCTATGTATACTGTTACAGAAAACATCCTCCTCATCGCTAAAGAGGTAGACCAGATAATTAAATGCCGTAACAAACATCACATTTTCCGAAACACCGTTCTTCTTGCAAAAATACATAATCTTCTTGCGGTTTAAGCGTGTCAGACGGCTGCGGATCACCCCGTACTCTCTTGCAAAGGCATCCTCACGCTGCCGCTGGTTCAAGATACTTCTGTCCAGCCGGACATCTTTCATCAGCTCGGCCGCCGCCTTGATATCACGCTCCCGAAGCCCGTTCGTCATCCGTGCCTGATCCTCCAGTATGTACTCGTAGAAGGTATAGCTCTCCTTCTCAAGTTCCTCTCCACAATAACGGTTATTGATGTCCTCCAGAATAATATTAATGGTAATTCCATCCCCAACAACATGTGCCACATCGATAAACATATATTTATTCTCTTCGGTTTCACAAAGACAGGCATGAACCAGATTATCCTCCTGTGTATAGGCGAACGGAACCACGAGTGTCTCTTTCTTTTTCTGCCACTCCTGTTCCGAGAGCTTCAGTACCGGTATGTCAATCTGCCTGCTGTCATCACGGAATACCATATACTGCTGTCCGTCAAAATGAATGTTGGCTTTTAAGCCCGGATGCGCATCCAGCATATCCCCGATAGCCGCCTTTAAACGTTCCAAATCAATATCGGAATGAAGTTTAAACAAAAACGGCAGATTGGAGGTCGTATTTCCCTTGATAATATAGGCAAAATACTTTTGTATGTTCGTAAGCGGATATACCTCCCTGACACTCAGGTCGATATCGTCCTTACGCTCCACATCACTTAAAAATGCTTCCAGCTTTTCAATCGTGTTATACTCCAGCAAATCCGACAGCGTAATTCCCCTGCCAAGCTGACGGTCAACTTCCTCGATCAGCAATACGCTTCCAAGAGAATCCAGTCCGCTGGTATATAAATCTTCCGAAACATCCAACAGCTCATTGCCGGTAATCTCTGCCACGATATCATAAAGTGTCTGCTGCATTTCGGTCTGCGGACGTTTGACGTCACTCTTCTTCGTCTCCGAATGTGCTTTTGCCTCGAAGAACTTCTCCCGAATGATTTTCTTGGAGGAAGTCTTTTCAAACGGATGCTTGCGCACGGTACAGTGGACAATCTTGGAAAAAGGAGGAAGCTCCTCATTCTTTTTGTTGATAATTTCCTGCACCGCCTGTTCAATATCCGTAATATTCTGCATTTGCGCATACTCGAAATTCGGATAAACTGCCGCTGCAATCGCATCCCCTTCTCCGTAAACGAGGATATCCTGTATCAGTGCCTCATTATCAAAGCGGTTTTCAATGCCCTCTGGTGCCACATTTTCCCCATTGCTTAAAATAATCAGGTTCTTCTTCCGTCCGGTCAGGTAAATGTAGCCCTCTTCGTCCACATATCCCATATCACCGGTACATAACCAGCCATCCTCGGTAATCACTTCTTTTGTCAGTTCCGGCTCCTTATAGTAGCCCATCATCACAGAGGGACTGCTTACCTGAATCTCTCCGTCTACAATCCGTACCTGGCAGCGCTCCACAACCTTTCCGACTGAATCCAGTTTCTCCACACATTCATAATCCGGTGCGGAAATCTTAGGCGAACACTCCGACATTCCATAGCCCTGTCCAATCGTGATGCCTAATTTTGCAAAATTCATCGCCAAATCTTTGGCGAGATATCCGCCGCCGCTTATAATTTTGTGGAAACGTTTGCCAAGCACCATATCCTTTACTTCTGTATCCGACAGCTCCGGATTCCGCTTCTTTGTCATCGCAATGCGGTTATAGAGCATCTTGCTGATCATCGGGACAACCCGAATGGAGGTCGGCATATAAATCGGAATATAGGTCATGATTTTGGAAACATCCGGACAGAGGCATAACAGGCTTCCGTACCGCATAATCAAAAATACATCCCCGCTCAGGCAGAAAATGTGATGGATCGGGAGGACATTCATACACACCTCAAAAGACTGGTCCTCGGTCTCCGTACTGCTGAAGAGGTTATCGATCAAATTGCCATGGGAAAGCATGACGCCTTTTCCCTTTCCCGTCGTCCCGGAAGTAAAGATGATCATCGCACATTCTTCTTCCTTTGCCGCCGGAACAAAGGGATGATTCTCATAAATCTTGCACAGCTCCGGAATATTTTGCTCCTGCATCTTCTGCATACAAATACAATGCTTAATTCCCGGACATGCCCTCATAATCGCCTCGACCTCAACGCTGTATTCCCAGTCGAACAACAGCGCATCAATCTCTGCCCGTGTGATATTTTCAATCAACACCTCCTCGCTTGCCTGAATATCCAGAGGAATTGCGATACCACCGGCAGATACCGTTCCAAAAATACTGACGAGATAGCGGTAGCTGCATCGCCCAATCATGGCAACATGATACGCTCCCTGCTTCTCCTCCTGCTGCTCCTGCACCCATGCGCCAAAGGAACAGCTGTCCTTGAACAACTGGCTGTAAGTTTTGTCGTAAAACACATCTTCCTTTTCGTACTTGATAAATGTCTTTGATGCATACTCTTTTCCGGCATTTGCCAGTAAATCGTATAAGGTTTTGGTATTCTCTAAGGTTATCATAATCCCTCCACTTCTTCGCACTGCGAATGATATATTTGTTAGAGAATAACAAAAAAGGTATTATTTCGCAATGCGAAATAATACCTTTTTTGCAATTTTTTTACGTCTCGTAGGCCAATACAATTTTCAGCAGGCGGATTAATTCTTCCGTATCCTCGGTGCCAAGCTGCTTTAGCAGACCGGCATATTCCTGTTTGATCGCCTCGCGTTTTTGTTTTGCCGCTCTTCTTCCCTTGGCCGTCACATAGACAAGCACCCGCCGCTTATCTTCCTCACTCTTTTTCCGCACAACCAGCCCTTTGCGCTCTAAGCTCGACAAAATATCTGTCATACGGCCGGGAACGACATGGAGCTGATTGGTCAAAATCCCCGCCGACACGCCATTTTGCACATACGTCAAATAATGCAGTGTACCGTATTCTCCCCGGATGCTGTCCTGTACCGCCCGGTTCATCCTGCGGTTCAGAAGCTCCGCCAACAGGCTGTATAGCTCCTCACCCAGATTTGCTTTTTCTTCGTTCATTGTTCATCACCTTATTTTGTTCTTCCATATTATCCGCTGCACATATTCTACTGTTTATAAATCAAAGATCGACAGCTGGCTGCTCTCCGGCATACCGTCTAATACACCGATATCGGACAGTTTCTCAATAATGGATTTGCCTATGCCTGAGCGAAGCCTTAACTCTTCCTTTGAAATAAATTTCCCCTGCGAAGCCGCCTCCTTAATTTGTGAAGCCGCTTTTCCTGCCACCCCTTCAATAGAGCAAAACGGTGGCATAAGTCTGCCGTCAATAATCTTACAATGAACGTCATCTGCCTGATAGATGTCAATCGGCATAAATTCATAGCCACGGGCATACATTTCCTGCGCCATTCTCATCTCGCGGAGAGAATCCTCCTCCACTCCACTTCGCTGCTCCTTCGGTATCTTTTTCATTTCATTGATACATACTTCCAAATGCTCCTTTCCTTTACACATCGTTTCGTAATTAAACGTTTTTGCCCGTATGCTAAAGTATGCTGCATAATAGGCAAGGGGTTCATTAATTTTAAACCATGCAATTCTCCATGCCATCATCACATATGCCGCTGCATGAGCCTTAGGAAACATATATTTAATCTTTTTACACGACCATATATACCACTCCGGAATATTGTGGTTTAACATTTCTTCTTCCATCTGCGGCTGCAGTCCCTTACCTTTACGCACACTTTCCATAATTTTAAAGGCAAGCCCCGGCTCTAATCCCATATGAATCAGATAAACCATAATATCATCCCGACAGCATATGGCCCCCGACAGCTCTGTCTTTCCATCTGCAATCAACGTCTGGGCATTACCGAGCCATACGTCCGTACCATGGGAAAGACCGGAAATACGCACCAGATCCGAAAAATTTTTCGGTTTTGTGTCGACGAGCATCTGAATGACGAAATCCGTGCCAAATTCCGGAACCCCCAGGGAGCCGGTAGGCGTTCCGCCAATATCCTCAGCAGTAATTCCTAAAACCTCCGGACTATGGAACAGCGACATCACCTCACGGTCATCTAACGAAATATTTTTGGCGTCAATTCCCGTCAAATCCTCCAGCCGGCGGATAATCGTCGGATCATCGTGTCCGAGAATATCTAACTTCAACAGATTGGCGTCAATGGAATGATATTCAAAATGCGTGGTAATAATATTGGTTTTCACATCATTCGCCGGTTTCTGTATCGCCGTAAATTCATAGATATCCCGGTCACTCGGTACAACAACAATTCCGCCCGGATGCTGCCCCGTTGTCCGCTTAACACCGACACAGCCCTGCGCAATACGCCGTTCTTCACACTTTCGTTTGGTGATTTCCCGTTCCTGATAATATTTATACACCAGCTGCTGCGCCGTCTTCTCTGCAATTGTGCCAATGGTTCCCGCACGGAAAGCATGTCCTTTGCCAAACAATTCTTCGGTATAAGCATGTGCATTTGCCTGATATTCACCGGAGAAATTCAGGTCGATATCCGGCTCTTTATCTCCATAGAAACCCAAAAAGGTCTCAAAAGGAATATCATGTCCCTCTTTTTTCATCCACGCTCCGCATTTCGGACACTGCATATCCGGCATATCACAGCCGGAGCTTCCGGAATAACTCTTTACCAGCTCCGACTCAAAATCCACATAATAACATTCGGGACAGATATAATGGGCCGCTAACGGATTTACTTCCGTAATTCCCGCCATGGTAGCCACGAAGGAAGAACCCACAGAACCTCTTGAGCCGACCAGATAGCCATGGTCATTGGAATCCCACACCAGTTTTTGGGCAATAATGTACATGACGGCATATCCGTTGCCGATAATGGACGTAAGCTCTTTTTCTAGGCGGTCTGTCACCTGTTTCGGCAGATTCGGGCCGTATATTTCATGCGCCTTATCATAACAGATGCTTCTCAGTGTCTCATCTGAATTTTCAATAACAGGCGGGCATTTGTCCGGACTTACCGGATAAATCTTTTCCACCATATTGGAAATCATAATCGAATTGTCTATCACAACCTCTTTGGCCTTATCGCTCCCCAGATATTCAAACTCTGCCAGCATTTCCTCTGTCGTTCGGAAATACAGCGGGGGCTGCCTGTCCGCATCCTTAAACCCCTTTGACGCCATTAATACTGCCCGGTAAATGCTGTCCTCCGGGTCCAAAAAATGTACGTCACAGGTTGCCACTACCGGTTTATCATAGGTTTCTCCCAGCCTGACAATTGTGCGGTTCAGATTCTGCAAATCCTCGTCCGTGTTTATATTCGGAAACCGTTCCTCCTGCTTCATAAAGGCATTATTGCCAATAGGCTGTATCTCCAAATAATCATAGAATCTTACTATCCTGTCGATCTCTTCCTCTTCGGCATTCTCCACCACGGCACGGAATAATTCTCCCGCCTCACAGGCAGAGCCCAATATCAGCCCTTCCCGGTACTTATTAATCAGACTTTTCGGCATAATCGGACGCTTATTAAAATAGGTTACATGGGATTCCGAAATTAACCGGTTTAAATTCACACGCCCGATTTCATTTTTGGCCAAAATAATGCCATGGTACCTTGTGGATTTCCGGACTGCATCCGGCGATGTTCCGCCCAGACTGTTCAGGTCCTCCAGATTGTTCACTCCCCGCTCTTTTAACAGCGGGATAAATTTTTTGAAAATCTCTGCCGTAGCCTCTGCGTCCTCTACTGCACGGTGATGATTATCCAGCTTAATGCCGAGATGACGACAGACACGGTCCAGTTTAAAAACGCCGAGTTCCGGACAAAGTACATGTGCCAGAGTCATTGTGTCTACCACGGAATTGTCAATCTGGATTCCCATGTCCCGTGCAAACTTACGGATAAACCGGACATCAAAGCTGGCATTATGTGCAACCAATACGCTGTCGGATACGAATTCCAGAAATTTCGGAAGCATAACCTCAATATTTTCAGCATCCATTACCATTTCATCGGTAATGGAGGTTAAACTGGTAATGTTATAAGGAATCGGGATTTCCGGATTGACAAAATGGGAAAAACGGTCAACAATCTCTCCGTTTTCGATTTTGACTGCTCCAATTTCAATAATCTTGCAAAACTTCGGTGACAGACCCGTTGTCTCGATATCAAACACGACATAGCTGTCGTCTAACGATTGTCCCTTTGCGCGCACGACAAACTCTTTGATATCATCGACAAAATATCCTTCAACGCCGTAAATTAATTTAAACGGGTCATCTTTTTTTATGCAGTGGTTTGCCACTGGAAAAGCCTGCGCCACACCGTGGTCCGTAATGGCAATTGCCGGATGTCCCCACTCTTTCGCACGCTGAATAATTTTCCCGACATCCACCACGCTGTCATAATCGCTGTACACCGTGTGCATATGCAGTTCTACCCGCTTTTCCAGGGAATTATCCATACGCTTAGCGGTGAAATCCGGTATCGGCTTGATACCGGTAATCGCATTCAGCGTCACCTCATGCACATATGTATCATAGGCGGGTACGCCCTTAATCCGATAAAAACCCTTTACCTTAAACTCATCTTTCAGCAAAGCCCAGTCTTCTTTGGCGACAAATATCTTACCGGCAATGGAATCGTTAAAATCCGTGATGGAAAACGTGATTAACAGCTTTTCTCCGTTGCGCAGCTCCCTCTCTTCTATCTCAAAAATCTGCCCCCGCACAACCACACTGTCAAGGCCGTCAGTGATATCGGAAATCGCATATTCGTCACCCTCTACGTTCCTGCCATAGATAACCTCCGGGTCGGCAACTCTGTTTTTGCCGTAAGCGGTCCGGTTCCATCTCCCCTCCCTGGGTTTTCCTTTTGCCTCTGTTCCCCCGGTAATCGGTTTATTGTCGGGTACCGGAACCTTTTCTGCCGCTTTGCCGGCCTCCTGCCCTGAAGTATCCGGATTGCCTGAGTTCTCTTTTGCGGATATATTATCCTGACCTTCACTCTCCTGCATACCCTGCTGAATAATTGCGGCAATCTCCGAATTTAGCTTAAACTCATTTGCTCGCCGGATAGCGTCTCTTTGTTCCTCGGTAAAATCTGCTCCCACCTGAACCTCATAACAAAACCTCTCCCGGTAAAGTTTTTCCAAATACTCTTTTAATGCCTTATAGTTTCTTCTGGCAATAAAGTTATCATTTAAAATCACCGTAATAATATTTTCATTGACATACCATTTTTCTTTTTTATCAATAATCTGATAAAGGATTGGCTGCTCATTTTTCAGCTCCATAAGCAGACTGTCCCGGTACAGGTCAGTCAGTTTACCGATATCATACTGATCGGACAATGAATAGAACTCCACCAGTTTTACCCGGAATTTCCCCTTGGACACAAAGGTACTCAGGTCCTCTTGAACCTCGTAAATCATTTCCTTGGGGATTAAATATTTACTGCATATATAAAATTTCAACCGTTTTTCCGACTTAACAAAAACGGCATCTGTCACAGCTACCTGTTGAAACAAATCCCGTTTATTCTCTGAACATTCAAAGCCCGGAAAAACATCAAAAAAAGCCTTTTTTTCTGCCATATCTTCCATACCTTCTCATTTGTTCCAAGTTTTCAATTCTTCCTCTAGCACATGTAACAGCTGTTCTTCCGGAACCTTTTTCACAATCTCGCCCTTTTTGATCAGCAGGCCTTCCCCATTGCCTCCGGCAATTCCGATATCTGCCTCCTTCGCCTCTCCCGGACCGTTCACTACACAGCCCATTACCGCAATTTTTATGTTTAAATGCTCATAATCCGCTGCCAGATTCTCCACCTGATTGGCAAGACCGATTAAGTCAATCGATGTTCTGCCGCACGTAGGACAGGATACAACTTCAATTCCGCCCTCACGAAGCCCTAATGTCTTCAGAATCAGCTTTGCTGACACGACTTCGTTAACTGGATCACCGGTCAGCGAAACCCGGATTGTATCTCCGATTCCCTGATGCAGAATTAATCCCAAGCCGATTGCCGATTTGATATTGCCTCTCGTCAGTGTTCCCGCCTCTGTAATTCCCACATGAAGCGGATACGCCGTTTGTTCGGCGATCAATTCATGCGCCTTTACGCACATCAGCACATCGGAGGATTTAATGCTGATCACAATATCCTCAAAACCGTATTCTTCCAGAATATGTACTTTATCGAGTGCACTTTCCACAATTCCCTCGGCGGTAACCCCACCATATTTTTCCACCAGCTCCTTTTCCAGAGAACCACTGTTCACGCCAACACGGATAGGGACATGATATGTCTTTGCCGCATCCACTACCGCCTTGATTTTGTCGGGACCTCCGATGTTGCCCGGATTAATGCGGATTTTATCTGCGCCGTTTTCCATAGCCATAATGGCAAGCCGATAATCAAAATGGATATCTGCCACAATGGGAATATGAATGTGCTTCTTGATTTGCGAAAATGCTTTGGCCGCCGCCTCACTGTTTGCCGTGGAGCGAATAATATCGCAGCCGGCCTTTTCCAGCTTCAATATCTGCTCTACAGTAGCCGCCACGTCCTCCGTCTTTGTATTGGTCATGGATTGAATCAGAATCGGATTTCCTCCACCAATTACTCTGTTGCCAATATTTACCACCTTTGTTCTCTCTCGCATAATCGTCAACCTCACCATAAACTGCAAAAATCAATATTTTCCACATTCGTCATTGGATAATCTTAAAGATATCCTGGAACATCACAACAACCATTAACCCTAAAAGCAGCATAAAACCAATGGTGTTCACTAATGCCTCCTTGTCTGCCGGCATTCTTTTTCTGAAAAATGCCTCCACAAGCAAAAGCAATGTTCTGCCTCCGTCTAAAGCCGGAAACGGCAGCAGATTCATCACGCCCAGATTCGCACTGAGCATAATACAGAAATTCACCATATTGAGCAGCACATTGATAAACGCAAGCGATGAGTCCCCTTCCGCACTTTCTTTCGCCTCATTTATCGTATCATTCATCATCGAGACAATTCCCACGGGGCCGGAAAGATTGTCAAGGCTAAGTTTGCCGCCAATCAGATAATTGAGGCTGAGAAATGTTGTTTTGATATAATACCGAAGCTCCAGCGCACTATATTTCAACACAGAGCCTACACCGGCCTTTTCCCGGTTACCGGCATAAATCCCCATTAAATATCCTCTGTCCGTCTGCATAGGCGTAAATTGATAAGTCAACTCTTCACCGTCCCGTTCTACGGTAAGCGTGATATCCTCACCAGTCTGATTAAACTGGGTATATACGAGTATTTCCCGGTAATTATAAACCTTATGTCCATTATAGGCAGTAATGATATCGCCCTCTTCAATTCCGGCTTCCTTAGCCGGGCTGTTGTCGGAAAAGTCAGCGATTTGAGGTAAATCATATCCACAGGCAGCAATTAAAACAATGGACAGCAAAAATGCCAGAATAAAATTAAACAGCGGTCCTGCCACCACAACAGAAATTCGCGCCCAAACCGGCTTTGTGCTGAAAGAATGTTCATCTTGCACATCTTCATCCTCGCCCAGCATCATGCAATATCCACCCATCGGAATCAACTTAAGGGAATATTTTGTTTCCTTTTTTTGAAAAGAAAACAAAGTCGGTCCCATACCCACGGCAAACTCATTTACATAGATTCCATTCTTTTTTGCCAACAAAAAATGGCCAAACTCGTGAAAGAAAATAATCGCACTGAATACCAGCAGTGCAATAACCACATTAATAACTGTATTCATGACATCCACCTGCTCTCAATTGTTTCATATACCCAGCGTTCCGTCTCTAAAATATCCTCGACTGTCGGATTTTTAATTAACCGATGACGGTCCATACACATTCGTATCATTTCATAGATTTCCAAGAATCGTATCTTTTTATTCAAAAATTTTGATACGGCCAGTTCGTTGGCTGCATTTAGCACCGTTGGCATGCTTCCGCCGGTTTCCACAGCCTCATAAGCATATTTTAATCCCAAAAAAGTATCCATATCCGGTTTTTGGAAGGTAATCTCCGTAAGCTTAGAAAAATCCAGACGCTTCCCGTCGAGATACACTCTTTCCGGATAATAAAGCGCATATTGAATTGGCAGCCGCATATCCGGTGTTCCAAGCTGCGCCATTACCGCTCCGTCTTCAAATTCCACCATAGAATGGATAATACTTTGTGGCTGCACGACAACCTCAATTTGTGACGGTGCCACATCGAAAAGCCATTTCGCCTCTATGACTTCCAATCCCTTATTGACCATGGTTGCCGAGTCAATGGTAATTTTTCTGCCCATGGACCAGTTTGGGTGGTTTAATGCCATTTCCAATGTCACCAGTTCCAATTCATTCCTTGTCATCCCTCTGAACGGTCCTCCTGAAGCCGTCAAAAGAATTTTATGGATATCGTTCTTGGTTTCTCCATTCAGGCATTGAAAAATTGCCGAATGTTCACTGTCAACAGGAAGGATAGCCACTCCCTTCTCTGCTGCCAACGGCATAATAATATGACCTGCGGTAACCAGTGTTTCCTTATTGGCAATCCCAATATCCTTGCCTGCATTAATCGCGGCAATGGTAGGTTTAATGCCAATCATTCCCACAACCGCCGTAATCAAAATGTCAGAGTCCTCAATCGTCGCAGCCTCCAGCAGACCGTCCATACCGGAAACCACTTTACAGGCCGGTTCAACATCTGCAATCGCCAGCCTTAATGCCTCTGCATTGGACTTACTCCAGACCGCCGCCAGTTGAGGGTGAAACTCGCGGATTTGCTCCTCCAGCAATGTAATATTACTTCCAGCCGATATGGCAGTCAGCGTTAAATTCTCATTATGCCTGATTACGTCTAAGGTCTGCGTGCCTATCGAACCCGTAGACCCTAAAATGGCTACATTTTTCACTTTACCTTCCTCCTACACCACATTAAACAAGACCACCAGATAATAGGTGATTGGCGCAGTAAACAGTACACTGTCAATACGGTCTACCATACCGCCATGCCCCGGAATCAAATGGCTGTAATCCTTAATTTCGTTGTCTCTTTTTACTGCGGAAGCAGCCAGATCACCAATTACGGCCGGGATAGCACCAACCGCTGCAATAATTGCACAGGATAAACTGGAAAGAGATATCCATTGATGAAATACAACAGCAAAGAAATATCCCAAAAGCCCTGCCCCGGCAACTCCGCCGATAAAACCTTCTACACTTTTATTCGGACTTACCTTCGGAGAAAATTTATGCTTTCCGATTGCACTGCCGACAAAATAAGCAAAAATATCATTTCCCCAGCTGGAAATCAAGATGAAAATACATAAAAGCATTCCAGAGTCCAACGCCCTTAAGCGGAATACATATGATAATAATATAGTAACGTATATAAATCCAAAATAGGACTTTGCCGCATGATGATCCTTATACTGAGGAAAACAGATGACATAGATAGATAAAGTCACTAACAACAGCAAAATGATAAAAGGAAACAAAAACTGACTCTGGTCTAAGTAAAGCATGACATAGATGCCCACGGTACCCAGATAATTCAAAACCGCAAAAGGTGACTTTTCCAGAGAATAGACATTCATAAACTCATACATCGCAGCCAGCGATATTGCCGTTAACAGCAGGGCCGTCACCGCACCTCCTGCCAAAAAAATAATCAATGTCGTAAGCCCGACAAAAAAGCCCCCAATAAACCTGTCTTTCATATGCGATTATACCCCGCCAAACCGACGTTCCCTTCCGTTATAATATCGAACTGCTTTAAGCAAATCTTCCTTCGTAAAATCCGGCCATAAAACATCTGTAAAATAAAATTCCGTATAGGCAAGCTGCCAGGGCAGGAAATTGGATAACCGCTCTTCCCCACTGGTACGAATCAGCAAATCCGGGTCAGGTAAGCCGGCAGTATCTAAATGTGCACTAATCATATCCTCTGTAATATCCTGCGGTTTGATTACTCCCTCCGCAGCTTCTCTTGCAATTTCTATCACTGCACGGCGGATTTCATCTCTCCCGCCATAGTTAATTCCGATGGTAAACTTAAGACCCGTGGCATTCCGGGTGGCTTTTTCTAATTCATCAATCTTTTTCACCAATTTGTCATTCAATCCCGTTTTATCACCGATGACACGCACCTGCATATTATTTTTGGTCGAACGCTCAATACAGTCAATCAGATATTTTGCCAATAGCTTCATCAAAGCATCTACCTCGTCTGCTGAACGTTTCCAGTTTTCCGTGGAAAAGGCATATACGGTTATATACTCTATTCCCATATTATAGCCATCTTCAATAATCTGTTCCACCGTCTTTGAACCCTGGACGTGACCGTAATTACGTGGCATATTCCGTTTCTTGGCCCATCTGCCATTTCCGTCCAAAATAATCGCAACATGCTTTGGTACTTTGAGATTTTCTTCCCTAATCGCCTTTAAGATATTTTCCAAACCTGCCTCCGAATCCATCTGTTACTCCACTTTTGCGGGTAAATTGCGCTACCAAAAACTATACCGTCATAATCTCTTTTGTCTTTCCCTCAATCAGCGCCTCAATGCTGTCCACGTATTTATCTGTCATCTTTTGAATCTTATCCTCATAATCCTTTTGCTCATCTTCGGATATCTCATTGCTCTTTAGCTTTTTCTTGAAGGAATCATTGGCATCCCTGCGGACATTGCGAACTGCCACTTTGGCATTCTCTCCCTTTTTCTTGATGTCCTTTGATAACTCCTTACGGCGATCCTCCGTAAGCTCCGGAAAATTCAATATAATCGACTTGCCGTCATTGTTCGGCGTAAGCCCCAAATCCGAGCACAAAATTGCCTTTTCAATCTCTTTTAACAGGGAGTTTTCCCAAGGCGTGATAATAATCGTCCTCGCCTCCGGAACACTGACATTTCCCACCTGCTGTATCGGCGTCGGAGTACCGTAATACTCTACTTTAATTTTATTCAAAATATTCGGGTTGGCACGACCTGCACGAATATTGGCGTATTCTCCCTCCAAATTATCCACAGATTTCTGCATCTTTTCCTCAAACTCTTTCAACATAACCGTTTCCTCCTAATTTACTATGCGTCAATGTACGTACCATTAAAGCTGCCGCTGACCGCCTTAATTATGCTATCCTCTTCATTCAGGCCAAACAACATCATCGGCATATGATTTTCCATGGCAAGCACAGCCGATGCCAAATCGACTACGCCCAATTGCCGGTCTACAATCTCTTTCATTTGCATCGTATCATATTTCCGTGCGTTCGGGTTTGTCTTCGGGTCACTGTCATACACACCGTCAATCGCCTTGCCGGACAGTACCACATCTGCCTCAATCTCTACCGCCATCAATACGGTTGACATATCCGTCGAAAAATACGGATGCCCTGTTCCGCCTGCGAAAAACACTACCTCAGAGCGTTCCAAGGCATTCACAGCTTCATCTTTATTAAATAACTCCGTCATCGTTCCACAGATAAACGGTGACATAATTTTGGTCTTAAGACCAAACCGCCGGAACACGTCAGCAGTATAAATGCAGTTCATCACGGTTGCCAGCATACCTATCTGGTCCGCCTTAACTCTGTCCATATTCTCGGAGGTTCTTCCCCGCCAGAAGTTGCCGCCGCCTATCACTATAGCGACCTCCTTACCGGAACCGACAATCTCCTTTACCTGACGGGCAACCTCTAATACTGTATCCTCATCAAAACCCTGATGTTTATCCCCGGCTAAGGCCTCTCCGCTTAACTTTAACAAAATACGCTTTATTTCCATGATTTATGCGCTCCCTAATGCAAATTTCTCTCCATTATGCGAAATAGCTCTTGACATCAATATCAGAATAACTCTGCGAACAAAATCCTTCGATTACCGCACCATTATTAATCTGAACAGAACGGGATTTGATGTTACCCATGATCACTGCGGTAGAATCCACAATAACCGGTCCCTTTACATCAATCTCACCATTTACTGCACCTGCAATGACAGCTGATTCTCCTTCAATGCTTCCCACAATGATGGAGCCTACACCGACCTTGACACTGCCATAGGACTTAATGTCACCTTCAATCTTGGCACTGTTAGCATATAACTCACCGGCCATAATGTTACCGGTTACTGAACCGCCTACAACAACCTTTCCCTTACAGGTGATATTGCCTTCTATACTGCCGATAATATCAATGGAACCATCAGTATCTAAATCACCCCGTATCGTAGTTCCCTCGGTAATATAGGTTGTAGAATCGTCAGCATCCTCCGGATTAAATGCAGGCATCTCTTTCTTAGCTTCTACTTTTTCTTCCTCCACAGGGCTGATTGATATAATATCCTTTTCTTTTTCTTCACTCATTTTATTTACCTCCAATGTCTCTTTTCTTTTTTCTTTTTCCGTTTTGTTCTTCTCTACCATATCCATAGTCTCCGACAACGTTTCCATCGCACTATCCGCCTTTTCCCCGGTTTGCCTGTCTGCAGCGGACGGCTCTTTTGCCGGCACCTTCTCCGGTTCTGGTAGTGTTTCAAGTACCTCATTCGTTTCAGCTTCCGGTAATGTCACCGGTGCCTCGGCCTTCGCTTCGGCTTCCGGTAGTGTTACAGGTGCCTCGGCCTTCGTTTCAGCTTCCGGTAGTGTCTCGATTGCCTCAGCCTTTGTATCGGCATCCGGTAAGGCTTCGGATACCTCCGCTTTCGTCTCCGCTTCCGGTAAGGCTTCGATTGCCTCAGCCTTCGTCTCTGCTTCCTCAATAAGCTCTTCCGCTTTTGCGGATTGAAGGACATCTGATTCCTCCTGAATTTTCTGTTTTTCTTCTTCCGCCTTCTGCTGTTTATCTGCAGTCTGTCTGTCTGCAAGTTCGGCAGTCAATCTGGCAATCTCCTGCTCCATTGCCAGCTCCTCCGAAATCTTTTCCGTTTCTTTGGCCGGTTCTTCGTCCAACTGCTCTGTCATTACGGTATCTTGGCTCTGCCCTGTTGTCAGTTCATTAAGCATAGCCTCCAAATCCATCTGTTCCGACGAAGTGTCATCGACCACAGGCTCTTCTTCCGGCTCCGGCATCTCTTCTGGCTGGAACTCTTCCTCATCATCAGCATTGTCACTCTCTAATTGTTCCAACAGGCTTTCTGCAGACGGTGTATCTGTTTGAACTGCCGCACTATCCAACTGGTTAAGCAAATCTCCGGCAGACAATTCCTCCTCTTCTTCAATCTCCATACTTTCATCGAATTGGTCTGACAAATCTTCGGCAGATACCTCCTCTTCCTCGGCAGCCTCCTCCAAATCGCTGCCATCCAGCTGGTTAAGCAAATCTTCAACCGACATTTGTTCCTCTTCCTGAATCATTTCTTCAGGTTCAGGGATATCCGTATATGCCTCATCTGTTATGTCCTGTTTTTCGGATAGCTGGCTCAAAAGTTCCTCCACAGACATATCCATCGTATTTACTTCCATATCGTCCTGCAACAGAGATTCCGAATCGTCACTGTACAATTCGTTGTCCAACATATCGTCAATCTGTTCCAGCATATCCTCCGGCGCAAGATCAAAATCCTCTTCTTCCGCTGAATCCTCATAAACCGGTTCCGCCTGCGGAAGTTCTTTCGTGGCTTTTGGTGGTTTTGCCTTCTGACCTTCTTTTTTCTCCTTTTTGCTAAGAGGGTTCTTCTTTTCCTTAACCGGTTTTTCCTTCTTTTCTTTTGCGGATGCTTTCCGAGATGCCTTCTCCTCTTGCGGTGAATCCTCTTCCAGTATCTCCTCTTCGTCATACATCTCGTTTCCATCTGGCATTAATTCATTCATTGCCTGAGTGAAATCCGATTTAAAATCTTTGAAAAAACTCATTTCTGCCTCCATTACTCTTATTCGATAAATCTGACGCCCGCATTACCGAATATTCATTATCTTTACATATACTCTTGTGCAAAGGATACGGGAACCTCTGAATACAATTTATCAATCTGATTCTCCAAACGCAATACTTTAAATACCAAAAATACATTCAGAATCACAGATGTAAACAGTAAGATGATTGCACCAGCCACAATAAGGGACTTCATTCGGTTGACCCTTTTCCGCTTTGCTGCCATTTTACCTGTTGCATCTTTTTTCTTATTATTCGCCGGCATAATTCATTTCCTTTCTTCTATCGTTCCCTTTTGTTCAGAATCTTTACACGGTTAGAAATCATTATAACACAACATATACCAAAATGAAACAGAAAAAAGATTTTTTTCCAACAATAAAGATAAGCCTTACTCGCCCATCCGGTTAATCTGTGTTGCAATATAGCCGGCACCATAGCCATTATCAATATTGACCACTGCTACGCCGTTTGCACAGGAATTGATCATGGTCAGCAATGCGGATAAACCGTGCATGCTTGCCCCATAACCAACAGATGTAGGCACTGCGATTACCGGTCTGCTCACCAGACCGCCAATCACACTAGCAAGCGCTCCTTCCATACCAGCTACCGCCACCACGCAATTTGCCTGCTGTAACGCCTCCATCTGCGCAAGGAGCCGGTGAATACCGCTGACCCCTACGTCATAGATACGCTCAACATTGGCACCAAAATACTCTGCCGTCTGCGCAGCCTCTTCCGCCACGGGAATGTCCGCCGTTCCTGCACTGCACACAACGATTTTTCCACTTTTTTTCTTATCTTTTTTCTCCAACTTCAATATACAGGAAACTTCATCATAGACAATTTCCGGCAGTGCTTCCCGTACCAGCCCATACTGATGTCTGTCTGCCCTGGTTCCAAACACCTCCCCGTTTTGTTCATACAATCGCCGATATATGGATATTAAATATTCATCTGGCTTGCCGCTGCAAAACACCACCTCCGGAAAACCGGACCGGACTTCCCGATGAAAATCCAGCTTGGCATAGCCCAATTCCTCAAAAGGCTGTCTCTTGAGATACTTTTCAGCCTCCTCAACGGATATTTCCCCGCTCTTCACCTGTTCCAACATTTTTTTGATTTCCATATCTTGCCCCTCCGGCTCCAAACTATACTCCCTGCATGCGCAGCGGCAGCTCCAAACCATACATTTCCAATAACTCTTTGTCACTCAACAACGCTCTTGTCTCTCCCTGTCGGATTATTCTCCCCTCCGCCAGCAGCACGGTTCTCTCACAGGTATCTAAAACCATATCCAAATCGTGACTGGCAATAATCTGTGTCTCCGGCATGCCTCTTAGAATTTCGATCAGATTTCTCCTGTTTCTCGGGTCTAACGCAATAGACGGTTCGTCCAGCAAAATGACCTGCGGCTCCATAGACAAAATGGTGGCTATCGCTGCCAGCTTCTTCTCGCCCCCTGACATACGGTATATCTGCCGGTCACGCAGATGTTCAATATTCACTTTCTGCAAAGCCTCTATTACTCTCTGTTCCGTTTCTTCCTCGGAACAGCCATAATTCCGCGGTCCAAATGCCACATCTTCATAAACCGTAGACATAAAGAGCTGACTGTCCGAATCCTGAAACACATATCCGACTTTCTGTCTTATTTCCGACAGATTCTTTCTATTTACAGATTGTCCATCAACATAAATTTCACCTTCATACCCGTCAAGCAGTCCTACCAGCAATTTCAAAAATGTAGATTTGCCTACACCGTTTGCCCCGATAAGCCCTATGGATTCCCCCTGTTTTACGGATAAGCATATATCACAAAGTACTCTCCTATCCCTCTGATAAGAAAAAGATACCTTTTTACACTCGATATCTGCTGTCATTTTTGCCACCTTCTTATAAAAAACTTCCCACAATCCGAAATACCGGAAAAACTCTCAACAACAAAAGAAATACTCCCCAAATGAGCACATAGAGGATACTGCTCACCTGATTGCTTTTTAACGGAGAATACAGCATGACCCCCTGAAATCCGCGTAATTTCATACTCTCATATACTTCCTGCGCCCTGTCCATACTCTTAAGAAGCAGTAATCCGACAAAGGAACCCCATGCCCGAAATTGCAGACCCTTTTGGGACCGTGACCTCAGTCTATATGCCTGCTGCATTTTGTCCACTTCCTTAATCATGACCATCAGATACCTGTGCATCAGCAGGATAACCGTTACAATTTCTTCCGGCACATGCACAATGCGCAAGGTGTAACAAATTTGCCCAATGCCAACGGTGACCGTTAAAATATAACCGGCAATTACACAAAACATTCCCTTAAGCATTAAGGTGAACATAAAAAGCATCCCGTAGGTTATCTCAACACCTTCAAACACTACACACACATTCCTGTTCAGCACAGGTGCCGCAATACCAAGCAGCCCTGTAACCAGCAGTACAGGCCATACATGTTTTAGCATGGTTTGAACAGCTATGTCATTCCAGATGATTTGAATCAGCAAATATAGAACCATTCCGGCAAGTCCAACCAGATTATCTCCGGAAAATGAAACAATGACCAAAATATACAAAAAGGTGACGATAACACGGGAAAGCGGATGCACTCCTCCCTGCTTGGCATAACGGCTATCCGCATCATCCGACAGGTGAATATCCTTTACCGCCTGCCCTATCTTATTCATCTTCTTGTTCCTTTACCGCTCTCCTGCGAAAATATTTCAAAATATAACAAACGGCAACACATACTGCAATGACAACTATGCCACCCAATATTCCCGAAAATATTGTACCGGCAGCCGATTCACTATTTTTCCATGCATAATCCGGTAACAGTGCTGTCAACGACTGTATCTTCTCCGACATTGTATAAATGCCTCCCTCTGCCTCCAGTTCCGCCGTTCCTGCCACCCGCTCCATCGACCATTCCAGTCCGTCGGGATAGGCAGATGCCAGCAGCGATAACAGCCCGCCAATCACCAGTGCCGCCACTGCCAAAACAGCTATGGTCTGCTTATGTGACAAACGTCCCTCTCTTTTATCCTTTTCTTGATTATTCCACAATAATTCAGGCCTTGCCTCATTGATGAATACCAGCACAACTGCTGTTATTGCCCCTTCTACACAGCCTATCGCCAGATGAATCGGCTGCATTGCGGCCAGAAAAATACGGAACGGAAGCTCTGTCACTCCTGAGGCCAGTGTCTCCAACGTAACCGAAAAAGCTCCCAGTTGAAGTGCCAAAATACTCCCCAGCATCGATGCTGCTACAATCCTACCCTTTGTCATTTTCTTATTGGTCATATATTTCCATATTACCATGCCGCCAATAAAGCAGCCGTAAAATGCCATATTCCATATGTTTGCTCCAAGTGCCAGAAGTCCACCGTCGGCAAACAGCAGACACTGCACTAACAAAACACCAATCATGGTAAGGAATCCTGCCTCCGGTCCCAGAACAGATGACAGAAGCATACCTCCACATAAGTGTCCAGAGGAGCCTGTACCGGGTATCGTAAAATTAATCATCTGCGCAGCAAAAACAAAAGCGCCCATTACCCCCATTACCGGAACCTTACTCTCATCGTTCTCCCATCTTATCCTTTTTACCGAATAACCTGCCGCTGCAGCGGAACAAACATACATTGTCCCTGCCACTGCCGGGGTTAAAAGTGCATCTGCCATATGCATACTGCTTCACTCCTTCCTTATATCGTGTTGCCAAAATAGTATAACATGATTATTCATATTATTCAACTTAGGCACTTCTCCGTTGTTTCTATGTCTGTCAAATTAGAAAACCCCTGTAAATGGCATTCACACACCACTTACAAGGGTTTAATCTCATAACCTTTTTACCATCCAACAGCGGTTACATAGCTTCCAACCTAAAGTTCATATCTGCGTCCTACGGACTTGATTCACCTAGTTTCCAGCCATCTGTGCCGCAACCTCTGCCGCAAAATCTTCACTTTTCTTCTCAAGACCTTCACCAGTTTCAAAACGTACAAACTTGTTGAGTGTTACCGCGGAACCTACTTCTTTAGAAACAGCCTCCAAATATTTGGCAACAGACTCTTTATTTTCCGCCTTAACGTATTCCTGCTCTAATAAGCAAACTTCTTTTAACTCCTTATTCAGGCGCCCCATAATCATTTTCTCGATAATATTCTCCGGTTTATTTGCATTCTTCGGATCATTCTTTGCCTGAGCCATTAAAATTTCTTTCTCATGTTCCTTATAATCCTCAGGAACATCTTCAGAACTAACATATTTCGGATTCAGGGCTGCAATCTGCATGGCAATATTCTTAAGTGCTTCCTTTACCGTGTCAGAATGATTGTCTGTCTTAGCCTCAACTAAAACACCAATTTTACCACCTGCATGAATATAAGAAACAACGATACCGTCATCGGAAACCACTTTCTCAAACCTGCGGATATTCATATTCTCACCAATTTTGGCAATCATTGCTGCCAGTTTATCCTGAACAGTCATTGATGTGTCAAGTGCCCACGGTTCAGCTTTAAACGCTTCGATATCAACGGCATCCGAATCGGCAACCTGCTCTACTACTTCCTTAACATAAGTCTGGAATACTTCATTCTTTGCCACAAAGTCAGTCTCGGCATTTACCTCCACGATAGCAGCAACTTTATCATCACTCTTAATTGTAGTCGCAACGATGCCCTCTGCCGCAATTCTTCCAGCTTTTTTCTGTGCCGTTGCAAGACCCTTTTCCCGTAAAAACTCTACTGCCTTATCAAAATCACCGTCGGTTTCCGTAAGCGCCTTCTTGCAATCCATCATGCCTGCACCGGTCTGTTCTCTTAAATCTTTTACCATACTTGCTGTAATAGCCATTTTTCATTCCTCGTATTATTAAATAGTAGTATTTATGAATCCCTCTCCAGGGATATATGATATACTGTTGGAGATACTGTGGATTGGTTTCTCATTCCTACCACACAGATGGTTTAATGGAGGCTCCAACCACAGTCTCTTTGTATATTTGTTAATCAGTTAGATACCGCATGACGGTTTATTTAGAACGAGGTTACAATCGCAAGGAGTTCCAGTGGTCCTAAAACAGTATCAAATACTTTATGCAAAGGAGATTTATTATGATTTACGTTGGAATTGATGTCGCTAAAGACAAGCATGATTGCTTTATTACAAACTCGGATGGAGAAGTATTATTTAACAGCTTTACCTTCCCTAACAACCGTGAGGGCTTTGAAACCCTATTTCAAAGAATCCAGTCTGTATCAGATGATTTAGCCAAAGTAAAAGTAGGGCTTGAAGCCACCGGACACTACAGCTACAATCTTCTGGGTTTTCTTCTTAATAAAGGTCTCGCCACCTTCGTTATCAATCCGTTGCATACCAATCTTTACAGAAAAAGTCTAAGCCTTAGAAAGACGAAAACGGATAAAGTTGATTCCCGTACCATTGCCGCTATGATGATGTCCGATATGAACTTAAAGTCCTACTCAGATACATCATACCACAATGAGGAATTAAAGTCATTAACACGTTATCGTTTTGACAAGGTAAAAGAACGTGCAAGGCTCAAAACCTCTGTTTCACGTCTTGTAAATATCCTCTTCCCTGAATTGGAGAAACTTGTTCCAAAACTCCATATGGCTTCCGTTTATGCCCTCCTGTCTGAATTCCCATCTGCTTCTGACATCGCATCGGCACATTTAACAAGGCTGACCAATCTGCTTTCAGATGCTTCAAAAGGACACTACGATAAAAATATGGCTATCATTTTCCGTGAAGCTGCCAAAAACTCTATCGGCTCACATATGCCCGCTAAATCTATGGAACTGCGGCACACTATTAAACTTATTCGGGAATTAACGTCTGAGATTGATGAAATCGAAATGGAAATCAAATCCATCATGGACGAAATTAATTCCCCTATCCTTACCATTCCCGGCATTAGTTACAGCATGGGAGCCATGATTATTGCAGAGATTGGCGACTTTAACAGGTTTGATTCTCCTGATAAGATACTCGCCTATGCAGGAATGTCGCCATCCACATATCAATCGGGTCAGCTTGATAACTGTTATTCCCACATGGAAAAGCGCGGCTCCCGTTATTTACGCTATGCCCTTTACAATGCCACTAAATATGTCTGTCATTGGGATTCAACCTTTGCGTCCTACCTTGCCAAAAAACGTGCAGAGGGAAAGCATTACAATGTTGCCATATCACATGCTGCAAAGAAACTGGCAAGAGTAATCTACCAGCTTGAAAAAACCGGACAGACATACCACAGGGCAGCTTAACTATTTTCTGTAATATCTCCTTTTTGAGTGCCGATAACGACACTCTGTTTGTCATGCAGTTTTCAAGGTTCTAAGAACTGTTTTTTAGTTCTCTTTTATCTGAAATGCATTTCTGCAATTCATTCAAAAAATTTCATTTTAGGTCTTGACTTTTAATAGTTAGTCTCCATTAACTGTTTTTAAAAGGGCTGCCACACAACTCAATATAAATATCCATTTGCGACGGCAGCCCTGACATTTTTATAATTAACTCATCAAATTACTCTGCAACAGCTTCCTCTGTAATCTCCTCAGCCGCTTCATCCTCTACTACTGCATCTACACCCTGATTTGCCTCGATAACGGCATCTGCCATCTTTGCCACAATCAGTTTAACTGCACGGATTGCATCATCATTACCCGGAATAACGTAATCCAACTCTTCCGGATCACAGTTTGTATCTACAATACCAACCAACGGAATTCCCAAAGAATGTGCTTCCTGAATACAAATTCTCTCTTTTCGTGGGTCCACAACAAAAATCATATCGGGAGCACCACCCATTTCCTTAATACCACCTAAGTTTTTCTGAAGCTTATCCATCTCTTTTTTAATCTTGATCACTTCTTTTTTGGGAAGAACATCAAACGTTCCGTCTTCTTCCATCTGCTCATATTTTTTAAGGGTTGCAATACGTGTCTCAATAGTTCTCCAGTTGGTGAGCATACCACCCAGCCATCTCTCATTTACATAGAACATACCACATCTCTCAGCCTCTGATTTCACTGAATCCTGAGCCTGCTTTTTAGTTCCCACAAACAAAATCTTACCACCCTCGGCAGCACAATTTTTAATTGCATCATACGCCTCATCTACTTTACCAACAGATTTCTGCAAGTCAATAATGTAGATACCATTACGCTCAGTATAAATATACTCAGCCATCTTAGGGTTCCATCTTCTTGTCTGGTGTCCAAAATGTACACCTGCTTCCAATAACTGTTTCATTGAAATAACACTCATAATTTACCTCCTGGTTTTGCTTCCAGCAGTTTCCGCCTCCAAAAAACGAGCCCTGACGGATACGCCATGACATCGCACCAATTTTGGAAATCCACCACTGTGTATTTTTTTACCGTGTGGTATTATAACATAAGCGTTCAATAACCACAAGGATTTTTTACATTTATTTTTCAAATGCTAAAGCGGGTCCGAAATTGCTTCGGCAATCGCCTTGGAATCCATTCCTTTTATCAATTTATGTGTTCCCACCCGAATACGGTTAGCATATCCGTTTTCAATCAGATAATCGTCAAAACGGGCAGCGTCATCAACCAGACCAAGCTCCTGAAGCTTTTGACATACGTCATAAGACGTCGTTCCGGCCGTCACGGTAATCTCCACAGCTTCCGCTTTGTCCGCATCATCCTCCACCGCAGCTGAATTATCTGACTGCCGTGTATTCTCTTGCTGCTCAGAAGTTTCTGTCGCCTGCTCTGTACTCTGCTCTTCAGTACCTTCATCTATCGGCTGCTCCGAACTTGGAGCCTCTGTTGCCATTGTTGTCTCCTGCTCT
>JAMPAW010000002.1:76642-116847 GCA_023666975.1 Clostridium sp.
TAACGGCATAGCTGTCTGCGCCGGAACCAGGTAACGCTTTAAATTTAACAATATTACCAACATAGACATCCAGTTCTTCATCAACATGAGAATCCAGTTTAATAATATCGCCAACTTGTAGATTAATAAAATCGATAACCGAAATACTGCTCTTGCCAAGCAAGGCTTTAATCGGGATCTGTGCCTTATTGATGATCGTCTCAATCACCTCATCATAAGAAGCCTCATCCTTATTCTGCATAGTAGAAAACCAGTACTTCGTATTCAGCTTATCCATAATATCCTCTAACGTCATAAACGGAAGACAGATATTCATCAATCCTTCTACATTGCCGATTGCCATATTAATCGTGACAATGGCAATCATTTCACTCGGAGAAATAATCTGTGCAAATTGCGGATTGGTTTCTATTCTCTCCAATCTCGGATGTATCGCGACTACATTCTCCCAAGGTTCTCTAAGCAAATCTACCAAAATCGTGAAAATTCTTTCCAAAACGCTCAGTTCAATCTCCGAGAAATCTCTGGGTTTATCCAAAGGTTCTCCCAATCCTCCCAGCATACGGTCAATGATCGTAAAACCAAGATTGGATGCCAATTCAATCAGTATATTGCCATTCAACGGGGCAAAATCGACAATCCCCAACAACGCCGGATTAGACAAAGCATTGGAAAACTCCGAATAGGTGACTGCCTCTGAATTCATCACATCAATCTGCACATTTTTTCGCAGATATGCCGGAAAATTATTAGCTACCAATCTGCCAAAATGCTCAAATATAATCTCCAAAGTCCTCAAATGCTCCTTAGAAAACTTGGCAGGTCTGGCAAAATCATATTCTTTAATTTTGACAGCAGGCTCGTCATTCATCTCATCAACATCTAATTCGCCCGAGCTAAGCTGTTTCAGCAACGCATCAATCTCATTTTGAGACAACACATCTGCCATATTCTCACCTCCAACAGTCTCTACATTTCTTTATAAACAGATAAAACTATTGGACTGTAAACTTACTAAATGATACGCTGTAAATACATTGTGTCCCATACTTTTCCTGCAGACCTTCCAGAATCTGTTTCTTAATATCCTCCTGCACTTCCTGGCTTTTTACCTCTTCAAAAGTGTAATTTTGAATAATGTTACGGGCCACATCAAACACGGAACCTGCAGACAAAACAGCATTCAAATCTTCATAATCCTTTGAGGCCCCGTCAAGTCCCAATGTCAATCCTAGCTGTACGTAATGACTCTCGGCTTTCTCTCCCTCGGCACCCTCGCCTTCAGCGGCCACGTCACCACCATCCTTCAGATTCACCACCTGAGCTTCGACATCATAAGTTTTCATATCTTTCAAAGCTACTTTCGGCTGATCCTCGCCTTCACTCTCCAATTCCAAATTCAAAACAGAGGCAATCTCTGTAATCAGGGTATTTGTTTTCTTGGCAGAAGGCATGCACACAAACACAATCATTACATTTAAGATAAGATTCACTACACACAATGCCAAAATAATTACTGTAATTAAATTCTTTTTCATGTTCTTCTCTCACTCCTCCATCTGTGTTTCCGAGTTCAACGGGTTATATATTTTAATTGATACTCTTCGGTTTCTGGCACGACCCTCTTCAGTATCATTGGAAGCCACCGGACGGCTTTCTCCATATCCCGCCACTTTCATGTTTCTCTCTTCCAAATCGGCCTGCTCCATAATATAGTCATATACCTTATTTGCTCTTGCTGTCGACAGGTAGCGGTTGCTTTCATAGAGGGAATTGTGTATCGGCACATTATCTGTATGTCCCTCAATCTCAATAATACAATCACGGTACTTTTCCAAAATCACTGCGATTTTCTGCATGAAAATTCTGGCATCGCCCCGCAAATCAGCCTGACCGGCATCAAACAAAATCGCTCCGTTTAAATCCATAGAAACATATTGCGAATTGTAATCAAGTATAATCCTGTCATCTATACTATAGGATTCCGCCATCTGCGCAATTTCATCATACATTTCAGCGGATTCCTTAAGTCCCTGTTCTGCCAACTGTTCCTTCAATTCCTGTTGTGAAACAGTATTTGTCTGCTTTATAGTCGACTCCACTGTCTCGGCGATTTCCTGACCGGCAATTTCCATGCTGTTCTCCACGCTGTCCGGCTGATCCGAAGAATCTTCCTGCCCATCATCGGCTCCGGTAGCAGACAAGTCTTCATTATCTCCCTCCACCTCCGAGGATACTCCAATGTATTCAAGTATGGATTCAATGCCCGGCAGCTGTGTAACACCGCCAGAGACAATGTCCCCTTCTACCAGCGATACCGCTCCCGCCTCCAGAACACTAAAGCTCATATTATTGAAAGAAGCTGCTATTCTCTGAATCTTACCCTGATCCACAGAAGAACTGGCAAACAACAACACAAAGAAACACAGCAACAGATTCATCAAATCACTAAAGGTTGACATCCATGCCGGAGACCCCTCCTCTGGTGGTTTTTCTTTTCTCTTCGCCATTACTCTTCACCGCCTTCAGTTAAACTTTCCCTAATATTCGGTGCAAGGAAAGACTTAAGTTTTTCCTCGATAACTCTCGGGTTCTCACCGGCCTGAATAGACAGCAGGCCTTCTATCATAATTTCTTTTAACTGCATCTCTGCATCGTTAAAACTTCCAAGCTTGGTAGAAATCGGTGCACTAATCCAGTTCGCCAGCACGGAACCATAATATGTAGTAATCAAAGCCACAGCCATATTGGGTCCGATAGAATCCGGATCTGACAAGTTCTTAAGCATCAGCACCAATCCAATCAACGTACCAATCATACCCCATGCCGGTCCCATCGATCCAATCATCTTCCAAAATTCGATATTTTTCTGATGTCTGGCATCGGTATTCACCATCTCCGCTTCCAAAATCCCTCTGACCAATTCTGGGTCAGTACCGTCTACAATCAACAATATTCCTTTTTTCATAAAAGGCTCTTCCAGCGCATTAGCAGATTCCTCCAAAGCAAGGAGTCCTTCTTTTCTCGCAACATTAGATAATTCAATTATCTGTTTGATGGTTCCGATGGTGTCCAGATTGGGCAGTTTGAAAACCAATGTCATCGACTTAAGACCTGCGATAAAATCCGGCATTGTGTTACTGGCAAGCACTGCACCCAAAGTTCCACCAAAGGTAATCAGGACTGACTTAACATCGACAAACCAGCCCGCGGCCGTCCAGCCAAAATCACCGGTAACCATACCCATAATCATCAATGCAAACGCTGCTACTAATCCAATTATTGTTGCTATATCCACAACTTTCACCTCACTAATCGACAAGTAAATTAAGTGTCCCCTTCTCTTAGGAAAACCCTTTCTAAAAACACTACGATATTATAACATAAAATTCTGATATATGCCACTAAATTTTACAATATTTTTAATGATATATCGCTCTTTTGTAAGAAATCACCAAATCTGTCACTTCCTGTCGGCTCTCTTTTACGATAATTTTCTTCCCGGTAGTCAAGGTAACGACAGTATCCGGTGTCTCCTCGACAAATTCGATGATATCTGCATTAACCGTGAACTTCAAATCATTGTACCTCGTTAATTCAATCATATATATCCTCCCGCCCCACTCTTAATCACCACAACACACTCTGTATTATTATACTCCCCCTCCTCCGGCTTGTCTACGGTATTTTGCCAAAAGAAAAAAATGTCAAAAAAGGCGCACCAATCCGATGCACCTTTCTGCTATTCACTATTCCATTATCTCTTCAGGTTAACCAATTCCTCAATTAACGTATCCGAAACCGTAATAATTCGGGAATTTGCCTGAAAACCTCTCTGCGTAACAATCATCTCTGTAAATTCCAAAGAGAGGTCAACATTTGACATTTCCACTACACCCTGTGTCATCGTCTCACCGACGCTGTCAATCGACTGGCCAACTCCGTCAAACTCACCGGATGCGTTAGTTTCCTTATATAAACTGTTACCAATTGCCTCTAATCCTGCCGGATTGACAAAGTTAGCTATGGCAATCTGACCCAGCAGCTTGGTGATACCGTTATCATATACACCATAAATCATACCGGAAGTTTCAATCGTCACGTCAGTAAGCTTACCGACTTTACGTCCACCGCCTTCACCCTCGGTAGACCCTCTGTGAATCTCATACGTACATTCCTTCGTCTTAGAATACATTTTCAGGTTAGAGAAATCAAATTCAATTCCGGTTACGTTCTCTCCGTTGATTACACTTTGGAACACATTTCCTTTTCCGTTTTGAGCAGTAGGGTTCTTTGATGTAATCTGCAAAGTAGCTGAATTATTACCCGCAGTTCCCACATACTCAAAGGAACCTGTGTTCTTATTAAAAAGAACGGTAACCGTTTTATCTTGCGCCGCACCAAATCCGTAATCGTAATCGCCACTGATATCATTATTATTAGCATCCTTAATCGAAACTATGCTGACATTATACGCACCCTCGGTTGTTGCATTCTCTCTAAACGTCATCTTAACCGTATACGCATTACCGAGGTTATCATAAATCGATACCGTCCTTGGCACACCATCAGCAGTACCCAAATTAGGATCGGTTACCGCAATACCACCGGATAAATATGCCTTTGATGTCATTTCCGGTTCTGCAGTCTGGTTCTCCTCAGCCTCCGGTCTCAACGCAGATACTGTATCTTTCCGAATCTGAGATGGATCATCCGGGTCTACCTGCCAGCCCATTACCAGTTCACCATTACCGGTAACCAGATTACCGGCATCATCCGTATTAAAGGCACCTACCTTAGTAAAGTAGTTCATTCCCTCTCTGCTGACAATAAAGAAAGAATTACCGTTAATCATCAAATCATACGGATTGTTTGTCGACTGTGCAGAACCCGCCTTATGGGACACGGTAATCGTTGCTGTGGTTGTACCTAAACCAATCTGCTTGGCATTGGTACCACCGCTGCCCTCTGTCGCTGCTCCTGTCGCTCTTTGTGTTGTCTGATATAACACATCTTTGAATAACACCTGGCTGGATTTAAAGCCTACGGTATTTACATTTGCAATATTATTACCAATTACATCCATTTTTGTCTGATGTGTCTTAAGTCCTGACACGCCAGAGTAAAGTGATCTCATCATAATTAATGACCTCCTATCATTTCCATTGATGTTCTCCCCTTCTGTCATTCAGGGGAAACTAGCCTCCAAAAGGTCCGGCTACACTATCACTGCTCCATCAATATTTGTAAACACGTTACTATCATTTGTTTCCTGGTCCATTGCGGTCACAACCGTATTATTCTTGATATTAACAATAAACGCTATATTATCCATCATTACAAGCGATTCGTTAATGCTCTTTTCCTTTGCCTGCATTACCCCTTTGTTTAAACGGTTTATCTGCTCGTCGTCCAAATTGATATTCCTGCTGGCAAGCCGCTCATTCGCATGCTTGGAAAAAGTAACACCTGACAGTTCCTTTACCTCTGTCTGCTTTAAAACCTCCCGAAATGAAAATCCCTGTTCATTCACCATTTCCTTTCGGCTGGTCTTTTTCTCATTATTCAGATATGTATCCGCCATCTGGTCAATGGATATAAATGAACCTTGTAAACGTTCCATGTTATCGCCCCTCTTCCTTAAGGTTATTCTCCGTCAGTTCCCTCTGACCCTTCACCGTTGTCGCCTTCACCGCCATTTTCACCGTCCTCACCTGAACCTTCGCCGTCGTTATCGGCTGCAGAATCCTGACTGGTATTGTTAATCAAATGCTCCAGATAATCAATGCTCACTACAGAATCAAGATACTCGGACGGATAATACTCTTCATTGATGTGAAGATACGTCGTTCCATCTTTGAGCGTTACATAATCCACCAGACCACTCACCTGTTTGACATTGCCTGCTGAATCCGGCACATTCAAAATCACATACTGTCCGGTCAGATTCAAGCTCTGGCTGTTCGTCATTGATGTGCTTAAGTTCTGTAATTCTTCCACTACCGAGAACTGAGCTAACTGAGCCATATACTCCGTGTTACTGGTAGGCTCCAGTGGGTCCTGATACTGCATCTGCGTTACAAGCAGCTTCAAAAAAGCATCTTTGTCCAGCTGATTAGTGTTCTTTTCGGTTTGGGCTGCTGTGGCTGTTGCTACTTTTGAAGTATCAATTCCTATTCCTGCCATTTTTCTTACCTCCTTTATGATTATACATAATTTGTATCGGATAAAAAGTCAAAACACTTTAGGCTTAAGCACTATAGCTGACGCTGCTGCCTGCCGCCCTCATTTTTTCGACTTCTATCGCCTCTTCGTCGACTGCCTCATCCTCTAATTCCGACAAATCCATTTTCTTCCGATTCTTTGCTGCCCTGTTGTCGGCTGCGGAATCCTTCTCGGCATCCCCGCGTTCAAATCCTGTGGTAGATACCATAACCTCAATCGCTTCAACCTTCAAATCCTGCTGTTGCAGCGCTTCCTTCAAATTGGTAAGCCCACCTTCGATTGCCTGTTTCGCCGCCTCATTCTCGGCCACGATTCTTGCCGTCATCACACCGTCTTTTGCCACCACGTTAATCTGGATTTTGCCAAGGTGTTCCGGATAAAGCTGCATTTCCATTGATGTCGTGCTCTGGCTCATATGAACCCTTACCTGCTCTACAATCTGCTGAATAACTTCGGCACTGCGTACCGGCTGCGGCTCCATTTTCCCCAGTGCATCGGTCTGGTCAATGGCATCTTCAATCGCCTGCAGAATCGGATTCTGAAAAGTTTCCTGCTTCTTCGCCTCGAAACGCTCGACATCGCTGTCGTCCTCCTTCTGCTGTCCGGACAGCATTTCTGAGTCACGATGTTCCGAAGACATCCGGCTGTCTTTGCTGTCAGAAGGTCTCTCGTTTGTCACAATTACCTCCGGTTCCTCGACTGCGTCACTGACCATCGGCTGTTCCTGAGGTTTTTCCTCCTTTGTCTCCGTCACCCTTCCAACGATATCACCCGTTCTGACCGGCCAAATATCCTTGACCTCCTCAGTCGGTTCTTCCGTTTCCTGTACAACGGAAAGTGCTTCGACAATCAAATCCTCCATATTCTGCTCCGGCAGACTTTGCTGCAATTCGCTGTCAATCTGCTGTAACAGGCTGTCTGTCTCCGCAATAAACGACTGTAAATCCCGGTTCAAATCCTCGTCTACAATCAAATCTGCTACTTCCGCAGAATTCATCTGCAGGAAAAATTCTTTCAAGCCTTCCTCGGACAATAAATCCTTTGGCTCCATATCCAATTCTTCCAGCTTATCCGTCAATTCCTGTACCGGCAAATGGAATTGCTCTGCCACTGTCTGCAACAAACTTCCAAGAATTTCCAAGACAGTTTCCACTTCTTCGTCAGACAACTCCGGAATCTGTGTCATTACATTATCGACTGTCTCTGCTTCTACACACTCGACCGTCTTTTCCTCTGTCACTGCGTCAGACACGATTACATTGTCCCCGACCGGTTCCGTCTTCTCCACGTCCGCAGACTGATTGTCAACGGCTTTGCTGTCAACGCTCTCAGATTGATTTCCGCTTTGACTGACATATGCCGAAGAATCCTGACTTTTGGGCTTCTGGCTTTGCGATTCCTGCACATCCGGACTTTGCTGTTTAACATCTGTTGCTTTGGACCCTGTTACCGCATTATTCTGTGCTTTATCAAAATAATCCGCAAAACCAGGTGCATTGCTCACATTATTCTTGGCAGCAGACATATCCATTCCTGCCCCTACCAGCAAAAGATTCGCCGCATTTACGCTCTCCTTTACCTGCATATTCTTCCTCCTTTCTTATTGTTAAGCGGCTAGTAGGGCATCAGCTTCTTTGTGATGTTCGCAGCAAAAGCCGGGTCCATTTGTTCAATGACCTTCGCTCTGCTGTCTGCCTTCATTGCCCTGAGTATCGTCGCTACTGTATCCAGATTATCACTCATTTTTTCCAGTACTGCAGCTGCCTCTGCCGGTTTCATATTCTCATAGGTCTTCGCCAAATCCTTTAAATCTGCGTCGGTAGAATCCGATGAAATAACCTGACGATATATTGCCTCCGCATTGGCCGAATTGATACTTTCATACCACTCTTTATATGTATCGGCATCCGGAGCGTTTTCCCCATAGACTATTTCGTTATAAAATTCTTCTTTTTGCCGCTGAAATTCGCTCTGACTCTCCTCAAAGGCTTTCAAACGCTCCACTTCACTGGCCAAATCTGCATTTTCTTCTTTAAGGGATTTGTTGGACTCACTTAAGTCCGTATTTTCTTTTTCAAGCTGTTCAATCATTTCCTTCGCCTGAGACAACGTTGCAATCTGATTCTCGTCACCGGCCTCCTCCGCTTCCTCCGCCAGCTGTTTTTCGGACGGTTCCGGTAAAATTTTGTTCACTACCGGTACATCTTTCAGAATCGGGCGCAGTACATTATTGCCAAAGCCGCCGATATCCAGTTTGATCAACGCAACAATAATAGCGAGCCATACCACAATAATTAATATCACAAAAAAAATGGATAAAATTTTACTTCCCAAACCTTCCCCGTCATCTTCGTTTCTATTTTTCTTTGCCATGGGTGTTATACCTCCTCTGAACTGCTATTATATTGATAACTAACCAATTGGTCAATTTCTTTTATCTCCTCTGCATTTAGCTCCTGCTTAAACACTTCAAATTGATTCTCTTTTAACTTTTCATGAATTTTTCTTTCCTTGATTGCCTCATTCATGAGCCGGATTGCCTCCTCAAGCTCCCGTTCAATCTGTTCAATCACCATCTGCTGGTTCAGTATATAATCTTCCATCAAAAGAATTGCATTTTTACACTGTTCAATCTCCAAAATCACAAGCTGTCTGGATACCAGCTCCACATACTCTGCCATATACTGCTGCCTGCGGTTTTCCAGCTGTTCCAGCTTATCCTCCGCCTCATTTAACCTGGCTCTTACCGCCATATAATTCTGCTTCGCCTGCTCCTCCAGCTTATATTTGATATCCAGTATGTTCTGCATTCGATAGAGAAACTTCGCCAATCTGAAAACCTCACTTTCCCGTCAAGTCCTGCCTTAGTCAAATATTCCGGTCATCATGGCAATCTCCTCATCAAACGGATATTTGCTTTCAACATCCTGCATAAGAAAATCGTTCACCTGATGAATCTTGGAAATAGCAAAATCAATATCCGGATTGGAGCCTGCCTTATATGCCCCTATATTAATCAAATCCTCTGCTTCATTATAGGTTGCAAGCACATTCTTGATTTTTCCTGCAACCTGTTTATGCTCATCCTGCGCAATCCCGCTCATACATCGGGAAATGCTCTGTAAGACATCAATGGCAGGATAGTGATTCTTGTGTCCCAGTTTTCTGGAAAGAATAATATGTCCATCCAAAATTCCTCTGGCCGTATCGGAAATCGGTTCGTTAAAATCATCACCGTCCACCAAAACGGCATACAGCCCCGTAATGGAACCTTTTTCCGAATTTCCTGCACGTTCCAGCACCTTTGGCAGCTCAGAATAGACAGACGGCGGATATCCTCTCGTCACCGGGGGTTCTCCGGATGCCAGTCCGATTTCACGCTGTGCCATGCAAAAACGCGTCATATTATCCATCATCAACAAAACGTCTTTTCCCTGATCACGAAAATATTCTGCAATTGCTGTTGCCGTTTTCGCTGCTTTATTGCGGATTAATGCCGGTTTATCTGAAGTGGCAATCACCACCACGGAACGTTTCAGTCCCTCTTCTCCCAAATCCCGTTCAATAAATTCGCGTACCTCTCTTCCCCGCTCTCCAATCAGGGCAATCACATTTACATCTGCCTTCGTGTTTCTTGCAAACATACCGAGCAGCGTCGACTTGCCGACGCCTGAACCGGCGAAAATACCGATACGCTGTCCTTTACCGACCGTAATCATCCCGTCTACCGCTTTCACGCCCAACGGAAGTACCTCGGAAATGATTTTACGCCGCAAGGCATCCGGCGGCGGTGCCTCAATCGGATAGGTTTCACTGAGATTCAGTTCCTTTCCGTCCATCGGCCTCCCCAGCCCGTCTAAAGACCGGCCAAGAAGCTCTTCCCCCACATGTACCTGCAACGGTTCCTTGGTATTTTCTACTGTAGCGCCTAATCCAATCCCCTCCACACTTTCAAAGGGCATTAATAAAACACGGTTATCACGAAAACCCACCACTTCTGCCATGACCTTCTGTGTACCGTCCTTGGATGTAATTTTGCACAAATCATTTAATTTACAGGTAGGACCCACTGATTCTACAGTAAGTCCTACTATTTTTGCCACTTTTCCCAATTCGTTGACATATGACCGATTCGCCAGAGAAAAGTACTGCTCATAATTAATTTCCAAAGAAATCACCTATTCCTCTTCTTTAATCATTAGCTTTAACGATGTCAGCAGATTATGCAGCTGAACATCCAGACTGACATCTACAATACCATGGTCTGTCTCAATCAGGCATTGCATCGGCGCCAGTTTTGCATCCTCAAATATTTCTATCTGAATACTTGGGTTCAATGCCCCGTATATTGCATCCTTTTGCTGTACAACCGCTTCATAATCCTCAGTAGACACTTTGATGACAAACTGCTTACTGTTATCCAAATCCCGCATTGCACAATTAATCATATACAGCAATACATCTTTTTGCTGTTCAATCACCACACCGGTAACGGACGGTATCAGACGGCATAATATATCTACCATTTTGCTCTCTGTCTCCTGCAAAAGAGCTTTTTCTTTGTCTGCAAAATCGGATTCCAAATCCTGCTTACGCTGCTCAAATTCATCGGTCTGAGCCTGAATTGCCTCCTGGGCAGCAGCCATCCCTTCATCATAACCGTTCTGATATCCCTCTTCCTTTGCCTGCTGCTTAATCTGTTCCACTTCATCATAAGCGGCAGCGCGCATTTGCTCTGCCTCGTCATGAGCCTGATTCACGATAGACTCTGCCTCGCTTTTCGCTGAGCGGACCACTTCATCGGCAATCTTTTTCAGTTCAACAGACCTTTCTGCAGCATCGGATAAATCAGAAGTGTCCATTGTCAGCAAATCATCGCCAAAATCCACTCCCTCCAATTCCGCATCCCGCATCATTGTTGCTGCCAACGCCTCCTCCATTGAAAGAGAGGCTTCCTCTGCCGCTTCATCAATCGCTTTTATAATCTTGCTCTGATTTGTATCAATAACCAGCGTATTATCCTGAGAAAATGCAACAAAGCCCGATTTAATCAAATTAGACAATAATCTCGTCACCTCCACCACGGGAAATAACAATCTCGCCAGTGTCCTCTAATTTTCTTACGATATTGACAATCTTCTGCTGTGCGTCCTCTACATCCTTTAATCTTATTGGACCCATATATTCCATATCCTCTTTGATCATCGCAGACAGACGGGAAGAAAGATTGCTGAAAATACAGTTCTGTACCTCCTCGTTGGCATTTTTGAGCGCAATAGCAAGCTCGCTGTTGTCCACCTCACGAAGAACTGTCTGAATAGCACGATTATCCAGCGTAAGGATATCCTCAAATACGAACATTTTACGACGGATTTCATCGGCAAGCTCTGGTTCCTCCACTTCAAGAGTTTCCATAATATGCTTCTCTGTACTGCGGTCTACCGTATTCAGAATAGCAACCGTAGCATCTACGCCACCCACAATAGTGTAATCCTGATTGACCAGTGAAGACAATTTTCTTTCCAATACTTTTTCCACCTCTTTGATGACATCCGGGCTGGTACGGTCCATCAGCGCAATACGCTTGGCAACCTCCGCCTGCTTCTCCGGCGGCAGGGCACTCACTACTGCTGCCGCCTGATTGGACGGCAGATATGCCAGAATCAAAGCAATTGTCTGCGGGTGCTCCTCCTGTATAAAGTTAAGCAGCTGAGAAGGTTCTGCCTTACGAACAAACTCAAAAGGCCTAACCTGCAAAGATGCCGTTAATCTTCCGATAACATCCTTAGCCTTATCTTCGCCAAGAGATTTATCAAGCAGCTCTTTTGCATAGCCGATACCACCCTCGGAAATATACTGCTGCGCCAGACAAACCTCATAGAATTCCTCAAGCACCTGCTCTTTCAGGTCAGGAGGAACTCCTCTGGTATTTGCAATTTCCAATGTCAAAGATTCAATTTCATCATCTTTTAAGTGTTTAAAAATATTTGATGACTTCTCCGGACCCAAAGAAATCAGTAATATTGCTGCTTTCTGCAATCCTGAAATATCATCTCCAGCATGCGCTGCCATACAATCGCCTCCATTTATATCAATGTGTTAATCCCAATCATCATTTAACCAATTTCGCAAAAGAAGGGCAACTTCTTCCGGATTCTCATCAACAAACCGTTCAATCTGCTGTCTGGTCGCCGATTTATCACTAAACTCAATATCCTCCAGAGTCTGGTTCTCTTTTGTTGTCGCAAGCAATGCTTCAACCGAAAGCTCCGGCTCTAATTCTGTCACCTCTACCGGCTTCATTCCCTTGAACACCACGAAGCAGAGCAATAAAACAATCAGAAATGCCAAAACGAATTGAAGATAATTGGCAGCCATATCAAGGGCACTTGTCTCCCGCGGATAAAACAGCGGAACCTCATATGCCTGAATCTGTATATTCTCAGTACTGATACCCGTTGCTTTTTCTACCAATGCATAGGTTTCGGCATCCACCTCCACGGGATTCCGTTCGCCATTTTCCTCCTGAAAAGCTTCAAAATTTGTCCCCCTAAGCTGTCCAGCCTTTTTCATCTTGGCTTCATCGTAGATAATATATTTGCTGAGCACCAGGGCAATCGTAGAGTTGGCCGTATTCACCGTTCCCACGGACTGTTCAGTCACCGTCCGGGTCACACTGTCATGATAGGTCTGTTTGATTACATTGGCACTACTGTTTGCATTGGTTCCATTTAAAATCTCATAATCGTTAATCGTCGCATCATTAGAATCCGTCCCCGGTATTCCGGCAGTACCGTCACTGTTTTCGGCTGAATAACTATACTGCTCCATCAACGGACCGGTATCTTCTTCCTCATCGTCCGTGTAATGATGTTCATCTTCCACTGTCGTCTTATTCAAATCCACATCCAGATTCGCTTTTACCTCTGCATCATTGTAAATTCCCGAATTCACAAACAGGCCTCTGACCTGATTCTGTACATTTTCGGTTACCTGCTGTTTGATTTTCATCGTCTGGGCAGCCGAACCGGAGGCCGTAGAGCTGTCGTTATCTCCTCCGAACAACAGTTTTCCCGACTGGTCAACAATACGAATAGAGTTAGTCGTCTTGTTACCCAACGAAGTTGCCACTACATTGGCAATACCCTCTACCTGCTCTTCCTCCAACTCTTCTGTCGTAATCAACAGAACACTGGCCGTTGCTTCCTTATTCTCAGATAACAGGGAATTCGTTGCATCCGGAATATCAATCTGGACATTTGCCTGTTTCACGCCCTCTATCAATTCTAATTCTTTCACGATTTCATTCTGTGTATAAATCTTATTTTTCAGTTGTCTCTCACTATCCGTGGTAGACATACTATTGTCAAATAACCAATCGCGGTCTGTGTCCTTACTGGTCGCAATATTATTCTCACCCAGCACAAGCCTTGCATTGGATTCATCTTTTTCATCAATCGTAATCGTCAACCCGTTACTTGATACGGAATAGGACGTAATCCCTGCCTCATCTAATACCGACTTTGCCGAAGCCGCATCCGTGGTGTTATCAAAAGTAACCAGCTCCACATATTGAGAACGGTTCAATAACCAGATAAGCGCTACCAATGTCAAAATCACTGCTGCAGATATTGATACGATTAATGTTTTCTGTTTACTTGTAAACCGATTCCAAAACTCTACCAACCGAGTCTGAATGTCTTTTAATCTGTCTAACATAGTACTCCCTGCCGGATATCATCATCCGCTTTTATTAATACACACCGAAAATATTCTGCGAACAAATGCCAAAACATTTGTCACAATATATTTATCCCTATAACTGCATGTTCATAAGTTCTTTGTATGCCTCTAGTGCCTTATTGGTCACTGTCACCGTATACTGTAACGAAATATTTGCCTTTTGCTGCGCAACAGCAAGATCATGTGTACTGGTGGCATATCCCAAAGCAAAATTAATTTCGGAAGTCTCTGCCGCATTTTGCAAATCATCTGCTTCCTTATACATGCTGATTGCCGAATTGAGCAGATTATCAAAAGCCGACCGGTTATCGGTGGTAACTTTTGCCGCATTCTGATTATATAATATCGCATCATTTTGTGTAATGCCATCAATTGAAGAAATTCCCATCTTTTATCACCTGTCCATTCTTATTTATTTATCGAATAATTCCAGCCCTTTCATTGCCATCGACTTTGCCGCATTAAATGCCGTTGCATTTGCCTCATAAGAACGGCTGGCATCAATCATATTCGTCATCTCCGTTACCGTATTGACATTGGGCAATGTTACATATCCATTCTCATCTGCATCCGGATGCATCGGGTCATACACCATAGCACCCTCCGTTGTATCCTCCACAATCGCCGAAATCTTAACTCCCTTTGCATCGTAAGTCTCCAGCTTATTACTCAGAATATGGTCAAAAGAGGAGTTGGAGTTCTCTCTAAACACAACGGTCTGTCTTCTGTAAACCCTGCCGTGTTCATCTCTTGTCGTATTTACATTGGCAAGATTCTGGGAAATAATATCCAATCTGGTTCTCTGTGCAGTCATTCCTGAAGCTGCAACATCCATCGCATTAAAAATACCACTAGCCATTGTTTATCCTCCTGTTATTTTGATAATACCATTTTATATCTTGCAAACTCCTGGCCAATCTGATCCAGTAACGCATCATACCGTATCTGATTCTCTGCCAGTGCTGCATTCTCCGTGTCAATATCGACATTATTGCCATCCAATCTGTACGATAATGTGGAAGAATCCGTATAGATAAGTCCGCCGAAATCAGACAAATGCGCATTGACACCGTCTACTCTCTCGTCTAACGACTCGTTACCAATCAGTGCCATCTCCAGATAGCTTTGAAAAGATACATCTTTGCGTTTATAATTGGGCGTATCGACGTTGGCAATGTTATTGGAAAGAATTTCATTTCTGGAATTCGCTGCATCCGCAGCTTTATCCAATACATTGATATAATTATAAATATTCGTATTAATCATATCTGTACCTCCTCTTTTGGAAATTTAATTATCTTCATATTATATATCTTATCACAGCAAGAATAGCAAAAGAATTAAATGAGAACTTACAAATCCGTTTGCCATTCCAGTACTATGTTCTATGCAGTTTATCTAACTCATCAAATATCAGGTCATTTAAAACCTTGATATATGTTCCCTTCATCCCTGCCGACTTCGTCTCAATCACTCCGGCACTTTCAAACTTCCGCAGTGCATTGACAATGACGGACCGTGTAATGCCGACCCGGTCAGCAATCTTAGAGGCTACCAGAATGCCTTCCATTCCATTCAACTCACCAAATACATTGATGATTGCCTCCTGCTCCGAATTGGATAATGTACTAATGGCAGAACGAACAATGGCCAGTTTTCTAATCTCCTCTTCCGATTCCTCATTGACACTGCGCATCATCTCCAAACCCACTACCGTAGTCCCATACTCACTGACAATGATATCATCAATCGTGTACTGTTCACTCTCTTTATACATAAATACGGTTCCTAACCGCTCACCGGCAATGTCAATCGGAGAAATAATCGCCTGATAGCATTCCAGATTATCAAATTCAAACCCCAGTGTTGCCAGGTTCACATTCTCTTTTGTGGACAGTACTCCCAGCAGCCGTTCATTCAGCATCCGGTCGATAAAACCTCCCACATCTGGAACAATCAACTCTGTTATCTCACGGATATCTGAACGATTCCTTAATCCCAAAACCTTTCCTTTTCTGCTGATTACCATGATATCGGATTCTAAAATTTCACTTAACACTTTGCAAATATCGTTAAAGACAACCTTATGAGAACTGCTATTATGTAAAAGCTGGTTGATTTTTCTCGTTTTATCTAATAACTGTACACTCATAGGCTCCCTCCAATCGCATATATTGATTCTAACACAATTTTGAAACAATAACAACAATTTTATGAAAAGGAAGGAGCAAAATTACATTCCTTATTTTTCCACGGGCTTTTCACATACATATCCGCAGCCTTCATTACTGCACACCAGTTTGTTTCCTTTTTCCAACATAATCCGGTTACATTTTGCGCATTTTACGTTCGACGGCTTCTGCCATGACATAAAATTACATTCCGGATTGTCGATACAGCCGTAATATCTCCTGCCCTTCTTTGTCTTCTTCATCACGATATCCTTACCGCAATCGGGACAGGAAACACCTATTTTTTCGTAATACGGCATAGTAAAACGGCACTCTGGAAATCCGGGGCAGGCCAAAAACTTACCGTGGGGACCGTATTTCACCACGAGATTCCGCCCACATTCCTGACAGATTTCCTCTGTCACTTCGTCTTCTATCTTAATGTGCTCTAACTCCTTATTCGCCGCCTGCACTGCCGCATCCAAATCCGGATAGAAATTTTCTACCACTGTTTTCCACTGAATCGTTCCCTCTTCAATCTTATCTAACAGGGATTCCATATTGGCAGTAAACTCCGTATCCACAATAACCGGAAATCCCTTTACCATAATCTGGTTTACCGCTTCACCAAGCTCTGTTACATACAGATTGCGGTTTTCTTTCACGATATATCTTCTCGCCAGAATCGTGGATATCGTCGGTGCATAAGTGCTCGGTCTGCCAATTCCCAACTCCTCCAACTGCTTCACCAACGAACCTTCCGTAAAATGAGCCGGCGGCTGGGTAAAATGCTGTTTATCCACGAACTGATTCACCGTCAGCTTTGTCTCCTTATCAATCCCTTTAAACAGATTCTTCCGCTCATCGTTCTCATCCTCTATCGCATACACTGCCATAAAGCCCTCAAAAATCAGCTTCGTAGATACGGCGCCAAACTCATATCCCTTCGCTTCCAGTTTCAGAGAAGTACTCTCATACCGGGCTGCCTCCATACAGCTTGCCAAAAAACGATTATAAATCAACTGATAAAGACGAAACTGATCCCTTGACAGCTGTTCTTTCACCTGTACCGGAGAAAGTGTAATATCCGTTGGACGTATTGCTTCATGGGCATCCTGTATTTTCTTACCGCTGCCGCCCTTGGGATGATTCATTCCGACATATTCTTTTCCATATTTATCTGCAATATAATCCACGGCCGCACTGTGTGCTTCTTCAGAAATACGAACAGAATCGGTTCTTAAGTAAGTAATCAGTCCCACACTGCCCCGTCCTTTTATATTGACACCCTCATAGAGCTGCTGTGCAATCCGCATCGTCTTACCCGTAGCAAAATTCAGCTTCTTTGATGCCTCCTGCTGTAAAGTGGATGTGGTAAACGGCAGTGGAGCCTTTTTGGTCCGGGGAGACTGTTTCAATTCCTTAACTGCCAGTCGTGCACCTTTCAAATCCTCCAATATCCGATTCATGTCCTCCTTCGAGGTAATCTCCGCTTTACCGTTAGGCGTTTTCTGCAGTTTTGCCAAAAAAGACTTCTTTGTCCCCTCGGCAGCAACCTCTGCCTCTAACGTCCAGTATTCCTCCGGAATAAAACTATTGATTTCTTCCTCCCTGTCACAAATCAGCCGAAGCGCTACAGACTGTACCCTCCCTGCGCTTAATCCGCGTTTGATTTTAATCCATAAAAGAGGACTGATCTCATATCCCACCAAACGGTCCAGTGCCCGTCTTGCCTGCTGTGCGTCTACCAGATTCATATTGATATCTCTGGCATTTTTCAGGGAATTCTTGACGGCATTCTTCGTAATCTCATTAAAGGCAATCCGTTTATATTTTTTATCTTCTAATTTGAGTGCTTGGGATAAATGCCAGGAAATGGCCTCTCCCTCTCGGTCCGGGTCAGTTGCAAGATAAACCTTATCTGCCTTTTTCACTTCCTTGCGGAGTGATGCCAGCAAATCCCCCTTCCCTCGAATGGTAATATACTTTGGTTCAAAACCATGTTCGACATCAATACCCATCTGAGATTTGGGTAAATCGCGAACATGTCCGTTAGATGCTACGACTTCATAGCTGTTTCCCAGAAATTTTTTGATTGTTTTGGCCTTCGCCGGTGACTCCACAATTACAAGGTTCTTTGCCATGATTGGCCCCTCCAGTTATATTAATTCATATTACAATATGATATACATTATGGTATCTGCTTTAATTCAAATCTGCCGTATATCATAAAGTATTCTATCATATCCTGACCGCATAATAATTCCTTGCAGTCTCTTCAATAATATTCAAAATCACCAGATGATTCAGTGCCATACACACCTGCTGCGGTGCGATGCCTACCTCTCTAACAATATCATCCACGTATTTTGCTTCATCAACCCGTAAGCAACTATACACCATTTTTTCATTAGGTGCAAGAGCATTTTTTACAAAATTTTCTTCGGCAACGCATTTAAGCCGTTTTCCATATGGCTTATCCGTCAGCCGGAGAACCTCCAAAACGTCTTCCACGTCCGTAACCATATGCGCTCCCAGCTTTACCAGATTATTACATCCCATGCTTTGCGCATCAGTAATCCGTCCGGGTATTGCCAGAATTTCCTTTCCCTGCTCCAGTCCCTGGTCTACAGTGATGAACGTTCCGCTTTTTTCCCTTGCCTCCACAACCAAAACGCCATCCGCCAGACCGGCAATCAGTCGGTTTCTCTCCGGAAACAGCCCCGCCGACGGCTGGACGCCAATATTACTTTCCGAGAGTATTCCTCCTTTTGCTTCCATTTGCATAAATAACCGGTAATTCTCTCTCGGATATATAAAATCGATGCCGCAGCCCAGCACACCCATCGTATACCCCTCTGCCTCCAGAGCACCGCTATGTGCCATTCCGTCAATCCCTCTGGCCAGCCCGCTGATTATCGAAACCCCGCACCGGGCCAATTCCCGTCCAAAAAAGCGAGCCATCTCACTTCCATACCGCGTACATTGCCGTGTTCCGATAATTGCAACCGCCTTTTCTTTCTCCGGCGGAAATTTGCCTTTGACATACAGCCCTAAAGGTGCATCGGGAATATGGCGCAAACGTTCCGGATATTCATTTGACTCCGGATGAACGAAAGAGATACCTTTTCCCGCCAGTCCCTGATAGTGGCTTACGATTTGTTTTCTGTCTTTGGAAGCGGCGAAGTTTTCCCGTTGCCGGCTTTGGCGCAGCAGCCGCGCTACCTCCTCCTCATCTGCATAATATATTTTTTCCGGGGAACCAAATAAATCCAACAGCTTATGACATGTTATGCGTCCGATTCCCGGAATATTATTCAACCAATACCAATAATAATCCTCTTTGTTCACTGTATGCCCCCTCCCTGATAAAATTCAGGCATACGGTAAGAAAGTGCCTCCAAAATATGACCACATTTCACATTCTCGGAAGACTCCATATCGGCAATGGTGCGGGCAACTTTTAAAAGCTTTGAGGCACCTCTTGCCGAAAGATGATAGCCCTCAAAAATTTCTCTCCTCAACCGCTGCTCTTCTTTTCCCAAGTGGCAAAAGCCCTCTAAAAGATTAGCGGGAATCTGCGAATTAAATTGAATGCCGTAAGGCGCCAGCCTCTTTAGCTGTATTGCCTGCGCAGAGATAACCCGCTTCTTGATTGTTGCTGAGTCTTCCTCAGCCTCTACTCCATATAATTCCTCATATTTCATTTTTTTAACCGCAATATTCATATCGATTCTGTCTAACATCGGTTCAGATACTTTTTTCAGGTAACGGTCAATCTGCGTTTTGGTACAGTGACACCGGTCAGGGTCCGGATAATATCCACACGGGCAGGGATTCATTGCCGCCACCAGCATAAATTCACTGGGGAAGGTATAGCTGCCCTGAAGTCTCGATATCGTAATACTGCCGTCCTCCATAGGCTGTCTCATCATCTCAATGATCTTTTGGGGAAATTCCAAAAATTCATCGAGAAACAATACTCCGTGATGCGCAAGGCTGATTTCTCCCGGTTTGGGTATCTTACCGCCACCAATCAATGCCTGTCCGGTAATGGAATGGTGCGGCATACGGAATGGCCTTCGCTTGATCAGTCCCTCCTCTGAATCCAGCAGACCGCTGACACTATATATCTTTGTCAATCCAATACTCTCCTGATAAGAAAGTGCAGGCATAATTGTGGGAATACGTTTGGCGACCATGGATTTGCCGGCTCCGGGCGGTCCTAAATAGAGGATATTGTGCATACCCGAAACTGCGATTTCAGTTGCTCTCCTCATCGCACGCTGCCCTTTTATATCGGAAAAATCCATCGAAAACGAATCCGTATCGTGGAATTCCGCTTGACAGACGTTTTCCGGGACAAGCAAAGCTTTCCCTGTCAGATGTTCTACCACCTGTTTGAGATTCTTCACGCCAAAAATATCAATCCCCGGCACGAAAGAAGCCTCTTTCCTGTTATCATAGGGAAGGATAACGGTATTCACGCCTGCCTTTTTCGCATAGTCAACAATGGGGAGAATCCCTCTCACGCCACGCACGTCACCATTTAAAGACAGTTCGCCAATCATTAGAATATGATCCAAAGACTGTACGGGAATATAGCCATATGCCGATAACAGTGCAATGCTAATCGGTAAATCATAGACTGCTCCCTCTTTACGGATATCCGCCGGTGAAAGATTAACGGTAATTCTTTTTGGCGAAATCCGGTAACCGGAATTTTTCAGAGCCGTCCGTACCCGGTCACTCGCCTCACGGACTTCAGACGCTAAGAAGCCTACCATATTAAATACCGGCAGCCCCTCGCTTACATCGGCCTCTACCGTGATGAGTCTGCCCTCAACCCCGTGTAAAGTGCCGCTAAGAATTTTACTATACATAAAATGGAACTCCTCTTCCATTTTTAAATACGAACAAATAGATTGTATCAAATCAGATACAAAAAAGCAAGCCTTTTCGCAAAAGCCTGCTTTTTTATCATCGAATCCATTTTACCCTCAACTGTTAATTCAGTAATTTTTTCAATTCATCCATAAAGATATTCACATCCTTAAATTCACGATAGACAGAGGCAAAGCGCACATATGCAACCTGATCCAACACCTTTAATTCCTCCATGACCAGTTCACCAATGATAGAACTGTCAACCTCTTTTTGCTCTAAATTAAATATTTTGGTCTCCACCCGGTCAATGCACTTTTCAATATCTTCCACGGAAATCGGACGCTTATGACAGGATTTGATAATCCCCGCCTCCACCTTCGACCGGTCATACGTCTCCCGGATTTTATCCTTTTTAATGATAATCAGCGGAATCGTTTCTATTTTTTCATAAGTGGTAAACCGCTTTCCGCAGTCATCGCATTCCCTTCTCCTGCGAATGGAACTGTTGTCATCCGCCGGTCTTGAATCAATTACTCTTGTGTTATCCTCACCACAAAATGGACATTTCATCTTAGTATCCTCCTCTGTATTTCTGTGACTAATTTTGCTTTTCTTTTATCGCATCCCCTGTATCCCGAATCGCTATTCGTCTTTCATTATCACGTTATCCAGACACACATCTACCAGTATAATATCTGGTCCGATTCGGACCACATCACAAAACCTTATGTAGTATCGCTCACATCTTCCAAAACAGGAAAAAAAGCGTACCGGAACCGGTACAATCAACCCACAAATCTGACCGCTGCAGGGATCAAACTCTATGTCGGCTACACAGCCAATCCGCTTGCAATCCTTGCAGTTAATCACTTCCTTCTGTCTCAAGTCCAAAAACGTCATCGCGACACCAAATCAATCTTATTATAACAATATATGCCGTTTTTCGGTTAAAAGACATGAAAAATATACTTTACATAATCTCTTTACCTTTCAATTATACAATATCTAACAAAAAAAAGCTACTAAAAATATGAACATTTTGTAAAAAACTTTCAACTTCAATCCTCTGTGTGCTATAATGTCTTCATTTAGATGATTATATTAGGTAATTGCGAAACTCATGTTTTTCAAGATGTCCGTTGTACAATATAGACAAATCAATGCAGGCACGCTTGCGCTGCTTGTCGCACGTAATGGTACATAAGGTGCCAAAATACGGCACCTAAGTACCAACGGCTCCAAAGCACCTGCTTATGATATTGTCTATATTGCACAACTGGATTTTGGAAATTAGGAGTTTCGCAATTATCTAATAATTATATACTAAGAAGGAGACCACTTTCTATGGCAAAAGCAGACCACACCCAGGAAACGAAAAGCACAGATGAACATATTTCCACTAAAGACCAAAGCAAACCGGAAATTTCTGACACAAAGGGCAAAGACAGCGCTGGCCAAAAGGAGCAGGATTTATATGTTGAGGATTCTCTGGCACTTGCAGGACTGTCTTTCCGGCAAAAAACAGCTTATAAACATAACCTCTACAAAAAGCGCATTGCCGATATGAATACCAAAGAAAAGATTAGCTATACCGTCTTCTATTACAAATGGCATTTTGTCTTTTTTGTCTCGCTGTTCATCATTATCGGCTGGGGCATACGAACCGCCTACCGCACTACGCTTCCTACAGTACTGAGCGTAGCTATTTTAAATGACCCCTATAATCATACAGCCGCCGACTATATTCCGGACGCATTCCGGCAGTACTATCAGCTTGACCAAAAGAATTTCTTTAAAGTTTATACCGATTTATTTGTGTCCTCCACGGAAGACAAGGAGGAGTTTGGCCAGACCATGACCGACTACCAGAAAATCGGCTATTACAACATGTATGATATGCTGGACGCGATTATCGGCGACGAGGAGGCACTGACACTTTATGCTACTTCTGACGATACTACCGGCATTGACTTAAGCATGGATGATTCTCTTTACCAGCAGATTAAAGACCGCGTTATCACCATGTCTGACCCTAACGGCATAAAAAATGACGGCAAACCTTATGCTGCCGCCATTGATATCAGCGATACCGAATTTGTAAAAAATTGTGGCATTTCCTATGACAAGGTATATCTGATGATTCCCAGCACAAAATACACGAATAACCAGGGAACTATCGATTTAATCCGTTTTATTTTCTCCCTGTAAAATCCGATGTAACTGACTGGTTCCGATTGCCGGTCTGCGCACGCCAAAATTATCGGCTATTGTTGCGCCAATATCGGCAAAGGTGTCCAAAATACCGAGATTAATACCGCTTTTCATCTGCGGATGATACATTAACACGGGAATATACTCTCTCGTGTGGTCGCTTCCCCGAAAAGTGGGGTCACACCCATGGTCGGCATTGATCACCAGTAAGTCATCATCCTGCATTCTTGCCAGTATTCCTCCAAGCTGCTCGTCAAAAGTCTCCAACCCCTGCGCATATCCCTCCACATCCCGCCTGTGTCCCCATGTCGAATCAAACTCTACCAAATTAGTGAAAATCAGCCCCTCCCGCTGAGTTTCCATCAAATCGGCAGTCTTTTCCATTCCGTCCACATTGCTCTTTGTGTGCAGCGCATCTCCAATGCCGACCCGGCAAAAGATATCCTCAATCTTGCCGACCGCCGTAACACGGTATCCCGATTCTTTCAGATATACCAATACATTATTCTCGTCCGGCTTTAACGAAAAATCTCTGCGGTTAGGCGTGCGGATAAATTTACCTCCCTCAGTAAGAAACGGTCTGGCAATCACTCTCGCCACGGCATGTTCCCCCTGTAAGAGCTCACGCGCACCCTGACAGATTCCGTACAACTCGTCCAGTGCGATTACATTCTCATGCGCAGCAATTTGAAATACCGAATCTGCTGATGTATACACAATGGGATAACCGGTCCTTAAATGTTCACTGCCAAGTTCATTGATAATGCGTGTACCGCTGGCCACAATATTGCCAAGATAGCCCCGGCAGCCTGTACGTTTTACAAACTCGTCCATAAGTTTCGCCGGGAAACCTTCCGGATATGTTGGAAATGCCTGTTTGGTTTCAATCCCTACCATTTCCCAATGCCCTATCGTCGTATCCTTGCCGTTAGACAGCTCTCTCGCCTTGCCATAGGCACCCACTGGCGGCACTGCACTCTTCGGCAGAGCCGTTTTGTCAATGGAAAATAAGCCTAACTGCTGTAAATGCGGTACATTCAAACGTCCCCGCTTGCAAAATATATGGCCAAGCGTATCTGCACCCTCATCGCCAAAATCCCGCGCGTCCGGTGCTTCACCGATTCCCACACTGTCCAGTATAATCCAAATTACCCGTTTAAACATCTATACACCTCCGCTTCTGTCCACATCTGACAGAACCGTCAATCATCTTTCAGACCTTTTGCACCCATAAAACCAGAACAACACCGACAACATGATGACAATCGATTATAACAGCTCTGCCATTTCCAACAGCAGTTTTTCCGATTTCTCCCAGCCAAGACATGGGTCAGTAATGGATTTACCGTAACAGCCTGCCCCGATTGCCTGATTGCCGTCCTCGATATAGGATTCCACCATAACGCCCTTCACCAGCTTTGCCACCTCTGTGCTATGCCGCATACTGTGTAAAATTTCTTTCACGATACGCGGCTGTTCATCCCATTTCTTTCCCGAATTGTTGTGATTTGCATCCACGATAACGGCAGGATTCTTCAGTTTCGGGAACTTCTCATATGCCTCATGCAGCAAAATCAAATCCTCGTAATGATAGTTTGGCATGGAAACGCCGTGACGGTTCAAGGAGCCTCTCAAAATACAATGCGTAAGCGGATTGCCGTCTGATTTCACCTCCCAGCCGGCAGTCATAAAAGTATGTCCGGACTGGCCCGCAATGCAGGAATTCATCATCACGGAATAGTCACCGGAAGTTGGATTTTTCATGCCTACAGGAACATCAATTCCGGAGGCGGTCAATCGGTGTGACTGATTTTCCACGGACCTTGCACCTACTGCCACGTAAGATAAAATATCAGACAGATATGGCCAGTTATCGGAATAAAGCATCTCATCCGCCGCAGTCAGACCCGTTCTTGCAATAGAGTCAATGTGCATCTTGCGGATTGCCTTTAACCCCTCCAAAAAATTGGGTTTTTCCTCAGGGTTAGGCTGATGCAGCATTCCCTTATAGCCGGAACCGTTCGTCCTTGGTTTGTTGGTATAAATACGCGGAATAATTATAATCTTATCCTTTATCCTGTCCTGTACCTTCGCCAGACGGCTGATATAATCCAAAACGGCCTCTTCGTTATCCGCAGAACACGGACCGATAATGGCAATAAACTTATCGGACTCGCCGGTAAACACTTTGGCAATCTCCTCATCTCTTGCCGCCTTCACTTTTTTTAATTCGTCGCTCATCGGAAACAGCTCTTTTATCTCCTCTGCTGACGGAACCTGTTCAATGTAATGTAAACCCATTTTCATAATCTCCTTTTCTATCGTAAATTATCATTTTCTTGTCTTTAAGGCCTATACACCCACGTTTGACAGTTTAGCACGTTGAAGTGAAAAAATCAACCTTCTGCCAGGGAATATCCCCCGAAAAACTTGAATAAGATTCTTTTTAAAATATATTCATAGGTAATCTTCGTCCGCTGTTCCATGGAATATAACGGAACAATTTTATATACCTCTCCGTTAACCGTTATCGTTACCTCTCCGATTGTCTGCCCCTGTTCCACGGGAGCGGATAACGTTACCGGCAGTTTTACATCAAAATTGACATTCTCATCTTCCCGAAGCAGCAGGGCAACAACCTCCTGGTTATAGGGAGTTATGCTTCCACCCTCAATGCTGTCTTCCACGGGAATCTGTTGAAAAGTAATTCCGGACGGCAGGACTTCCTTTAAATTGTACTGTGATATGCCGTAATTCATCAGCCCTGCGGTATCCTTCCACTTATATGTCTTATGCGGCGGCCACCCGCAGGCAAGCACAACACTGACCAGCCGCTTTCCGTCCCGGTCCACCGCTCCCACAAAGCAGTACCCGGCATTTCCGGTAAATCCGGTTTTTATACCGATTGCACCTTCATAGGACGTCAGGAAGCGGTCCTTGTTATTCACGGTAAATGCTCTGCCGGTAGTCTGTTCATGAAAGCTATAGGACGGCGTCTGCACAATCTGCAAAAAAGTCTCATTTTGAATGGCATAACTGGAAATCAGCGCCAGGTCATATGCGGTAGTATAATGATTTTCCGCATCCAAACCGTTCGGTGTAACAAAGCTCGTGTTATATGCCCCTAATTCCTGCGCCTTCTCATTCATCATGGCGGCAAACCCCTCCACACTTCCGCCCACATGCTCGGCAATTGCCACTGCAGTGTCATTATGGGATTCTAACATCAAAGAATACACCAAATCCCCTAATCGGTATTGTTCATCTTTTCGTATATTGAGCTGAACGTCCGGCATGGAGGCCGCATAGGCGGAAACCGTCACGATATCGTCAAGATTGGCATTTTCAAGCGTAACCAGAAGTGTCATGATTTTGGTCGTGCTTGCCATAGGTGCCTGTTCGTATCCCGACTTTTCAAATAGCACTCTCCTATTTGTGGCATCCATTAACAGTGCATACTTTGCATTCAGCTTGGAAAGGGCAGTGATATCCGCTGCCGTATTGATCCATTCCTGCTCTTCGCTGTCGTCCGGTATCAGGGCACCTTCACGCAAAGTCAGCTGATAGGTATACATTTCATCGGTATCCTTTTGAGCGACACGGATTTCCCCCTGACGGATAATCACACACGACAGTGCAAGAAACAATGCAAAGCTCCAGATAAAAAAAGAATCCTGTTCTGACTTATCCAATCGAATTAAATGAAAAAAAGACATATCTTCACACTAGTACCTATTTGATACAAATATATGAAACTGCCATTTTCTTTATCACATATTTTTTAATCCTTTACCGGGGCAAATGACAGCTGTGCTTCCTCCATGGCCTGCTGCTTAAAATCTTCAATCTTATCCTGTGTGATAATCGGCAGCTCATCGGTAGACTGCACACCAAAGCTTCTCAGGAAATCGTCCGTGGTCCCAAAAAGGATTGGCCGTCCTACTGCTTCCAAACGTCCGACCTCCTGAATCAGATTATATTCCACTAATTTATTGACTGCATGCACGCAGGAAACACCGCGGATTGCTTCAATCTCCTGCCTTGTAATCGGCTGTTTGTACGCTACAATCGACAGTGTTTCCAGCAATACATCAGTCAGCATATGCTTCTTCGGAATATTGATGACCTTTATCAGCGTATCATAATAATCTGCCTTTGTGCACATCTGAAAAGCGTCCTCAAGCTCTACAATCCGGATTCCGCGGTCTACACGGTCATATTTATCCATCATGTTATGTATGATTTTTACCACGGTATCCACGTCCAGCTCCAATGCCTGCGCAATCCGCTCCCTTCCGACCGCCTCTCCCACGGAAAACAGTATTGCCTCGATTTTTCCTTCAATTACATTAATGTCCTGTTCCATATCTACTCCTGTATCTCTTCGTCCCTAATCTTCTCCTTCGCAGCTGCCGCTTCATCTTCGGCTGCAATCTCGTCCAGAGAATCAATCATTATCTCACCGAACGTCTCCTCCTGACGAATAGCAATCGCGCCAACCTTCATCAGCTCTAAAACAGACATGAACGTAATGATAATGTTCATTCTGGTCGGCTGGGATTCCAGCAATGTGCGGAAATTAATTCCCCGCAGCCCCCGCAGCTCTTCCCTCACCTGAACCATGCGGTCCTCGATACTGATCTCTTCTTTTTCAATCGTCCCAAACTTCGAGCGGATCGGATCAATTTTATCGACCTGCCTGCGCATAATGGATTTGAAGATATCGTTAAGCGCAGCAAGCGTCATGCCGTCAACCAGCTTGGCCGGATCAATTTCCTCCCGGTACGCTGCAACCTGCTGGGGAATCGTCGGCTTCTTGTAAAAATTGCGGGAGGCATCTAATTCCATATCCTTCAGTTCCAGCGCCGCATACTTATACATTTTGTATTCCAGCAGACGTCTGACCAGCTCTTCTCTCGGATCTTCTTCCTCTTCGTCTTTCTCGTCCCGCGGCAGAAGCATTTTCGATTTAATCTGAATGAGCGTTGCCGCCATTACCAGAAATTCACTCATGACATCCATATTCCGTTCCTGCATTTGCCCCACATAGTCCAAATACTGCTCGGTAATGATGACAATGGGAATATCATAAATATCAACCTTATTTTTTTCAATTAAATGCAGCAACAGATCAAGCGGTCCCTCAAACACCTGCAGTTTATATTCGATTTCCATAAATATGACTATCCTTATCTGTAAATTCCTTCTTTAATCCCTGAAATACAAATCTCTTGTATATACTTTGTCCAGCACGTCCTCCAAATCTTCACTGTAACGGTTGGCGACGATTACATCACTGATCTTCTTAAATTCATCTATTGAGCGGATTACCCGGCTGTTAAAGAATGAATCATCACCAAGCGTCGGCTCAAAAATCACAACTTCAACACCTTTTGCCTTGATACGCTTCATTACCCCCTGAATGGAAGACTGTCTGAAATTATCCGAATTTGCCTTCATCGTCAGCCGGTATATTCCTACAACCACATTTCTCTTCTGCGGAAAACCTGCTCTTCCCAGTATCTGTTCGGCAATGAAATCTTTTCTTGTACTGTTTGCGTCTACAATGGCCCCGATGATATTGTTAGGTACATTTTCATAATTGGCAAGGAGCTGTTTTGTATCTTTCGGCAGGCAATAGCCGCCATATCCAAAGGACGGGTTATTATAATGCGTACCGATTCTTGGGTCCAGTCCTATTCCTTCGATAATCTGTTTTGTATCCAGACCACGTACCTCTGCATAGGTATCCAGCTCGTTAAAGAAGGACACTCTCAGTGCCAGATACGTGTTTGCAAAAAGTTTGACCGCTTCCGCCTCAGTCGGATTGGTGTATAAAATATCAATATTCTCTTTCTTCGCTCCCCCTGCCAGCAGTCCGGCAAACGTATGGGCAGCCTGCACCAGTCTCTCATCTTCCAGAGGCGCTCCGACAATAATGCGGGACGGGTACAAATTATCATATAGGGCCCTTCCCTCCCGCAAAAACTCCGGTGAAAAGATAATATTGTCATTCTTATATTTCTCCCTGACGGACAGTGTGTATCCGACCGGCACGGTCGATTTAATCACCATAACCGCCTCCGGATTAATTTTCATCACCTGTTCAATTACACTCTCCACAGAGGAAGTATCAAAATAATTCTTTTTGGGGTCATAATTGGTCGGTGTGGAAATAATCACATAATCTGCCCCCCGGTAAGCCAATTCCGCATCCGTGGTGGCAGTTAAATGAAGCTGCTTATTGGCAAGATAATCCTCTATCTCCGCATCCACCAGCGGAGATTTTTTGTTGTTAATCATCTCCACCTTTTCCGGAATAATATCTACCGCATATACCTCATTTCGCTGTGAAAGCAAAATAGAATTGGACAAACCAACGTAACCTGTTCCTGCAACTGCAATTTTCATGATCATTTCCTCCATAATTAAGTATTTATTTATCCCATATCATAATTGTCTTACCAATTAATTTGTGAATATCCATCTCAAAGGCTCTTGCAATATCTTTAATCTCCCTCACCTTAATCTGCTCACCCACAATATTTTCCAGATAATCCACAACCTCCGGTTTCTGCTTATATAATTCTACAAGCCGCACAAAATCTTCTCTGCCACTGCGGCTGCTGCCAATTATGCGAAGCCCTTTTTCCAAAACCATACGGGTATTAATCGGCGCCAAATCCTCTGTAACGCCTAAGATGGCAATCGTTCCCTCCGGGTGAATATAATCAATGATCTGATTAATCGCTCTCGGTGCGCCATTGCCCCCGACACATTCCATCGCATGGTCCATGTGAAAGTCTTCCGGTATCTCATTAATCAGATATGTGCCATCCGCAAAAGTAAAATCATTCAGTTTGGATTCATTCACGCCCATAATATATACCTGTATCTCCGGATACAGGCTCTTAAGCAGCAGGGAAGTAATGTATCCGAGATTGCCGTCCCCCCATACACCAATTACCTCTCTTCTGGCATGAGCGGTTTTCATCAACCGCCCTACAGCGTGGAAGCTGACGCTGACAATCTCCGTAAACGCCGCCACTGCCATATTCATGTTGTCCGGAAGCTTCACCAAACGGTCAGGAACCGTTTCCACATATTCCTGTAAAAAACCGTCTGTCCCGCTGGCCCGGAACTTTGAACTTCGCAAATAATTCTCGGCAATCACATCATCTTCTTCACTGGGCAGATTCGGTATCATGACAACATTATCCCCTGCCTGAAACTGCCCGGTCGGGTCATATACCACTCTGCCGATGGCCTCATGGATTAACGCCATCGGCAGCTTCTGCTTTAACACCTCTTCCGGACGGTTTCCCTGATAATACCGCTGGTCTGCATTACAAATCGATAAGTGTGTCGGCCGCACGATAATGTGCTCCCGGTCAAAAGTAATATCCTTAAAAACCAGTTCAAATTGTCTCGGACGTTTCAACTGATATACTGCATTTAACATATTATACCCCTCCTAAAAGAGCCTCCGCAACCCTCAAATCATAAGGGTATGTAATCTTAATGTTGGACTCCTCACCCTCCACCAGATGTACATTTTCACCCTTCATCACCAGTATTTTACAGGCATCGGTCAAAATCTTTTTTTCCTCCCCGGTAAGCGACTCATAAATCGTCTTTAACTGCTTTGCCTTAAAGGACTGCGGCGTCTGTCCCTGGTACATCACGGAACGGTCCGGAATATTGCTAATCATCTGGTGATTTGTGCTCTCCACAATCGTATCCGTCGCCGGAATAACCGTATCGCATGCACCATACTCTATCGCATAGCGGATATTTTCCTCCAAAATCCTATGTGTCACAAAAGGTCTTACCGAATCGTGGGTCACGATAACCGTATTGTCGTCCAACACACCGTTTCCCTCAATATAGGCAATCGCATTCATAATCGTCTCATTGCGGGTATCACCGCCTTCAATCACCCGAATCCGGCCATCTGCCGGAATATGTTTCCGAATTAAATCCTGCGTGTGCTTAATCCACTGCTTTGGCGTCAAGACAAGAATCCCGCAAAATTCAGTATTCATGATAAATTTCTCTATCGTATGCACGATAATCGGCTTCCCGCCAAGCTCCATAAACTGCTTCGGTTTTTCTACATTTCCCATTCTTGTCCCCTTGCCGCCGGCAAGAATCACTCCGTATACATTGCTTTTTTCCATACTGCTTCCTCCTGTTATTCCGCATTAAATACATGTCTGATAATCCGCTCCGTCGAATGTCCGTCGCACCCACTCATATATTGTCTGCAAAAAGCGGTTATTCTATCCTTGTCAAACCGGTCAAGCTGCCGGATTTGGCAAAGCAGCTCTTCGGTCGTGCGCACAACCGGTCCCGGTACAAATTCCTCATACGGATAATAAAATCCCCGTTCATCATAGTAATCTTCCAAGTCATAGGCAAAAAATAACATCGGCCTTAGCAACAGGGAATATTCAAATATAATCGACGAATAATCCGTAATGCAGATATCGGCCACCATCAGCAGTTCCTCCACGGGCATCCTGTCGCCAACCTCTGTACAAAACTCCTTAAACGGCTCGGCAATCTCGGTCTTTTCCCGCACAAAGGGGTGCTGCTTAATCAACACCACATATTCCTCGTGCAGAGCGTATAAGACAGATAAATCCAATCCGTCCGGAGCCTTCGCCCCCCGGATAGTATCTCCTCTAAATGTCGGCGCATAAACGATAACCTTCCGTCCGTCTATCGGAAATCCCAGATTCATCAGATGCGCATATGCCTGCTGCTTTCTGTCCTCCATAAAATATACGTCCGTGCGGCTTACCCCTAAAGGCTTAACAATATCCGGCCTGTCCTGCAAGCCAAACGCTTCCACATACGCCCAGCAGACGTCCTTTCCACTTACCGGAACGAGATGATAATTTCGATGTCCGGAATAGGTGTCCAGCGCTTTCCGGTCCTCGCCGAACGTTTTATCCACAACGCTGTAACCCCATTTTTTGAAAGCGCCACACGCATGCCAAAGCTGTATAAGCTTTGTCCCCTCCCGCAGGCCAAATGCACCAAAAACACTGTTTGAATCGTTGATAAACACATATCCCGCAGCTGACATATCCCAAATCAGTTTTATTGTACGCAGGATAATTGCGCCCCATGAAACAGTCGACAGCCCCAGATAATGAATATGCACATCTCTCTTCTCCCGTTTCAAATATTCATATATCAACCGGTAATCATCTGACAGCCGCTCACCGTGATTCTCCACAAAGATGACTCTCTCTTTGCGGAGCTGGCGTCTGCTTCCGACATAGTAGCAGACAGGATATATCCATTTAAACACCACCCACTTGCAAATACGTCTAATCATTATTTCATAAACTCCTGATACTCCGCCAGAACCTCCGCCGGATTACCGATCCGCTTAATCTCCCCTTCGTGCATCCACATTACCCGGTCACACAAGCTCTGAAGAGTGTCTTCGTTATGGGATACAATGACCACTGTACGGTCTTTATTGGAAATCAGTTCTTTCATCTTCCTAAAACTTTTTTTCTTAAACTTGGCATCTCCGACACTCAGCACCTCGTCCACCAGCATAATCTCCGTTTCCAATATTGCCGTGATCGAGAAAGCAAGCTTGGAATGCATACCGCTGGAATATGTTTTCACCGGCATATCAATAAACTTTCCCAGCTCGGCAAATTCGATAATCTCCGGCATCTTCTCCCGAATCTGTTCCTCCGAGAAGCCTAACAGCATGCCGGAAAGTAAAATATTTTCTCTTCCGGTAACCTCATTTTGAAATCCGACGCCAATAGACAGCAGGGAAACCGTATGTCCTTTCAAGTCAATGCTTCCACTGTCCGGACAAAATATTCCTGCCAGTGCTTTTAGCATCGTGGATTTACCGCTTCCATTTTTGCCTATGATACCCAAAATTTCACCTTTGGTCACGGAAAAAGAGACATCTTTTACTGCCTGAAATTCTTCTACATGCGCTTTTTTCAGTTTTAAAAGGCTCTTTTTAATCGAATATGCCTGAATATTCTTATAACCAATCCGCAGGTTTTTCACCTCAATGGCAATATCTGCGCCCTCATTTACCGCCTCTGTTGTCTTTTCCTGTACTTCTTCTTTTAATTCTTCCATTAAATCACCTTCACATAACTGTTTTCATTCTTATAAATTGTATGGATACCGATCATGGACAATACGACTGCCGCCGCTCCCCAAAGGATCAGAGCCAGCCAGTCCGGTCCCTGCCGATAGAGGAGAACATTTCTCATATCCCTTATCAAAAATGCCATCGGATTCCCGTAGGTCAGCAGCTTTGCCGCAAGCGGGTAATCCGGCCCTAAACGGGTATCTATATTATACATGATACCGGTCATATAAAACAAAAGCTGCATCACAATATTAATGACATTTCCCAAATCCTCGATAAACACACCAAAATGCATCAGATTCACGGATATGGCAAAGGTGACGAAAAACATGACCAGAAAAATCGGAATACAGCAGAAAACATAATAGGATAAATCCACCCGGAAAACAAGCATCATCAGGATAACGATTACGCATGAAATCATCATCTTAAATCCGTTTATCATCATATTGGATATCAGTAAAACAAATTTGGGTATATAGACCTTGGATACAATCGGCTTATTCCGTTTTATCATTCTCACGCTCTGCTGGACATTTTTACTGAAAAATCCCCACATTGTCTGCCCGATAAACAAGAACGGAATAAAATACTGCTCCTTGGCCTTAAAAACGATACCAAAAATCAGATAATATACCATCATCGAGAGCAGCGGGTCCAACACCCACCATATCCAGTTTAAATAGGAATTGGCAACCTCCGTCTTAAGTGAAGACTTGGCCGCTCTCACCTCATATGCGTAATACTTAATCACATCATCAAAAAATCGTTTCATTCTCATATCTCCTCATTCGCCCATTATATCATAGAATACCCAAATCCACAAGGTAGTTTACAAACAGACAAGTCACTCATCACTGCCGTTCACCCAATAAGCTAAGTATAAAATCAGCCACGCGCTCTGACGATTTTCCGTCTAAATCATCAAAGAACCTGTGCTTAAAATCTTTAATTTTGTCCTGTCCGTACTCTCCACTCTTAATGGCATGCGCAATATCCTCCTGTGTGCGGACAATTTGGCCTGGGACAAAATTTTTAAACGGATAATAGAAATCCCTGTTTACCACATATTCCTCTAAGTCAAAAGCATAGAACAGCATCGGGATATTTAAAAGGGAGGCCTCAAAAATAACGGAAGAATAATCCGTAATCAGTACATCCGTGATAAACAGCAAATCGTTAATCTCCGATTCCTTTGACAGGTCAAGTATCTGTGCTCCCCATTCCCCATCCACAGGATGAATCTCCTTCACAAAAGGATGATGCTTAATTATGAGCACATAATCCTCTCCCAATGCCTTTAACAGCTTACCGGTGTCCAATTTTTCAAACGGATAGTAAGCTGTTCCCACACCGTTTCCCCTGAAAGTCGGTGCAAACATAATCACTTTCTTATCCTTCAGTACCGGATAGGTTTGATATAGTTTTTCTCTAATCTCTACTTTATATTCTTCTTTGAAGAAATCATCTGTTCTCGGCACACCTAATGCCTTGACGTTTCCCTCATCAATACCAAATCCCTCCGCATAAAAGCGGCGGATTTCCGATGAACTGACCATCGCATAATCATAATTTCTGTGATTCCTGCTTGTCTGCTCCGGTCCGCCATCTTTTCCGATTCTCGAAAATCCAAAGGTCTTAAATGCTCCGCATGCATGCCAAAGCTGTACCAGCTTACGCTTCTTCAATGCCCATATGCCGTTTAATATCGGTGTAAAGTCATCTACGACAATTACCCTGCTTTTGGCAATCTTACTGGCGAGAGAAAATATTTTCCCCATTTTGATATACTTGGTCTTCCCCGGTTCCAGCCAAAACAGCACATCAGCGTCCTTCTCCTTAAGCACCTCATTGACATAGGCAATATTTCCCGTCAGATCGTCCCGCCTTGACGACATAAACAAGATACTTTTCTTTCTCGAAAACAGCGACAAAAACGAAGCTGCCAGATTCAAAATCATATGTTTTATCGATGCGATATTAATTCCCCATCTGCAAAAGTAGGAAAATCTCCACTTTGCGAAAAGAATGGTTCTCTTTAACTGGCTTCCGCCAAAAGTAACCTCCATCTTCATCCTTCTGTTTCCCAGTACCACTACATAAAAGCTGTCCAGAAGAAACAGCGGAATCAGCAATATTCCAATCAAAAATTCGATAATGCGGTAAATGCTGCAAAGAACAAACAAAATCCCGTTCTCTTTAATTGGTTTAACCGGCTTTTTCCGGCGTATGATAATTTGTTTATCCTCCAGCAGACACGCGTATTCGTTTTCTTCCTTGACCTGGTTAAAGTCCATATTGTCAACGGTGACATTCACATACTCCGCACCGTCGTAAGCCTGAATAATCACCTTAAAATCATTCAAATTTCTATTCCAAAACACATTATCCAGCTCGTAATCCAATACCGCATAGCCAATGTAATTCCCCTGTTCGTCAAAACTGGTATCCGTAACCGGCAGCGGCAGGTATCTTACCTCTGTCTCGTTTTCAAATCGGACACATAGCTTAATTTCCACATTTTCCGGTTCCCCCGAAGTATTTTTTACAATCGCGCCCAGTGTCATCACATTTTTTCTAATTGCCAGCCGGTCAATATTCACCTCGGTATCTACATTTAGTCTCATCTTTCATCCTACTCTTTCTAAATTGCGGTTATTTTCCTGCATTTCCTTTTCCGGCTCCTCTCAGCTTATGATAAAAAGCCGTGAGCATAGCCATAAATTTATAGCGCTTGGTACTTTTGATGTAAAGCAGTTCCTTCTCTTTTTTTTGCAGCTCCTTTTTCTCACGCTGCAATTCTTTCTTATCTCCCTGCAGCTCCTTTATCCTGCCGTCCTTATTTTTAATCAGGTTATTCTTTCTTCCTATCGTATCCCGATATTCCCGGTTCTTTTGCAGCAGGTACTGCTCACAGGTATTTTCCAGAATCATCAGCAAATTATTGTATTCCTGGGGATTAAAATAATATTCCTTTTCCTGCAGTTCAAATCCAAGTGCGTTAAAGCCCTCATCTTTAAATTGATTATATAATTGCCGGTATCCGTTCAAATCCGATTGAATATTCAGGCTGTATAACATCAGATTCAATATTTTGTTATCCAGCGCACAGCGAACCGCCGGGTCCTGCAGTAATCCGTTACACTGAAGCGTGTCATGTACCTTACGCATTGCCTCATATGAACACAGCGGTGTCTCGGAATATCTGGTCGTAAGATTCTCCTTCTGACATACCCGATAATGAATCAGCCGTTCTCTCTCTATTGTAACCGACTTCGCCGATACCAGACACATAATGGAAAAATACTGGTCATTTGCCCTTGCAATTTCCTGAAAATCAATCCCATGCTCCGCCAGAAAAGACCTGCTAATCATCTTATTCCACGGTACACTGGTTGTAAAATAGAGAATATATTTTCCGATTGTCTCCCTGGAAAAAGGAATCTCCTCCGGAAGAAAATTTTCCCTGAGATATTGAGGCTTATCCACATATTCCTTTTTCTCCGTGTCATACTGGTCTGCATTACAGACACACATTTCCGCCGAATCTCTTTTACATGCTGCGTACATTCTCTCTAGCAGCTCCGGCTCAAACAAATCATCACTGTCCAGAAAAAGGACATACTCTCCTACCGCATTGCGCAATCCCAGATTTCTTGCCGCCCCTGCGTTTGCCTTTGGCTGCTCAAATACCCGGATTCTGCTGTCCTCTTTTTCGTAATTTCTCAGAATACCAACCGTATCGTCAGTGGATTCATCGTCCACGCAGATGATCTCAATCTCCTTAAGCGTCTGCGCCAGAATATACCCCATGGTTTCCTCTATATAATCGCTTCCGTTATGGAATGGCATGATTACCGACACCTTCACGTCACTCATTATCCCGTTTTCCTCTCTCCTCACAAATTTTTCCGACAACCGCACGACAGCATTCACCGCTTTCATAGCTTCCCAAATGCGCTAAATGTTCAGCTATCCGCAAATCCGCCTCAACCCGGTCATAAGCCCTGATTCGGTTTTCCAGCTCCTCCATGCTTGCTGCCTTTGCAAAAGGCCACTGCTCCAAACCGACATAAAATCCGGTATTGCGTGTATATTCATCCCTGTCCGGAACAAACAGGAAACAGGGCCGTCTCAAAAACGCATAATCCCACACACAGGAAGAATAATCGGTAATCAACATATCCGCCGCACCAAGCAGCTCCTGCATATCGGGATAATCCATCACGTCGATAATATGATTCCCCGTCACCCGGATATCCATACTCTCATCCTGATAGCGGTGATAACGGCACATGAAATACCATTGTTCCTCTCCTGAAGCTTTCACCCGATTCAATACATCGAGCAGATAGTCACTGTCCATAACAACCGGAATCGACGTTTCCCTGTAAGTAGGCGCATATAACACAATCTTTCCCGTGTCCGGAATGCCATACCGTTTTCTCACCCTTTCGGCCATATCATCAACTTCGCCCCGCACAATCCGGTCATTTCTCGGCGTACCGGCTCTCAATACCTCTCCGTTATACCGATAAGTTGTCCGAATCATCTGCTTCTCCTGCTCTTTGCAGCTTGCCAGAAACAAATCGATATTTGCCGCACTAAATTCTGCCCTTTTTCTCGTCGCCCAATCGGCGTCCGGCCGTTCGTTTTCCACTTTTTTGTAAGCTCCGCCGCCATGCCATGTATTCACCACATACTGCTGTCTTCGGAAAGGAAACCACGGTGCATAGGAGCCGTTCGTGATAATCACTCCGGCTGTCAGCAGCATCGTAAAAGAAGAAATGGAAAAATGTTTTACCAGCTTAACTCCCTCTTCCTGTAAAAAGGCATACGTTTTTTTATCGCTAACCGCCCAGACATATTCAAACTCTCCGGAAAAATGTTCCCGCATATACTCATACAAATATTTGGGATTACAGGAATAGTCATAGGCATGTCCTCCCGTAAGCCCGGTAAACAGTATCCTGTTTTTCTTCACTGGTAGAATCCTGATTGGATATGTGACAATCCGCACAAGCTCAGAAAACACCACTTTTGCTAACGCCTTATTCATTCGGAAATACTCCCTTATTACATACTGCTATATTTTACTCCATACACCAAAATTTGGCAAGAAAAAAAGAAAAACCGCCAGCCCCATTTATCGGGACTGGCGGAAAACGTTCAGATAATGATAAACACCATTCCGCCGTTACTGTCGTTAATGATTTTTTCCATGGTATCCTGAAGGCGGATTTGGGAATCATCATTAATTTTGTTTGATTTGGAAATCAATCCCTCCTCTACCATCTGCTCCACGGTTTTCCCAAAAATATTGATTTTCCACAGAGCCTCCGGAGAAGTCTTCAACTGCTCCTTCATATTGGAAAGGAAATCCTTTGCCTGCTCCTCAGTTCCCACAATCGGCGCTATCTCCGTCGTCACGTTTGCTTTAATAAAATGCAGTGACGGTGCATTTGCTTTAATCTTTATCCCATACTTCGTTCCGTGTTTAATCAGCTCCGGCTCTGCCAGCGTAATGTTTTCCTTCTCCGGCATCACCAGACCATACCCTTTCATCTGCACGCTGTTCATTGCATCCGCTACATGCTCGTATTCGTTGCGCTTGCCGGCAACCTCCCTTAGCATGGTAAGGAAATCATATTCATTCTCTACCGGTGCGCCCAATAAACTGGTAAGCATTTCATAATAATAATTTTCCGGTATGGCGATATTCAGATTCACCGTTCCGTCCTTCAAACTCAGGCTGGCAATAAACGAATTACTGATATACTCACTTTCCGGATTGGGAATATCATAGACATTCTTCATATCCGTTACCATTGCCATTACCTGTTTTGCATAATCCACAACCGCCTGCTTAATGGGGTGTGTACATTCCAGCGTCTCCGCCCATTTCGGAATACAAAAGCTGATCTGACTGATTGGAAATTCCAGCAAAATATTTTTCAGCACTTCGATGATATCCTCAGCCTTTAACTGGTCACAATTTACCGGCAGTACCTTTACCCCATATTGACTGGTAAGCTCCTCCGCCAAATCCTGCGTTTCCCTGCTGCCCGGCTTCACACTGTTCAAAATCACAATGAACGGCTTACCCAGCGATTTCATTTCCTCTACCAAATCTTTTTCCACGGGATAAAAACCGTCACGATCAAGCTCGCCAAAAGAGCCGTCACCGGTGATGATTACACCGATCGTCGCATGGTCTGTCATCACCTTTTTCGTTCCGATATGTGCCGCCTTGGTAAAGGGAATCTCATAATCATACCACGGTGTTTTTACTAATCGCTCTTTCTCCTCCTCCTCATGTCCGGAAGCACCTTCTACCATATAACCTACACAATCCACCAAACGCACATTGATGCTGGCCTCATCATTTAAGGCAATCTTCGCTCCCTGCTTCGGAATAAATTTCGGTTCCGTTGTGGTAATTGTCCGGCCGGACCCGCTCTGGGGAAGCTCATCTATCGTTCTCTCCTTCTCTGCACCATCTTCCATACCCGGCAAAACCAATGTTTCCATGAAACGCTTGATAAATGTTGATTTTCCGGTACGCACCGGTCCCACCACACCTATGTACATATCGCCGCCGGTGCGTTCCTTTATATCCTGATATACATCAAACTGCTCCTTCATATAATCCTCCTTCAACTATTGTTATGTCCGTTCTCCGCCAAAAACCGTGACAGAGTTTTTGAAAAAATCATCTTGGCAGGCTAATGATTTTTCTCATATCGTCTTAAAAAGAATATATGCAACAGCTTGATAAATATGTCTGTTTTCATGAAAAAAAGGAACACAGCCACCGTGTG
>JAMPAW010000300.1 GCA_023666975.1 Clostridium sp.
AGGAATCATTATATTATTTACATTCATAACAGTATATTCTATCTTTAACATTGCTGTTATCGGGGAAATAAAGACATACAGTAATCTGGAGTTAATAGGTGTTACACAATCGCAAATCAAATTACTGGTCTTTTTGCAGGCATTTATAGTATACATATTATCGGCGCCTGTTGGGTTGGGAATCGGCTGGGGAGTCAGTATTTTGGGTTTGCATATGGCAAATTACAGAGAAATAGAATATGTGTCCAACAATACGGTATCTTATCTGGCTTGTGGAAGAAATGCAATATTGCTTACATTTCTGGCAGTAGTATTTAGTGTTATGAAACCCATTCGTTTCATCAGAAGGATATCACCTGTGGAAGCTTCTGTTTTTTCTGATGTTTCCCTTTTGAAAAGAAAGCAAAGAAAACCCAAAGAATACTCCCTTGCAGATATGGCTGCAAGGAACGTGTTGCGGTTTAAAGGCAGAAATATTTATATTTTACTTTTGTATAGTTTATCCATAGCTCTTTTTGTGGGAGTTACAAGTTTTGTAAAAAGTGTGAGTCTGGAAAAATACATGAGTCAAAGGCAATTACCGGCAGATATTGTTGTCGGAACGGATGATTTTGTAAATAGAAGCATGATGACGGCTGGGAGTTGCCGGAGTAATTCACCCAATGGACAGGAAGGAGAAATATGGACAATCAAGTCACAGGTGTTGCAGAAACTTAGAAATACTTGTGGGAACGCCAGAATAGAACCATATTACTACCATTATGATATGGATATCAATGAAGATATGAAAAAACGTTTTTTGCAGGTTATTTCCGATTCTTCTTTTCGATGGGAAGAGGATACGGAAATATATCTCCTGGGGAAAAGATTACAGGAAAAGGGAATAGAGGATTCTTCTCTATATCTTACGGATATGAGATATTTTGTGGAATATGAAACATTAGAAGGATATAAAATTGTTGAGGGCGCGTTAGACCGTTCCAAATTTGAATCCGGCGATTATGTTGTTTTGATTTGTTCCCCTTATTTAGGAGAGACAGGGACTCTTTACCATGCAGGTGAAAAAATTGTGCTAAGTGACTGGCCAGATGGAGTCACAACAGAAAGAAAGGAAGATGGCAGCCTTTGCTATCAGGGAAATAAGGATAAAGAGTACACCGTATTGGCAGTGGTAGAGGAGGTGCCGGTATTATATGCGCAATTGGATGTTCCGGTGGCGTGTATTTTGCCTGTCAGGAGTTTAGAGCGGTATAGCGGTAATGACGCTCCAAGACTTTATGCCGTTGCTTTGTGGGGGGAACAGGTGGAGGAACTGGAGGAGAAGGTGGCTGCGGTACTTGAAAAAAATGTGGAAAAACTGCAATATATTTCATACAAATCTATCAAAAAGGAGTTGAAAAGGGATGTAAATCAACTGGCATATATAGGATATATAATTGTGTTGCTTGGAGTGGCTCTGGCATTTGTAAACATGCAGAACAGCTTGCAGATGGGAATTGTTGAAAGAAAACAGGAATTTAAAATATTGAGAAATCTGGGAATGACCGGGAAACAACTGCTTCATATGATACATCTGGAAAATATAATTTTATTGTCGACCGGAATATCCGGAGGTTTTCTTGTGGGTATTATAGGCAGTAATCTGTTGGTCAGAAAATTTTGTGATAACTTTTTCTTTTTTGATTACAAGACGGCAATATTACCTTCCATCCTTTTGAGCGTCGGCTTTATACTTTTCGCATTTATTTATCCAAATAAAAAGACAGTTCTTTGATGCTGTATCAGAAGGGAGTAAATTGTTTTGAAATATTTTAAGAGTAAAATATTGTTATTGTTTATGGGATGTCTGTTGTTTTCCGGTTGTAGTAAAAACGTAGAAACGACGGAAGATAAACAGATATCCTCTGTCAGGGACACTATTACAATAGCCGTTTTTGACAAGGACACAGGCCGGCTGAGAGATATTGCCGTTGAATTCAATGACGCCCATCCGGAATATGAAATAGAGATTTGGGAATATGTGGGAGAAGAGCCGGAAGATGGCGTAAAGCGATTTCAGGCTGATATTGTTTCAGGGAATCTGCCGGATATTATTGACGTTGGTTCTCTGGATGTGGAAAGTTATGTAAAACAGGGAGTGTTGGAGGAGCTTTCCGTTTATTTTGAACAGGACGAGGAGATTGGGCGGGATGATTTTTTTGACAATGTAATAAATGCATACTGTTTTGAAAATGGATTATATGCTGTTCCCACCACCTTTTGGATTAGTAGTATGATAGGAAAAACACAGGATTTAAACGGGATTACCGGCTGGACTTTTCAGGAGTACCAAACCTATATGGATGGTCTTGCGCATCCGCAAAGCGTATTGGATGGTTCTTCCAGAATGAATTTCTTTGGAGGGTTAATGGAACAATACGGGATGTCCTTTATTGATATGAAAAGCGGTACTTGTTCTTTTGAAAATAATGATTTCATTGCCCTATTGAATTGTTCCATGCAATATCCTGAAAAGGCAGGTTTTACGGATAAGGAACAGGAAATTCAAATGATACAGGATGAACAGATATCTTTATTACCTGTTATTATCAACAGTCCCTCAAGTTATCTGGTTTATAAGACAGAATTTGATGATAATTTTACTTTTGTGGGATTCCCTTCTCAAAATGGGACCGGAACAAAACTGGTAGTGTTTGGTGCGGCGTATGGGATTTCCAAAAACTGCAAACACAAAAATGTAGTATGGGAACTATTCAAAAAACTTATTACGGATGAAGATATTGCACTTAATGGTTTCCCGACCTATCAAAAAAACATGGATAAAGCTTTTGAATTTATCTCTGAGGGAAATTATCACTTGAATGACAATGGAGAAAAAATACAGGAGCCCATTCTGAAAATGCCCTATGGGGATGCAATACTTGATATATACGGAGCCACAGCAGAGGATATTGATTTTCTGAAGAACCTGATAACGAATGCGGATGCCCCTAATGTTAGAAATATGGAAATTTATAGTATCCTGTTGGAGGAGGCGGAAACATTTTTTAAGAGTTCTAAATCAGCAGAGGAAGTTGCAGAAATTATACAAAGAAGAATAAAGCTCTATCTGGCTGAAAATGGCGGTGACGGTGAATAAAGAGGACAGGAAGTTTGAACGTAAACTTTCAAATATTGATTAGTATGTGTGCAAAAACACGTAAAAGGGTATAAAAATGTCAAATAATGAATTAAAGTATATTCCTTTTGTCGCAGTGATTGATTCTGGTGTAGCAAAAGATTGCTCATATAAAGAGGACATATGTGGGGGAATCAGTTTATGGATAGAAGGAAATGACTTAATTATGTCCGATGATTATCTGGATGAATTTGGTCATGGCACGCAAGTGTGTTCCATGATAAAGAAAGTCTGTCCAAATGCACTGTTGTATATTGTAAAGATATATAAACATGAGGAAATTAGTTCGTCTTATCTGTTGTTGCAGGCTTTGGAACATTTATTAACGGTGGATGTCAGCTTGATTAATATTTCGCTGTCTGTTGCCGGTACTACTTTTGTCAATGAGATAGATGAGACTTTGTGTAAATTAAGAAAACAAAATAAAGTAGTCATTTCTTCGGTAAAAAAC
>JAMPAW010000301.1 GCA_023666975.1 Clostridium sp.
ATGTTATCGGCACATTTACGCAAATTTTTAACAACATTTTGCATTATTTAGTCTATTTGCACTTTACAGTCATTATTGTTTTGTCGAATTGCACCTACAATGCAAATGAGGTGATAGGAATGATAGATTACAAAACGATTGGCGGAAAAATCAGAAAACGAAGAATTGCCTGCAATTTATCACAGGAGAAGCTGGCGGAACTATGTGATGTCGGCACAACCCACATATCTCATATCGAGACAGGGAACTGTATCCCAAGTTTGAAAGTATTTATCGCTATATTGAATGCTTTAGCCTGTTCTGCGGATGAACTTTTATGTGATGAACTCGACAGGGCAGAATATGCTTATGCTTCAGAAATCTCCGGCATTTTAGAGGACTGTTCCAGCCACGAACTGATGATTATTACCGATACAATACAGGCACTCAAAGCTTCCCTGCGCAAGTAGTGCGCAGAATTTGGATTGGTTGTTGTAACCTGCAAGTTTGCAAAGTTTATTGAACATCAGAAATGTATGAATATTCACTGAATTTCAGGGCAAATACAATCAACCATCGGTGGAATGTGCTTCATTCAACTGATGGTTCATTTATCATGACACGATTTTCCGGTACAATATGCACAGAAAGGAGGTTTTCGGTGATGAATCAGAGTGAGATAGGAAAATTTATTGCATCCTGTCGTAAAGAAAAGGGATTGACACAAATGCAGCTTGCCGAACAGTTGAATATTACGAACCGGGCAGTATCGAAATGGGAAACCGGAAAAAGTATTCCGGATGTGTCAATCATGATGGAGCTGTGCGATATTTTAGGAATAACCGTAAATGAACTATTCAGCGGAGAAAGGATTGCTATGGAGGATTATAAAGCAAAGGCTGAGGAAAATATGCTTGTATTACAAGAAAAGAAAGCAAAGGCAGAAAAAGATTTTTTACACATGGAAATCATTTGGCTGATCGTTGCTGTATTACTTGCGCCAATTCATTTGGCGATTAACTATTATTTCCCTAATAATAATGGAACAGGAATTGGTTTGGTTTTAGTTGTTATCGGACTGATTATGTATGCGGTCTATTTTGGGAAACATTATGAAATCAGGCTGAAGTAGAGGGATTTATCTTTTCCATGCAAAATGCGGGACAGTCTATCCCGCATTTCATTTTCTTTGTTCACAATGGCTTATCAGTATTCATTTTCCCTACTGTAAAAAGCTATTTATCATCATAGTGTCCTTTACACTGGTATATATTAACACCCCGCTCGTCCACGGAATACACCACCCATCCAGTATTGAAATTCTCCCCATGCCCGCTCCGAGAATGAAATATCAGCCATCTGCAAGTTCCTCCAGTTCTTCCAGTGTTTTTACAACATTCCGCTCCGGGTGTTTTTCCATCTGCTCTATGGATTCCTTTAGAATCTTTGCATTGGATTCGCTATAAAAAGGATCATTTTCTAATCTGCAATTAAGCGTTCTTTCTTCATATTTTGTGCGGTCATGCGCAAGCCAAAAATCATTACCGTCTGAATAGGTAATGATTTTTTGATAATATTCGTCAGAAGCGATATTTTCTGAATCCAGAACAGCATCAATAAATTTCTGTGGCGGCTGATATTGATGCTGTAAAATATAATGAACAATCAGGCTGGGAGCCGCATACACACTTCCATCTTTTCCCCAAAAACGGATCTCATAATATCCCACTTCCCGTTTTTGCCCTTTATATTCAACAACCGGTACGCTTGTGTGGTGTTCTTTACATAAATCACAGGCATGGAATCCTCTGCAGACGTGTACAGGATATCTTAAATACGCCCAAAGCCTGTCCATAAATTCCTCTGGCACAATCCCCATATGAAACAAATGCCCTGCTTCTAACCAGCCAATATTGAAAGAATCTTCCTCCGCCATATAATGATATTTTGTCAAATCTTCAAAATACACGTTGCTTACCTCCCCGTTTGCTGCATAATCGTCTCCAAAAGCAATGATTTATCGGAACGATTGGGCTGAATACTACGGCAGTCTTATCATAAGAAACCAAACAATAACATCCAAAGCCACGAGCAGCCACAGGGAAATCATACCCTCTTCCCATATTATTGTCAAACCCCAATATTAAGGATATTAAAGTTAAGAATAATCAAAATAACGAATATACTCTCTCGGAAACAGAGATTATAAAAATGAAAATGATGCCGAATGGGTTGGTCTGTTAAGGATGTGCATGATATGAGCAGGTCATTAAGCGGACTGAAGAAACTGAAATACGATAAGGAGCCTGAACACGAACTTGTGATGTACGAAAACACAAGAGCTGATTTGAAAACGCTGCTTGCAGAGGGCGAGGGCGTGTCACGACCTTGCATTTGCGGAAGTGATAAGCTACAACAGAGCCAACCTTGAACGCATAGAGCAGAACGCGAGCCGACAGCAGGATAAGCAACAAAGCAGGACTAAGCGGAGGGAGAAAAATGCAATAGAAATATGAGCGTGATTGTGGTAGAATTAAAAAAACAAATTGGGATTGGACAGGTGATAATGATATGAAAAAACAGTCTGATGAAAAAGCTGTCAGCCATGTAGAAATTATAGGCGGTGCAGATGGTCCTACATCGGTTTTCATAGTTGGTAAAAAGCATGGAAAAGCAACATTAAAGCAGATGATTTATAAAAGCCTTTATGCAAAAAGGAAAAAGCGTGTCATTAAATCAATAAAAGCAAATCCTCACAGTATGGATGAAGTGATAGAATATACCAAAGCAAAGTGGGGATTTTCAGAAACGGATAGGGATACGGTAGAATTTCAAACAGAGTACCGAGAATTAAGAGCCTCATTTCTTTTGCAATATAACCCAAAGCTACTTGGGGATTTGGCAGAGTTTCCTGAGCTTGAAAATCATAGCGCTGATGCTGTAAAGGCATTCATGGAGCAAATGGACAAGCGGAAGAAAGTGGCAGAAGAAATTTCTAAAGAATTATTCGATATAGAGTTGTGCATTTTGGAAAGACGGGAGAATGATGTTTGTTCAAAAGTTATCATAGAGAAAAAATATGGTTATATTGGCGGTTCTGCGTCAGGAACAAAGAACGTAAAAATGTTTGATAAAATATTTCGTGATATTTATAAATACTATGGGGTTTCGCAAGAAGATATTGATAAAAAAACAAAACGATATGAAGAATTGGTTAGTACTTTAGCAAAAAGCTAAAAGTAAATTCTGATTTTCCCAACTAATCATTGCCGCAATTACAATAAAATTTATTGTAATTGAGAGCAGTCTTTTGTATAATTAAATAAAGGCAGGAGAAACCTATATCCTATTTTCTGTCTTGTTTCTAAGGAATTGAGGTGATAAGGTGCAGGACGAAGCGACACAGGCAACATCTACGCAGGAGGTAAAGGCAAAGCGCACAGCGAAAAACAGCGTATTTTTAGACCTTTTCAAAGATAAAAAGTATCTGCTTGCGCTGTATAAAACGCTACACCCAGAGGACACCAAAGCAACAGAAAATTCTCTAACTGATGTAACAATAGAAAATGTGTTGACCGATAATCTGTATAACGACTTAGGCTTTATTGCCAATAATAAGCTGATGATACTTA
>JAMPAW010000302.1 GCA_023666975.1 Clostridium sp.
TCTATATTAAAAGAAGGGATCCATACTGTTATCGTTGGAAAACCAAATTCGGGAAAGTCTTCTCTGTTAAATGCTCTGGTGGGAAGAGAGAGGGCAATTGTTACAGATATTGCCGGAACCACCAGAGACGTGATTGAAGAACAGATAAATCTTGGAGGTATTTCTCTCAATGTGATTGATACCGCCGGAATACGTGACACAGAGGATTTTGTAGAAAAAATAGGTGTTGATAAGGCGAAGGAACATCTGGAAAAAGCGGATCTGGCAATTTATGTGGTGGATACTTCTGTTCCATTAAATGAAGATGATTTTCAAATTATGGAAATGTTAAGAGAACGGAAAGCAATTATACTCTTAAACAAATCTGATCTGGATGCTGTAGTTTTGGAAGAGGATATCAGAGAGCATTTAAGTCAGACAATTCTTTCTGTCTCGGCAAAAAATCATCTTGGAATTGATCTGTTGGAGAAAGAAATCACAAAACTTTTCTTTGAGGGAAAAGTCAGTATGAATGATGAGGTGTTTATTACAAATGCCAGGCACAGGACTTCATTGATGGAAGCGAAAAATAGTCTGGAACTTGTATTAAACAGTATCCGGGATGGGATGCCGGAAGATTTTTATTCTATTGATCTTATGAATGTATATGAGGAGTTGGGATTGATCATAGGAGAGTCAGTGGAAGATGATCTGGTGGATGAGATATTCAATAAATTTTGTATGGGTAAATAGATGGAAGGGAAAGGAGCAAAATTTATGCCCTGTATTGTGGAAAATTATGATGTGTGTGTAGTAGGGGCAGGTCATGCGGGATGTGAAGCTGCTCTCGCCGCTGCGAGAATGGGTTTTGAGACAATTATCTTTACAGTGAGCGTGGATAGTATTGCTTTGATGCCCTGTAATCCCAATGTGGGAGGAAGCTCTAAAGGACATTTGGTTCGGGAGATTGACGCTCTTGGGGGAGAGATGGGAAAAAATATTGATAAAACCTTTATCCAGTCCAAGATGTTAAATAAGTCAAAAGGTCCTGCGGTTCATTCCCTTCGTGCCCAGGCAGATAAAGCAATGTACAGCATGGAAATGAGAAAGACTTTACAGGGGCAGAAAAATCTTACCATAAAGCAGGCGGAAGTTTCGGAGATTTTGACAGATGATGATAAGAAAAAAGTGACAGGTTTGAAGACGGTTTCCGGTGGGACATATTATGCAAAAGCTGTGATTTTATGCACCGGAACTTATCTCTGTGCAAGATGTCTCACCGGGGAGATGGTAGTTCACACTGGGCCAAATGGTTTGCAGGCTGCCAATTATCTTACAGATTCCCTGAAATCTTTAGGTATAGAAATTTACCGCTTTAAAACTGGTACTCCGGCAAGAATAGATAAAAATTCTATTGATTTTACGAAAATGACAGAACAGTTTGGCGACGAACGTGTAGTGCCTTTTTCTTTTAGCACAAATCCTGAGGATGTTCAGATTGACCAGGTTTCCTGCTGGCTGACTTACACCAATGAACAGACCCATGAGATTATCCGTAATAACTTAGATCGTTCTCCTATTTATGCCGGGATTATTGAGGGAACAGGTCCAAGATATTGCCCCTCAATAGAGGATAAAGTGGTAAAATTTTCAGATAAGGACAGGCATCAGGTTTTTATTGAACCGGAGGGAATTCATACAAATGAGATGTACGTTGGGGGGATGTCGAGTTCTCTTCCTGAGGATGTACAGTATCAGATGTATCGGACAGTTCCCGGATTGGAGCATGCAAAAATTGTAAGAAATGCCTATGCCATAGAATATGACTGTATTAATCCAAATCAGTTGTATCCAAGTCTGGAGTTCAAAAATATCAGAGGACTTTTCAGCGGGGGACAGTTTAATGGGAGTTCCGGTTATGAGGAAGCTGCATGTCAGGGATTGATTGCTGGAATCAATGCTGTTCGCAGTATTCAGGGAAAAGAACCTTTGATTTTAGACCGTTCTCAGGCTTATATTGGAGTTTTGATTGATGATCTGGTAACAAAAGAAAATCACGAACCTTACCGCATGATGACTTCAAGAGCGGAATATCGTCTCATTCTTAGGCAGGACAATGCGGATCTTCGTCTCTCAAAGATTGGTTATGAAATTGGTCTTTTGCCAAAGGAGAGATATGACTGGGTAGTGAAAAAAGGGGAACTGATTCAGGAGGAAATGAAACGTATTTCTAAGATAATGTTTGGCGCTAACAAAGAAGTTCAGAGTTTTTTAGAAAAGTGTGGAAGTATCCCTTTAAATACCGGCACCAGTTTGGTAGAATTAATTAGAAGGCCGGAATTGTCTTACGATTTGCTGGCTCCTTTAGATGAGGGAAGACCAGAGCTTCCGGATGAAGTGCGGGAGCAGGTGAATATCAATGTAAAATATGATGGTTATATTACAAGGCAGATGAAACAAGTAGAACAGTTTAAAAAGTTAGAGAAAAAGAAAATTCCTGCCGATATAAATTATAAAGATGTTCACAGTTTAAGAAAAGAGGCGGTTCAGAAACTGGATCTGGTAAGGCCTGTTTCAATTGGCCAGGCCTCCAGAATTTCTGGTGTTTCACCTGCTGATATTTCTGTTTTGTTAGTTTATTTGGAGCAGATGTATGGCAGAAAGAATTCCTGACAAAGATTGCAGAAGATTGTAGAACAGGAGGAATCGTTTCATTGGAAGACTGGGTAGCTTATATGTCGGAAAGGTTTGAAAAAGAAAAATTTACTTTTTCCAAAGAACAAAAGCGGAAATTTTTTATTTTTTATCAACTGTTAGTAGAAAAGAATAAAGTGATGAATCTTACGGGAATTACGGAATTTTCTGAGGTTGTGGAAAAGCATTTTCTGGATTCTCTTATGTTGAGCCGGGTGTTTGATTTAGAGAAATCTGTCAGAGTGATTGATGTTGGAACGGGAGCAGGTTTTCCTGGTATTCCATTAAAAATCGCATTTCCAAATCTTCGGATTACTCTTATGGATTCTCTGAATAAAAGAATTCTTTTTTTACAGGAAGTGATTGACGCATTGGAATTTACAGAAATCGAGGCAGTACATGCCAGAGCGGAGGAGCTTGCAAGAAAAAAAGAGTATCGTGAAAAATTTGACCTTTCTGTATCCCGTGCAGTGGCAAATCTTTCTACTTTAGAAGAATATTGTCTTCCGTTTGTTAAAACAGGGGGACAGTTTATTTCTTACAAATCTGGAGAGATTGAGGAAGAGCTTAGTATGTCCGAGAATGCATGTAAGATTCTTGGGGGGAAAGTAAAAGAAGTTTACAAATTTGATCTGGGTGAGCAGAAACGTTCTTTTGTTGTGATTGATAAATGTAAAAATTCTCCCAGGGCATACCCGAGAAAGGCGGGGACACCGGGGAGGCAGCCTTTATAGTGAAAAATATTTTAGGTAAACATGAGAGGGAGGTACTTTATGAAGTTTGTAAAAAAGGCGTTAGTATTTTTGTTTGTAATGATTTTGTCTTTGAGTTCTCTAAAATCAATTTCTGTTCTGGCGGCGGAGCCATCACTTTTGACCATTACAAAAACTTATGGTGACGGGCCATTTAATATTGGATGTAGT
>JAMPAW010000303.1 GCA_023666975.1 Clostridium sp.
AAGACACGGGCTAACGGAATAATATACTTTAATAAAAACTCTGCCCCAAAAGCTTTTCTTTAAAATTTCATCCCTATAACGTCTTAAAACCATAACTTTCGGGTGGTCATATCCGCCATATACCGCTGTAGCAATATAGCATCCTTCCTTGTGATTTGCCTTTGCATTTTCAAGTTTTATATTCCTACGTTCCCTGTCCTCCTCTGTATAATCAAAGGCCCAATATTTTGCAAATTCAAAATAATTGCATATATCATCTTCATTTACAGTCGCTTCCCATCTATTACACTGAACTTTTTCCCGATTACTTTTCACCACCTGTCCATATTTGCAATGAAAACATTGTTTGGTATTACTGTCGGAATCTTCCCCGTAATAATGCTGCCGATAACCAATTCCCTTTAAATTCTCCTGCTCCATCCCTTTCCCTCCCACCAGATTTTATTCCCGCGAGCAATGAGTCAAAATGCATGAATGCTCCAACTTCCCACACCAATCAGCCCGGTGTGGGAAACCGAAATCAATCATTTCTCTTCATAGTGAAAACACCCATTCCTGTCTTCCGGACGATTATATCCCCCATAACCCCCTTCACATTTCACCCGGCCATAATCATCCCTGTCACGGAAATTCGCATACATACAATCCGAACAATTGCCTTCAAAATGTCCTTGTGGAATCATAATTCCACTCTTTCTCGCCTTCATATACATTCCTCTCTTTCTTTTGTTTTCTCCCCTTTATCGCATAAGCAGCATGTTACAAACAGATGATAAAATCCTTTAATTCCTTTTTGCCACCTTCTCCTTTCTCCATCAATCAAGAACTTTAATTTCATCTTTCCTAATTGTAATGTCACCTGACATATCCTTACAGGCTGCATAGGAGACCATTCTTCTATCCTGCTGTACAACAACTGGAAAATACAATTGCGTTATGTATGGCGGCATGGCTTTCATGATTTTTTCAATATATCTTTTGTCGCCGTCGGATAATTCTTTTGAACCGCCAAAATGTACATGGAAAATTCCCATAAAGCTATAGCCCTGATTAACCCATTCTTCTATTATCTTGTTCAAAAAGGTCACATCAGGGCGATAAGCGCATCCTTTCTCAGGATAACCAGCATCATACTCCCAGAGACAAATCTGTCCATTTTTTCCACCAATAATCCCTCCCGTCTCCGGCGGCACTAATGGCATACATTCCAAAATTTGTGATAAAATTTCATTGCTTATTATCATTGTATCCTACCATTTACCTTTATTTATAGTGAACATATCCGTCTGTTCAGGGCATCTGCCCAATTTTTATCTGTAAAAATATATTAAAATTTAATATACTTTCTGGCTACTAAAGTACACTTTCTTATCCACATCATTATTGCCAAAATATCCCATCCATGCTATACTGAATATCAGAAAATCGGGGGTGTTTGTAATACGGATAAGAAAGTGTACTTCTTTATCCACACCGTTAAATCTTTCTTGCGCAGCCCCACCTTTTCATTCATTCCTCTTCATTGCTCTCCCTTTTTACCCAAAGCAAAAAAGTCCGATGCGTAACCCCGAGCTGCCCGGCGGCATTTCTGGCGGAAATCTCTCCTCGCTGCCACTGCTCTTTCAACCTTTCATATTCTGGCGGGCGCTTCATGGGCTTACGCCCAAACTTCACGCCCTGCTGCCTTGCCGCCGCAATCCCTTCCGCCTGCCGCTTACGGATAAATTCCCTCTCTGTCTGGGCCACATAGGAGAAAAGCTGCAGTACGATGTCCGCAATCAACGTCCCCGTCAAATCCTTGTTTTGACGGGTGTCCAAAAGCGGCATATCCAGCACGACGATACACGCCTGTTTTTCTTTTGTAATGATCCGCCATTGTTCTAGAATCTCATCATAGTTTCTGCCCAGGCGGTCGATGCTCTTTATGTAAAGCAGGTCATTCTTTCCCAGCCGTTTTATCAGACGTTTATACTGGGGACGTTCAAAATCCTTTCCCGACTGCTTATCCACAAAAATATTTGCCATTGGTATATTCAATTCCTTCATGGCCACCATCTGCCTGTCCTCATTCTGATCCCTTGCACTTACCCTTACATACCCATATATTCTATCCATCGTCATTCCTCCGCATTTTTCATTGTGCCTATAGGTAAATTTAACCCGGCAAGAACCTTGTGTCACACAGCACTATAAATTCTCTTTCAGAAAACAGCCGCCTTTATAGCATATAACATTCAGAAAAACCTTGGCGAATCTTTTCCACCAAGGCTTTTACCACTTTCTCTATTTTCTGAACAGGCGCAACATGTGTTATCGGCTTTTACCACTTCTTTTACATCTACAATAATCTATCTGCATCCCCACCTCTTACATCAAAAACATTACAAAATACTTGATAGCACATTTTTGTAAAAATTATTCTTTTACGTTTAATAGTTTATATGCAGCCTATGCAAAGTTTATCCAAGTTCAACTTTAGTTCAACTCCCCCGCCAAAATTCAACCAAAATGACCTCTATCCACCGAAAGCCATTCCCAAAGAATTCCCATTTAATGCGGCTTGCCGCCATCCACCAAACCTCACAAACAGATTAAGACAGAACCCCATAATTGATACAGGCATATACCGCCTTTTTGTTGTCGGCTGTCGCCTGCCAAAAGGGATATTTTATAATGACAGGCGTGTTCATTCCAACCCCTAACTCAAGGTATAAAATATGCAGATTTTTATGCCTGTTCACAAAATCATTATACCTCTCATTTGCCTGATACCAGCCGTCATCCTGCACAGAAGTATCGTCACAGCGTAAGTTCACATTCATGGGCTCGCTGCAGACAGGGCACTTCGGTATCAGTTCCGCAGGTATCTTCATATCTTCCTTCGTTTCAATCATTTGCCGGATAATTTCTTTGTTGTCGTATGTTTTTTGGTGACAAGGCTTGCTGCATTGAAAAAGCCCATAATCCCCCTGCGTGTAAAACAGTCTTTTTTTATCAAAACCTGCAAGCTGGAACTGATGATCCACATTCGTGGTAAGCACAAAATAATCTGTATCCTTTACCAGTTCGTATAAATTACAATAAACCTCACAGCTTCCCGGTTCATAGCGATTATACCAGATATGCCTGCTCCACCATGCCCAATATTCCTCCATGCCGTTAAAGGGATAAAAACCTCCTGAATACATATCCCTGATACCGTACTTTTCAACAAAATCCGAAAAATACCGCATGAATCGCTCTCCCGAATAAGTCAGTCCTGCCGCAGTAGAAAGTCCTGCACCCTCACCGATTAAAATCGCATCTGCGTTTGCCACTTCATACTTCAGACGCTCTATTTTATCCAAGTAGTCTTTTGTAGATTTCATAGTCCTCATCCTTAAACACATTGAACATTACCTCCATATTGCTGTTTGTTCTCTCTATATAATCCCCTGACAGTCTGCACCGCAATTTCAGCCGCTTTTTTATTGGGAAACAAAACACGCCTGTTGAAATGCAGCAGAACGCAATACTCCTGCAATTATTTCTGTCAGCAAGTT
>JAMPAW010000304.1 GCA_023666975.1 Clostridium sp.
CAATCCGGTCATTTCCTCTATCTTCCCATATCGTGTCCTGTCCATCTCCCAAATCGAAATAATAGGTGTCATCTCCCTGTCCTCCACGAAGTGTGTCATTTCCGGTTCCTCCATTCAGAAAGTCCGCCCCTAAACCTCCGTCTAACGTGTCGTCCCCTTCCTCTCCGTACAGTTCGTCATTTCCGCTGTTTCCGTAAAGCACGTCATCTCCGGCTCCTCCATAAAGGTAGTCATCCTCATGGGTCGGGGCACTGCTTTGGCTGTTCTGGGCATATATCTGGTCATTCCCGTCCGTTCCACGGTAGTACCTTGCCTTGTCCTTTAAGTCCTCTATTCCCCAGATCGTTCCGTCTGCAAAGGTTACTTCCTCCACCTGTCTGACTGTACTGTCGAAGAAGTCCCTGATACCAATGCGGTCCCCGCTCTTTTTGTTGGTCAGGTACAGGTTCTTTGCATCCCTACTTACCCCAATGTCTTCCGCTGTAATCCCCTCACCAAAGACAATCCGGTCATTTCCTCTATCTTCCCATATCGTGTCCTGTCCATCTCCCAAATCAAAATAATAGATATCATTCCCATTGCCGCCTTTCAGCAGGTCATTTCCCCTCTCTCCAATAATAATATCATCCCCATTGCCGCCTGATATTACATCATCTCCTTTATAATCAATTGCATGATACAAGTCTGTCTTTACGCTAGAAAAAGTTTCACATATTTTATCCTTACCGATCATCAAATCCATTCCGGTTTTTCTCAGGTTATCCACAAAATCAAGAATACGATCTTTCCTTTCAACCGGATTACTCTCATATTCCGCCTTATATTTTTCCGCAATAGATGTCAGGTCATAAATAAGGTCTCCATTCTCATCAATATCCAGATTCATAAACAGCTCTGCATATTCATTCGCATATGTTGTCTGCATTTCCAACTGTCCAAAATACAATTCGACCAATTTATCAAATGCCTGTTCCAAATATGCCCCTGCCTGCCGCACAGGATTCGCACCATATGCACTGTTAAAATCACGTCCGGTAATCACTTCCAGTGCCGCCAGTTTTCTTGCATCAGAAATACCGTCCCCCCTTGATGTTACCTCTACCTCATTCACACCTGTCCAGACATATATGATTTCAGGCAGCATGGACTTTCGTACCGCACGGTCTGTTTCCGCCATATAATCCTCAACCAGCTGCTTTAATACCCCTGTTTCATCACGGAGCATTGCCTGATGCAGGCTGTATTGGTTCCCCGTTCCCTGAATATCTGGCAATGTTTGGATTTCATCTGTCTCCTCCAAGAAAACCTTATTATCTGGTTCTTCATATACAACTGTATTGGCTGCATCTTTTTCAAACCATACATCTTCAACGGATAAAACCGTTCCGTCCGTTCTGATATATGTACCCTTTTGTGAATGCCCGTTCCCGCTTTCGTCTGTTATGTTTATATTATCGTATGCCAGATTGATGCCTGCAACACCGGCTTCTTCCAGCGACATAAGTTCCCCGTCATCTACCGTACCATTCTGGTTTTTATCCTGCCATATCTGCAGTTCACGGTAAATAGCATCTCTTGCATTAATCACTCCATCTGCATTGGTATCAAAATGAGCAAGTGCCTCGAAGCCATTTGCAGCTGTCAGATCATCCGCCACCTCTGTCAGATCACCCATCAGTTCTCTTCCGCTGTCAATCTTACCATTTTTGTCCAAGTCACGCACCAGCAAGCCGTCCTCCGGGGAAACCCATCCGATCTTCTCTGCAAATCCATTCTTGTCAAAATCGAAGTGGACACCATCTGCCAGAGCAACCGTTTTCACACCGTCACCGTTTAAATCAAAGATTAATGGGTCTACCGGATAGGTGTAAGCTCCGGCATCGTCGTATAAGCCGAAGGTTGTATCAATGAATTTGCTAAATCCTTCTCCCACCCATGTTCCTACAAGTGTGAAAAGGACTATTCCCCCAATTACTCCCAGAGGATTTGTTAATAAAAACGGTCCCAGTAATGTCATAGCAGCTTTGTTTAATATCCATCCCCCAGCCAGACCCAAACCGTATTTACGCAATTTGGCGCCAGCCTCATCTTCTTTTCCTTCTTGAATTAATTGCCAGCTTTCAAACCCCACCGCAAACGCACTTGCAAGAAGTACATAATTAGAATACTTACCCATTTTTGTAAGAGATTTTGAACATTTAGAAAGAAACTCTAAATCACTTGTAGAATATTGGATTATGTTTTCAAATCCTTTTACATTACCAAACATCCTCTCATATAACTTATATAATGCTACCGCTTCTTTATCTATTTTGTAGCCCGCTTCCGACAGTTTTTCCACCTCATACAAAATTGTCTTCACTTCATTTGCTCTGCATATTGCATCTACATCTCCCTTTGGAATTCCATTTTTAACTAAAGACTCTGCCACTTCACTATATATTTCCGCTGCTTTTTCCACATATTCCCCTTGAATTTCCATAAGATCTGTCCATTTTGTACCTATTTCTTCGTATACCTTTAAAACGATTTGCCAATTATCCAAAATTAATTCCTCCTTACTGTATAATTTTATTTCACATAAAAAGCTCAAAAACTAAATATAATAATGCAACCATTAACATTATTGTTGCCGCTAATCGAAGCAAAAGTCCCTTTAACAAATCCTCCTTAACATATACAAATCCACTTTTTCTTGATAACTTTATGGTCACCTCATCACCAATTGAATATCTTTCTGGAGAGCAATAATAATGATATATATATGCCTTTGTGCTCCCATCAATATTGTATTGCAATATGGGTTGAACATCTCCCGTCAAATGAGGAACAAGGTTTATAACAGTAGCATTTACATCAATATCATCTGATTTGATTCTCAAAAATTGAACGATTTCTTTTGCTAATAGACTTAAATATTCTAAAACAATTAACGCAGATGCTAAGAACAACACTAATTTAATAATCATAACGGGACTCCTTACTTCTTCTAAAATTCATCTTATACCAAATAATCTAACGTTTAAAGAATATACCAAAAATGCAACCGCCAACAAAAAAAAACGAAACCACTACCGCAAGCAAGTGATAAACAAGTGCTTTTCTCAAATCAGTTCTATCATATGCTAACCCGCTATCCTCGGAAATTTTTAATATCACTTCTTTCCCCATTGGATATTTTTTCTGATTATAATAATAATGATATATGTATTTTTTATCCACCCCCTTAACAACATATTGCAATATTGGTCGAACATCTCCAGTTATATGAGGAAGTGAACCAACAACCACTGCCTGTATATTTCTATCATTTGATTTTATCTTAAATTTTTTTATTTCTCTTATTTCTTTTATTAACACGCTAAGATTAACTAATAATGCAAACATAAACAACAAAGTCATTAACCATACTTTCATTTCTTCCATACACTTTATCCCTTTCTATTATTGAAAATCACTGTTATCTCCACAAAAACATTTGCAATACTTTTCCGCTCCATACCCCAAACACCCAATGCAGTAA
>JAMPAW010000305.1 GCA_023666975.1 Clostridium sp.
GAGCTGATCCTGGCGGCGATAGGTTTTTCGATTCAGATATACTGTGATTTTGGCGGTTATTACGATATTGCCGTGGGAGCTGCCCGTGTAATGGGCTTTACTTTGACAAAGAACTTTAAGAGCCCCTACTATGCTGCTTCGGTGAGCGAATTCTGGCGTAACTGGCACATTTCCCTGACCAGCTGGTTTCGGGATTACATTTATATTCCCCTGGGAGGGAACCGATGCGGCAGGCTCAGGAAATACCGCAATATTCTTCTGACCTTTACTGCCAGTGGTCTCTGGCATGGAGCAGGGTTAAATTATGTGGTATGGGGCGCCGTCAATGGTCTGTACCAGGTAGTGGGGGATCTGACCCGGCCGCTTCGTACCGGTCTGCAGAAAAAGCTGCATATCCGCACGGAATGCGGCAGTTATCGCCTGGTGCAGAGGATTGTGACTTTTATGTTAGTGGATTTCGCCTGGCTTTTCTTTCGGGCGGACGGCCTTATGGCGGCCTTGCGGATGCTGCAGCATAGTGTCACACATCCGGATATCCTTTCCTTTTTTGACCCGGGGACATTGATCGGTATTAATACCATGGTTTTGACCGAAAAGAACTTTTATGTCATGCTGCTGGGACTGGTATTTTTGATGTGGGTTGACAACAGAAAAATGCGGGGGACAGATTTTCATGCAATGCTGGCAAGGCAGAATATATGGTTCCGCTGGCTGGTTTATTACGGCTTGATATTCGTGATACTCATTTTCGGTATCTATGGCCCGCAGTATGATGCCGCAGCATTTATTTATTTCCAGTTTTAGCCGGGAGGATTTGTAATGAAGTTTACAGCTGCCGGCTTTAGTATGCTATGGGAGAAGGAGTGAAAAAGTGTGTTTTGTCTGCCGGCGGCGAACACATGAAGAGAAAGTTTCGTGTATAATGTTGTCGGGAAATGGCGATTCAGTCGCTTGAGCGGGTAATAAGCTGTTGTTAAAATTTTATTATAGCGGGCCGGATGTGGATGCCGTTCCGCACAGGCTGTCCACGGCAGAAGTATTGGATAAAGACGCAGGAGGGTATACGATTCAGGCGGAGGTGTTTGGAAAGGGGATTGATATGTGGATCCGGAGCCAAGGGGGAGAATGTGAGAGTTATAAGCTAAAATATCTGATAATAAAGGAGTAAAAGTGGCTACTAAAAATACGGTTATTGTAGAAAGTAATGCATATGCAAAAAGAAATAAATATTATTGGAAGGCGGGAAATGGAACATTAGAAGATTTGTCGGAGAGTACAGCTTCTTTTTTTTCGAAAAGCAAACCTCAGTATGAAAAATTCAGGAAAGCAGCAATTGCCGAAATAGTGGACGAACTTATCCCTGAAATAGTTAGATATGAAGGCGCTGGCGGATTATGTATAGAGGTAAATGGAACGGAAGAAGATTTTTTCTGTATTAAGAATGCGGTTGAGAGTCAATTTCCTTCTCGGAATATTGAATGTAGATTTGACAGTCAGCGTCTTTATTCCGCAAAAGCTGCATTCCTTGGAATAAAAGATATATATAATAAGCTGCAGGAAATAATTTTGGAATATAGCAGTGAGGAAGAGAAGCTGTTCTTTTCGGATTTCATGAGTGAATCAAGCCACGTTACATTGTTTGAAAAATGTAAAATGGCGGACGAAAATTTGGAAGTTATTCTGAAAGCGCTTAAGGAGAAGGCAGACAGATTGAGTAAGGCAGCGGCATATAGCGATTTAGCGCTAACTTTATATATGTATAAAGAGAAAAAAGAATATGAAGAGAGTAAGAAGGAAAAAATAGCTGATCAGAGCTGGTTTAAAGGGCTAATTGCAAGCTGCAATGTCTTCTGCAACATCCTTGTCTGTAGATACACGAAGGAATTTGAGAGAGAAATCAGAGATAAATTTATGGATTCCCAAGGGATAACAAGGAGAGTAAAAACGGCGCGAGAAAAATGTAATGGAGTCACAGGTACTAATGGCCGTTTGAAGTTTAATAAAGAAATAGTTCAGCTTATTGCTGCAGATATTGAGTATATTAAAAAAAGAATAAAACAATTTTGGCGAGGTGGAGAGGCAGAAATCAAAAATATTATATATGAAACAATAAAGGCCCGGGATGAATTTACACATCAACAAAAAGAAAGCTTGTATCAGTGGGTTGCAGCGTACCAAAATCCTATATTATTATTGGTGGAAAAAGATAATGTACAAAAAAAGACTAATTATGAGACGAATAAACAAGCCGAAAAAGGATATAAAGCAGAACTGGAAAGGATATTAAAAATTGGGAGACATTGCTCTTTTGAGCGTTGTTATTCTGAGTTAAGAAAGGAAATAGAAGAATTAGAGAGGACTTCTAGAATATCAGCAAGGCAGAAATATGTTAAAGAAAGAGCCAGGGTTCATGCGGAAGCAGGAAAAGCAATTCAGCAACAGAAAGAACTCCAGGCGGGTAAGAGAGAAATTGAGCAAATGATTTCATTTAAGGAGATGCGTTAATATATGGGCACTAAAAAGGAAGCAAAAAAAGAAGCGAAAGAAATAAAGGATACCGTTATGAATCGCGGTGATAGCTATTTGCAGAAGAATTCGAGAATTGGGGACGAGCAAGAAAATGAAATGGAGCAGAAGAAGGCACAGTGTCTTCAAAGTATGGCGGAGACGGAGAACGAAAAGAAAATAGTAGAAATAATGAATTCTTATGCAATGGAAATCTATCAGATGTATTTGCCGGAGATAAGCAAGAAATATAAGCCCATAGCAGAAGATAAAAACAATTCACAGGAAGAAAATAGAATACGGTATTTTGATATTACAAAGTGGGTGACAGATGCAAAAGAAAAAAATATAGATAAGCTTGTTAATGTATATCAGACATTGATGGGACAGAAATCTAATATTGCGCTGATATATAATAGAACAACTACAGAAACCAAGGTTAAGATTGCAATTTCCAATGAGGGAAAAAGTAGTGATCCTGTTTCGTCAGATGCGCTTGCTAAAAGATTGGAAAAATCCCTGATTGGAAATTTTCCCGGGGCCCAGGTTTCAGAGGTGAAAAAGGGCACGCCCTGTACAATTTCAGAGAAAGAAGACGAAAATGATTTTTATTACAGTGTAGCGGCAATTTCAAATGTGGCTTCTGATAAATCGGAAGACTTTATCAGTCAAAGTATAGAAAAATTGTTAGATGGGATTATTCCGTCCAAAGAATCGGAGGAGTATACACTGGTACTGCTTGCAGAGCCGTTTCAAGAGCAGGATTCCATCAGAGCGCGGCTTTCTGAAATATATTCGGAACTGTCTCCATTCATGCAATGGCAATCCAATATTGCCATTACAGAAGGGGAAATGTTGGGAGCCGGAGCAACTGTGGGAGTGAATGCGGGGGCGAGCGTAGGGGTGACCTTTTTTGCCAGTCTTGGCTTTAATGTTAGAGTAAATATGGCTAAAACGCTAAATCGGATGGAGCAACTAAGTGAAAATAGAGGCATAACAAGAACTTATATAAATTAT
>JAMPAW010000306.1 GCA_023666975.1 Clostridium sp.
TGCGGATTAAAATGCTGTACTGCTTGGGTGGTGTAGCAAGGGAGTATGTAGGCATTTCCCTGATACCCACACAGAGGATAAGCAGGCATCCCCGGTTTCCGGCAGATTGGCAAATCGGGGAGCAGGGGCGGCTTTAGAAAAAAGAAAGGAGAGATAAAATGCCTTACATTACAGTTGAAAGTGGAGCTTTATCAGATAATCAGAAGGAGGAACTGATAAAACGGTTGACGGAAGTATCTTCCGAGATTATGAAAGTACCGCAGGAATTTTTTGTTACGACAATTAAGGAAGTGCCGGACAAAAATTTTGGCATTGGCGGTAAAACGATTGATAAAGTGAAAGCGGAGTATATGCAGACACATAAGTGATTTTTTCGGATAGGAAAGGGATGACAGCGTGGTTACTTTTTACATAGTCCGGCATGGGGAAACATTGCTGAACAGTTTGGGCAGGGCACAGGGATGGAGTGATTCACCGCTTACTGATAATGGGAAAAAGGCAGCAAAGGATTTAGGCCTTGAAATTAAAGGCATTATTTTTCAGGCTGCATATGCGAGTGACACATTAAGAGCCGAGCAGACAGCAGAGCTGATTTTATCAATCAGTGGGAATAGTGATATTAACGTTCGGAAAGATATGCGGCTGCGGGAATGGTGTTTAGGTTCTATGGATGCAGAGCATAATACAACTTTTATAAAAGCTGTCTCTGACTGGTTAGGTGTTTCGTCATTTGCGGAATTAAATAAAAGGCTTCCGGATGTTGCGGCGGCGATTTATGAGCATGACAAAACAGGTATGGCAGAACCCTTTACAGATATAGCAAGTCGTCTGAAAGGTGTATTTGAAGATATAGCCCAAAACGAATCGTCAAATGAGAACAGCAACGTTTTAGTGGTTACTCATGCCTTTGCTATAAAAACATTATTGTACCTTTTTGCACCGGAACAATTATGTGCTATGGAGAAGGTGAAAAATGCCGCTGTTTTACGGCTGATATATGATGAAGGGATATTTTACTTTTAAGAAATGTATTAGTTTTGTTCCATATCATCAATAAGCCATAGCCGGACAGGGCAGGCATCCTTGGTTTCTGGCAGATAGGGGAATCGGGGGGGCAGGTGCGGCTTCGTGAACCAGTGAAATTAGCTTAAATGGTACGGTTGCGTATAACTTTAAATAAGTTTGAGTAAGAAATACTTTTACGGCTGCATATCACCAATAAACCACAGCCGGATAGGGCAGGCTTCCTCGATTTCCGGGGAGCAGTGAAAGGATGATTGAAAGTGAAGATTGATTTTGACGAACCAATTATAGGAAAAGACCATGTCATGGAAATAGGCAGTGGGGATTTGGATGATTTTTATGTTTGCGCATCAGCTACTGATAGGAGCAATTTCTTTTTCGTTTTATTGGCATCATTGCACTATTATGAGGAAAATGGGGATACTGTCAGGGCGGCTCACTTGAGTTTTTTGGTGGCATATTATGTATTTACACCTTTGCCTCCACCGGGTTCACATTGCCTTGCCCTGCATTATATGAACAAGGCAATTTCCTTATATCCACTTCCAGAGTATAAAGAATGGCTTGTGGTTATGGAGAAAGGGAACTGATGAGCAATAAATCGCAGAGGACGAACAGGGCAGGCTTCCCCGATTTCCGGCAGATAGGGGAATCGGGGAGCAGTGCTGCAAAATTAAAAAGGAGAAAATGTTGATGAGAAAAGGAATATCGTTCTTGTTAGCGATAATGTGTGTATTGCTAATGACAGGGTGTGGAATGATAGCCAGCGCAAAGGATACAAAAACAGTAGCGGATAAAGCGTTACAATCGGATGTGGCAGAAAACGTCATTTCAGTAAACTTCGATGATGTGGTAACACAAAGCAATCCGACTGAGCAATACTGTGATTATCTGGTACAGACTACAGAAAGTATGTTCAAGGATGAAGATGGGATTGAATCGGCAGATGCAACGGTATCCTATGATGAAGGAACAGAGCAATATTCCATAGAATTATCGTTAAAGACAAATGGTGAAATAGGCAGAGAGCAAATTGAAGATTATAAAACCTATTTAAGTAAAACATATGCGGATGTAATTTTGATAATTGATGGAGATGTTATGTAAGGAAATAGGGTGGTAGGTTTCTCCAGTTTCCGGCAGATTTGGGAGCAAAAAGGAATGGAGGATATTTTGAAATGAGCATTAGTGGAGTAGGATGGAGCAGGCCAGAGAAAATTTTGTGACAGCATTCAAAAGTTCTGGTTACAAAAAAGGAGTAGCGATAGGCATAATTTCAGATATTTTGAAAGAGAATACAAGTTTTGTAGTTAATACTCAAAAATTATTTTCGTAGATTTGGATGGGTTTAAAAGTTCGCGGACGTATATCCCCAATGCCCGCATAGCCATCCCCGGTTTCTAGCAGATTGGCAAATCGGGGAGCAGGGGCGGCTTGGGTGAAAAGAATGGAGGAGATTAAGAGATGGGCGTAAGTGGAATAGGGACAATGGGATACCCGGCAGCAGGGTATGAAACGAGAAGGACGGAAAGAAATGTGGCAGGAGGGAATTTTGCAAAACAGGCGGCGGAAGCGGCACAGGCGACAGCCACCCTGCATGGAGCAGAAGAAGGTTCGGGGGATGTTACGATATTTTCAGGTGCGGAGATTGTGAGCGGTTTATCCTATTCTGTGTACAAGACACAGGACTTTGACCCGGAGAATCCTGTATACAAGGTGAAAACATGGGATAAGTCGGGGAATGTGACAGAGCGGATGGTGGATGTGTCGGAGGTCGATCCGAAGAACTGTGATACGGCTGAAATGTATGCGTATACCGCTGACTTGAAAGAGAGCGGAAAAGGCAGCTTTGAGGATACGGTGCTGAAAGCGGCGGTCGCAAAAGCCGTGAAAAATGCAGAGCAGAGAAGTTCCGCTTCATGGAGCTTTTCGGAAAAGACGGACTGGGTGGAAATCGTAAAGGGTATCATGCAGTCAGAATACAGTTACGGAGATTTGAAGGGCTACATGGAGTGGAAGAAGTTCTTAGGATTTCTGGATAAGTAAATTGCCCAGCCGCATATTCATCAATAAGCCGCTGTTGGATAGAGCAGGTTTCCTCGGTTTCCGGCAGATTGGCAAATCGGGGAGCAGGGGCGGCTTTGGCAAATTAACTTTTCAGGAGGCATGGTGTGAAAAAGAAACTCATTATTGTTTTTGCGGTAATAGTGGTGGTTATGCTGCTGATTCCGATTAAAAAGGTTTATGAGGATGGTGGGACACAGACTTATACATCTTTGACATATAAGGTGATTGTCTGGAAACAGATAGATGGGAAAACGGGGACGGAGTTTTACATCTTCCCTAACAATTTTCACCAGTTGGATTATTATGAGTGATTTCTAATGCACAAACGATAAAAGGGAATCTGGCAGTCAGTCAGGTTCCCTTGTTCCATATCAGTGCGGGGAGGCGGTTGTCAATGGAAAGGATCA
>JAMPAW010000307.1 GCA_023666975.1 Clostridium sp.
ACACATCTATACGTCCGAAATAATCGTACGTCTGTTGTATCAATTCCTTGCAAGCCAATTCTTTCGTAACATCCGTCCGTATGGAAATAACATCCGTACCGCCGGTTTTCAACTCTTTTTCAAGAACAAGCAATTCTTCAATATTCCGGGCGGCAATAGCTAATTTAGCTCCCTGATGAGCTGCTTCAAAAGCCAACGCTTTGCCGATACCCGAAGAAGCACCGGTAATGATGACAACCTTGTCACACATTCTTTTTTTCATATTCTCAGCAAATTTATTTGCAAATATATAATATTTTCATCGGATTTATTCTCTTTTTCTACTTTTCATAAATGTCCTATAATTTATATTATGATAAATTATATATAAAAAAAGAAAAAGGGGAGTCTTGGCTTCCCTTTTTCTGGTTATTTATTTTTCTTCTTCCAACAGAGCTTTAATATTCTCATACTTCGTCATGTAGTCCGGATTAACGGTTCTCAATTTGAAATAGAGAGCTTTTAAAGTCTCCATCGTGTTGGGTTCTTTCGGGTCAATATCATGGGCTTTCTCAAAATACGGAATCACTGATTCATAACCTTTGTATACTTGCTCCATACTCTTGTTATATTCGTCCGCATCCACGATATCATTTACTTTTTCATGAAATTTAATCACTTCATTCAACTTAGCCGTACCCAGATTATATTGGGAAGCAAAATCCTTCGGATCAATACTGAGGGCTTTTTCGTACATTTCTACAGCCTTTTCCGGCTCGTTCATTTTCTCATACAAAGAGCCTTTTGCCCTGTAAAAAGAAGCATTATTCGGATCCTGCTGAATGGCGGCATCCAGATATTTCTCAGCTTTTTCCGGTTCTCCGCCCAACAGATAATAATTGATCAATTCCACCAACATATTGGCGTCGTTCGGATACAATTCATATCCTTTGTGCAAATACTGTACAGCCTCTTCTTCTTTTTTCTGAGCTTTCAGTACATTGGCCAACATGGCATACGTTCTGGCCGGCTCATAGTTGTATTTCAAAACCTCCTTATAAAATTTCTCTGCTTCTGCAAACTCTTCGGCTCTGTGGGCTGAAATCCCGGCATTAAAAATCACTATGGTATCAATAGCCGTTGAATTGACAACTGGTGATTTCTCAATTTCCAACACCTTCTTGAAAGCTTCCAAAGCTCCTTTAAAATCCTCCGAATTATAATATTCTACAGCTTTATTTGTAAAATCTATAATCAGATTATCATACTGGGTTTTAAGTTTTTTGCCCACTTTCCCTTTGTCATCCAACTCAATCGCCTTTTGGTAAGCCTCATAGGCAACATCCAGAGCATTCGGATCCAATTTTTTGTAATCAGGCAGCGGACTTTCAAAAATTCCCTGATAAATCTGTCCCTTTACAAGCCAGGACTTTGAGTCATTCACACAATTTTCGTGCGTAATAGCTTCATCAATAAGCTTTTTAGCTTCATCCAATTTACCGGAACTCAGATAACTGGATGCTTGTGAAACTTTTCCCTTCTGTGCGTAGGTAAAAGAAGCACAGAAAAGCATAATCATGATAAAAGTTAATTTTCTCATACGTACAATTGTTATTATTGAATTTATATTCTTTTTGACGTCTTTCAGTTTCTAATAGTTACGTTTTACGCTTCCGGAGCCTCTGCGTTTTCCTGACTTCCCTCCTCTTCCGGAACATTTTCATCCTCTTTGGAGGCAGACACCTTGGCTACGGCCGCAATGGCATCATCATTCCGCAGGTTAATCAATTTCACGCCCTGTGTATTTCTACCCATCACACGCAGAGAGGCAATTTCCAAACGGATAGTCAAACCGGAACGGTTGATAATCATCAAATGTTCCTCGTCCGTCACGTCCAACAAAGCTATCAGACTGCCGGTTTTTTCCGTCAGATTGATCGTCTTCACTCCTTTCCCGCCCCGGTTCGTCGTCCGGTAATCTTCTATATCCGAACGTTTTCCGTAACCATTTTCCGATACTACCAGAACATTGGCCTTCTCCGGTTCCACGCAAATCATTCCGATCACTTCATCATCCTCACCGCCTAAAGTTATACCCCGTACTCCGGAAGCAGTCCTACCCATAGGACGTACTTTTTCTTCCGGGAAACGGATTGCCTTTCCGGACTTCACGGCCAACATAATATCATTACTACCGTTGGTCAGCTTGGCTTCCAACAATTGGTCGCCCTCTTTGATGGTAATGGCATTGACTCCGTTCTGACGCGGACGTGAATAGGCCTCCAGCGTTGTTTTCTTGATAATACCTTTCTTGGTACACAACACAATATAGTTTTCATTTATATAATCCGTATCTTTCAAGGACAAAAGATTGATATAAGCTTTCACCTTGTCATCCGGATCGATATTCAGCAGATTCTGTATGGCACGTCCTTTCGCCTGTTTCGTCCCTTCGGGTATCTCATACACCTTCAGCCAGAAACATTTCCCTTTTTCCGTAAAGAACAGCATCGTATTGTGCATCGTTGCCATAATCATGTGTTCCAGGAAGTCTTCGTCCCGGGTAGCCGATCCTTTGGAACCGACTCCTCCGCGGTTCTGTACCTTATATTCACTCAGAGGCGTACGCTTGATATATCCCATGTGGGAAATGGTGATTACCATCTCGTCATCGGCATAGAAATCCTCCGGATTAAACTCTTCCGAAGCATAAACAATGTCCGTACGACGTTCATCGCCATACAATGCCTTCATCTCCAGCATTTCATTTTTAATGATTTCCATTCTTAATTCGATGCTGGCCAATATTTCTTTCAAATGGGCTATCACCTTTTCTATCTCTTCATACTCAGCCCGCAATTTATCTTGTTCCAGACCCGTCAACTGGCGCAAACGCATATCGACAATAGCGGAGGCCTGTACCTCACTAAAACTGAAGCGGTCAATCAAAGTATTCTTAGCCTCTTCCGGCGTCTGGGAATTACGGATAATCCGAATCACTTCATCAATGTGGTCGCAAGCGATAATCAAGCCTTCCAGAATATGAGCTCTTCTCTCCGCTTGGTTCAATTCAAATTGGGTACGGCGGGTAACCACCTCGTGCCGGTGTTCCACAAAATAACGGATTAAATCCTTTAAATTCAGCAACTTCGGTCGTCCGTGCACCAACACGACATTATTCACACCGAAAGAAGACTGCAAAGCCGTGTGCTTCAATAACGTATTAAGCACCACATTCGAAATCGCCTCCTTCTTGATATCAATCACGATACGCATACCTTCCCGGTCGGACTCGTCATTGATATTGGATATTCCTTCGATCTTCTTCTCATTGACCAGCTCGGCAATACGTTGTATCAGTTCCAGTTTGTTAACCTGGTAAGGGATTTCATGGACAATAATCTTCTCCTTGCCGGACGGCGTCACCTCTATGGAAGTTTTGGCACGCACGATAATCCGTCCCCGTCCCGTCCGATACGACTCTTTCACTCCATTGAAACCGTATATCGTAC
>JAMPAW010000308.1 GCA_023666975.1 Clostridium sp.
CTGGAAATTCAAAAGATATGACCAAGATACAATTTACAATTAGAGAGATTGATAGTGCGTTAGATATATATAAAACCGGCATAGAGAAAAGAATAGAAGAATTAAAAAAAGATAATCCGTCCTTGTGCGATGATGAAGCGTTCTTGTGTGCATATGAAGAAAAATACGATAACGCAAAAGAAGTTCGACGAAAAGCATATGATGTTATTATTGGAATATTAAGAATAAAATGTCCGGCTTATACTTTTGTTGATGTTGATTATGCAGCATTAGTGTATGACCAGCTATTGCTGTATATGAAAAAGAGAATTACAGATTTTTATGTTGCAAATAGCAAGGGTAAAAAATGCATAATGACATTTGATGAGATGGTAGAGCAGATAGTAGTAGACTATCATGAAAAAATAGATACCGTTGCGTATCAGTATTTTCAGGTATTGAGAAGCATTCGAGATGCCTATGCAGAGTATCCTAATGAGACGTGGAATCATTGTTCCGAAAGCAACTGTAAAGATTGTAAGAGTTCTGATGTCTGCAATTTGTTTAAGCAGATTGGTATTTTGAATAATAAGTCGGAAACTGATAAAAATCAGATAATACATAATTTGATATTAAAAACACCTATAGCAGGAAAAAGTAATAATTTACCACAAGATAGCTTAGTTTCTCACTTATTCCTCAATCTACTGGATGAGATTAAATCTTTAGAACTTGGAAAAAACAATGCATATGAGGTGATAAAAGATGGAAATAAGACATATAGGTTAACATTAGACAGCAGTTATGACATATGTGAATTCCAGAAAAATTTAAGAATTGAATTAGAAAAAGAGACCGATCGGTCTTTGTTGTATGAATGTGATGTTCTAATTACGGATCGATTATGCGAAGAAACATTATTTTTTAATGGTGGAGATGTAAATGTGTTAACGGAAAAAGAATTAAAGGAGATAAGTGGAATTACTTCCTCTACAGTCGAAAAGATGAAAAAGGATTGTAATCGACCTAAGGTTATTCGACTTGTAGATAAAAATAAGGCATTAGGAGAGTTGAAGTAATGAATGAAATAATGATTAAACTGTTTGAACAATATAAGTTTGTTAAAATATGGGAAGAAAATAACAGAATGTTTTTTGTTAATTCAGATAAAAGGGTTGTTAGCTATTTTATATTGAATTTTATTGATTGCACTAACATAATGGATGACGAGGAACTCATAAGGGCAGAATTGGGCAGGTTGGAGGAGGAATATGTTGATGGGGAAAATGACAAAAAAGGAATAAGATACTCAATAATTAATTCTTTTGAAAATGTGCAAGAGGTATCGCAGATTGATAAGAATACATCAGCAATATACCTTGTTAAGTTTTCGGAAGTAAATATGTTGGCTAAGTACAGAAATTTGATTTATTCAATTGAGGAATCTCCGAATTATTTCAAAAGATATATTTTACCATATACAGAAAAGCAAGTTGTTGGATTAAAGAATGTATTATCTGATTATAGAGAAAAAAATATTGTTGAGATACTTTCAGAGCTGGCAGATGTTGAGGAAAATTACTATTCGCTTATGAATGGTACAAATTATAATAGTGTATATGAGCTTGTAATTAGACTATTTTCCAAAATACCATTTTTACAATATAAATTTAAGGCAACATCTGATGATATTTCTTTGGAAAAAATGGTTAAGGATTCGTTGGATGAGGATTTGGAAAAATATGATGAAGCAATTAAGGAAAATAGGATTGGAATAGAAGAATTGGTAGAATTAGCGAAAATTGATATCACAGAAAAGGAGATTGAAATAATCATAAGTAAACTAATTGAGGAGGTAGAGTGATGCAGTATAAAATAGTTGACTTGCGTGTGAAAAATTTTAAGTGTTTTGACAATACAAAATTTTATGAATTTCGCATAGATTATGAAAAGAATCCCATTATTTTATCCGGACCAAATGGTTTTGGGAAAACAACTTTTTTTGATGCAATAGAGTTAATATTTTCAAAAAATATTACACGTCTCGATAAAGGAATAGAGAAGAAAACAACAAACCTGGGTAAAAATATTTTGCTTAATAAAGCAAATGAGGATGGATATGTTGTTTTGACTTTAAGAAAGGAACAAAACAATATCCTTACTTTGTTTGCAAAAATTCTGAATAGCAATCATAAGTTAGAGGTTGAAAATTCAATTTATTATGGTGAAATTAGTGGCTTTATTCCAACAGAGGAATTAAATAATGCTCTTATTAATTATGACAATTGGACAATTTCTGTAGACAATGAAAACTTGATAAGATACAGAGCAAAAAATTTTAATGTATATTACTACGTTTCACAAGCAGAGTCTGTACACTTTTTAAAAAGAACAATCTCTGATAGAAAAAATGCTATGAATGTCCTGTTAAACACGGGGTTCATAGATGAAAGAAAAGAAATTGTATCAAATCTTATTGGGAGTAGAAATGGAATCAGCGGACACATGGTTAATGATGAAATCATGGCATTGGATAATGAACTGAAAAAGAAGGCAGTAAAACTAAAAGCTTTGTCAAAAAGTAGTGAACAGGCTGAGACTGGAAAAACAGAGTACGTGGATTTGGGGTTGTATACAAAGGATTCAAATTTATATTTTTGGGATGGTTCGAATGTTGTTGATTTGGATGTATCTGAGATTAGGAGAGGAATCGGTGCGTTAGGTGGTATTATTTCATTTTTGGAGAATGAAAATGATTATAGAAATTTTCGATGGAATGAAGATATATCAAAAATACTTAAGGGAAGTTCGATACAAGATTATGTAGATAACAAAGAATACATAATAAACAATTTGGTGTCAGTGCAAAAAGTAGAACAGCAGTTGGAACAGTGGGATGCTACAATACAAATATATAATAGTACATTGTTATTTAGAGAGGAAATTCCAGAGGCGAATAATTATAAAGAGGAAGATATTGTCGCATTAAAGAAACTAGTTCCGAAATTGAATGAATATGATTTTTCACTAATTAAGAATATATCAGGTGAAATTCTTAATTTGAGAAATACTCTTTCTACTAATCAAAAAGTAATAGACAAATTAACGAGTACTCGAAATGCATTAAAAAATGCAAAGAATGCTTATGACGAGCAAGGAACAACATGTCCGTTTTGCAATACAAAGTTTAATGATGTAACTCTGCTGAACGATGGGTTTGAAGAAGTAGATAAATTGTTGAAAATTGAAAGTGGAAGTGTAGGGGAAAGGATATCACTGAAAAGCAAGGAACTGGAAAGTGCGGTTAAAGAAGTAAAGGATATAGTAAATCCGTATGTGGATGAGTTAGACGAAAATGCCATTAATTTGCTAATACAGAGAAAAATATCACTAAAAGGGTTTGTTAGTGATTCGGGAAGGGTGTCTAATGTTGAAAAAGTAGTAAAATATCTTGCTACTGCAGATTATGTGCCTGAAACAGAGGGAGATAATTTGGT
>JAMPAW010000309.1 GCA_023666975.1 Clostridium sp.
CTTACTGATTATTTCTTTCGTTATATTCCTTTACTTTGTTTGCCTTTGCCATCATACTGCCGGGCTTTATATTGACATTCCTGCTGTAGTCCGTAGCCTTTTTCATCGCTTCTTCCTTTTCGGCTTCCGTCATGGAAGATTTGATGTTTGCTTTGTTCTTCATGTTTTTCGTATTCATGTTGGCATAAGCATTCATTTTTTCCTGGGCTTCTTTCATCTTCTCAAGCTTCTTCGCGCTCTTGACGGAGTTCTTTTTAATGATATCCTCAAAGTCCATCTTGTCAAAATGCTTATTGATGACAACCTGCTGAATACTTCTCACGATACTGCCGGCTATCCAGTAAAGACCCATACCTGCAGGCAGCGTGAAGCAGAACCAGGCGGACATGATAGGCATAAACATATTCATCATCTTCATAGACTGCGCCATGGAAGAAGCCTGATCGTTTTCCGAAGTGTTCTGTTGAGGCATCAGCTTTACGTTAATCCATTGAGTTACGGCAGACAAAACGGGAATCAGTATCCCGCCGATCACAATTCCGATAGCGCCCACCGCCCATGCCGTTTTTACCAAAGTCATGGGAGAATCGCCGATGTTAAGGCCTAAAAAATTATTGTAGGTATCTATCAGGCCCCGGACATTACCGCTGCTTAAAATAAGATGACCTTCATAGACACATTCCGCCAGGCCGTAATGCTCCGAGACAGCCGCCAAATCAGCGGAAGAAAGCTTATTCAATATATCTATGATACCGTTGGAAATATTGGTGCCGTTCGTCAAAGCCTTTCCGTAAACGGAAACCGTACTTGCAATGGAATCAATTCCGGATTCCTGTAAAAAAGCCCCGTTGTCAAGAGCAATGATCTTGTCTGCCAGCACGCGAAATGTATTTCCTATTTTCGTGACATATGCCGGCATCGCATAGATAACACGGTACAATGCAAACAAAATCGGCATCTGTATCAACAGCTGCACGCAGCTTCCGCTGGCCGATACCCCGTACTTTGCGTAAAGAGCCTGAATCTCCTGATTCTTGGCCATCATGGAATCCTGATCCGTTTTTCCTTCGTATTTCTTGTTAATCGCCTGCATCTCGGGATTCATCTTGGCAGAAAGCTTTGAAAACTTCTGTTGCTTGATGGTGAGAGGCAGCATTAAAAGATTTACTACAATTGTAAACAAGATAATAGCCAGACCTACGTTGGGAAGACCTATTTTATCAATGACAAAAAAGATGGCATTCATAATGTAGCCTAACAGTTTGGCTATAAACCCGATCGGCCCGCTACTCTGAGTCAATAAAATAAATTCCATTTATCCTCCTGATTTTGCCGCTTTTTCAGGGAACGGGATCAAATCCTCCCTTTGAAAAAGGATTACACCTCAATATTCTCCAGACAGCAAGAACAGTCCCTTTCAGAGCGCCGTATTTTTCTATGGCCTCAAGCCCGTATTGCGAACATGTGGGGATATAGGGACATTTTGTTCTTTTCATCGGAGAAATATATTTTTGATAAAATCTGATGCCGGCAATTAAAAATTTTTTCATAACCTTATTCTTTGCAGTGATACAATTTAACGATATGGTGAAGCTTTCCAAGGTGAAGCAGGGCATTTTCTATTTCCGTATAACCTGCCGAGGCTGCGCTTTCCCTTGCAACGATTACAATATCCAAACCGCTATTGAATACCGCTTCCTGTAACCGGTAACTTTCTCTTACCAGCCTCGTAACCCTATGCCTTACAACACTGTTTCCTACTTTTTTACTTACGCTGATTCCGATTCTGTTCTGGTCGGCGCCATTTTCCTTTACATACATGACCAGATACCTGTTTGCGTAAGATCTGCCATACTTGTACACAAACCGAAACTGACGATTCTTTTTCAAGCTTTCGGAAAATCTCATTTACTCCTCCGGAATACCCGATAAAATCCTTTTGCCCAACAATTTCTTATAAGAAGAGAAAAAGGCCACATTTCTGCGGCCTCGCACAATTCTTGTAACCTGTCACATTTCCGTGAATTATACTGATAATTTCTTTCTTCCCTTTGCACGTCTTGCCGCCAAAACTTTTCTTCCGCCGGGAGTACTCATCCTGGCCCTGAATCCGTGAACTCTTGCATGAGAACGCTTTTTAGGCTGATATGTCATCTTCATCGAAACGCACCTCCTTCCATTTTTCAGGAAAATAGCATATTGATTGTATAAAAAAAACGGGACAATGTCAAGAAAAATTCAGTAAAAATCACGTTTTTCACAAAAATAAATTTTTTTGAAAAAGATATTAACATAGTTATCCACATAAAATCTGATAATAACAGTTATTCACATCCTGTTGATTATTTGTGGATAAATCAAAAATAAACAATGATTATCCTGTTAAACGAATGTGAAAACAACCCTGTTTTTCCTTTAAAATAAAGGATTTTTTTATTTACAAAAATTATCCACTTATTCACATAAATATCCACACATCTCTATGTACAATTTATTTATAAACATATTTATCCACATCCTGTTGATAACTTTATACCTGTTATGTTCATAACTTGCATTTGAAATCTAAAAGAATCTATATTACAATAGAAACATACTTGCCTCACCGCGTTAATTTATGATAGAAAGGTCAAATATGGAAGAGATAAAAGAAAACTGGATGACCGTCAAAGAGACAATCAGAAGAGAATATAATATTTCGGATATTTCCTATCAGACATGGGTGATTCCTCTTGAATTTTATAATGTAGTAGACGATGTGGTAAGTATTATTATTCCGTCCGATCAGGCTCACGCGCTCAATTATATTTCTACAAAATATAAGAGCTTTTTTCAGGTTACCCTGACGGAAATGTTTGACCACAATTATGACGTTAAGTTTATTCTGGAAAAGGACGTTGTGCGGCCGGACTCCAAAAACCGCAGCACATCCTCCGTCGGCATTTTTTCCAATATTAAATATGAAAACGCCAATTTAAACCCAAAATATAAATTTGACACCTTTGTGGTGGGAAGCAATAATAAATTTGCGCATTCGGCTTCTCTCGCCGTTGCGGAATCTCCCGGAGAAACCTATAATCCTCTTTATCTGTACGGGGGACCCGGATTGGGGAAAACCCATTTAATGCATTCTATTGGACATTTTATCCTGGAACAGAATCCGGGAAGGAAGGTCCTTTATGTAACCAGCGAAGAGTTTACCAACGAAGTAATAGAATCCATCCGAAGCGGTAACGCTGCTTCCATGACAAAGCTGCGCGAAAAATACAGGACGGTAGACGTTCTCATGGTAGACGACGTGCAGTTCATTATCGGAAAGGAAAGTACCCAGGAAGAATTTTTCCATACGTTTAACGTGCTGCACGCCGCCAGAAAACAGATTGTGCTCTCCTCGGACAAGCCTCCAAAGGAAATGGAGACTTTAGACGAAAGGTTCCGCTCCCGATTCGAATGGGGACTGATCGCCGAT
>JAMPAW010000030.1:0-12621 GCA_023666975.1 Clostridium sp.
GCGACAAGCAGTGCAAACGTGCCTGCATTGATTTGTCTATATTGTACAACGGACACCTTGAAAAACATGAGTTTCGCAATTACCTAACCATAAATAAACAAAGAGAGGTACATATATCATGAATATTATTGAATGGTTTAAGGTCATATTACTCGGAATTGTCGAGGGTATCACAGAATGGCTTCCAATCAGCAGTACAGGACATTTAATTTTGGTAAACGAATTTGTAAAACTCAAACAGAGCAGTGATTTTATGGAAATGTTTGATGTCGTCATTCAACTCGGTGCTATCCTTGCCGTTGTCGTGCTGTTCTGGAATAAATTATGGCCTTTTCACACACGAAAAAATGCTCCGGCTAAAAGTTGGTTTGTCAATCGGGCCGAATCCGGTTTTATGAAAAGCTTCCAAAATTTCTGTGATCATTATTGCCATATGGACAAAATCGTATTGTGGCTGAAAATCGTTTTCGCCTGTATTCCTGCGATGATTGTCGGACTCCCGTTAGATGATTGGATGGAGGAGCACTTTCATAATGCGACTGTCGTGGCACTGGCACTTATCCTGTATGGTATTGTTTTTATCGTTCTGGAAAATTATAACCGTAAACGCATTCCAAGGGTTAATTCCCTGCATAATCTGTCTTTTAAGGATGCCTTTCTCATCGGCATATTTCAGGTGCTGTCACTAATCCCCGGAACCTCGCGTTCCGGTTCCACCATTATCGGCGGTATCCTGATTGGCACCTCCAGGGAAATTGCGGCAGAGTTCACCTTCTTCCTCGCTATTCCGGTTATGTTTGGCGCCAGTCTCATCAAACTTCTTAAATTCGGACTAACCTTTACCGGGACGGAGCTGGCTGTACTGATTGTCGGAATGGTTGTGGCATTTGCCGTATCCGTTTTTGCGATTAAATTCCTCATGGGCTACATCAAAAAACATGACTTCAAAGTATTTGGATGGTACAGAATCATATTGGGCGTTATTGTATTACTCTATTTCATGCTGTAAATACACAGTCGGGCAGGGGATTAATTTCTCCTGCCCGATTATAAAAAAGGAGCTGCACACTAATTTCTAGTGCAACAGCCCCTGCGATTTACAAAAAATAATCTATCTATACCAGCTCGATGATAACCTCCATTGCAGCATCACCTTTACGCGGTCCGATTTTGATAATTCTTGTGTATCCACCGTTACGTCCTGCATATTTAGGACCATACTCGTCAAACAGCTTCTCTGTAAGGTCGACCTTCTTGGTGCCTCTCTTTCTACCGGCAGCCTCTTTCGGAACCTCAACAACCGGATAAAGTACCTTCAACATCTGCCTTCTCGCATGTAGCCTGGATGGCTGGTCTTTCTTCACGGTCTTCTCTACTTCATCGTACACGGTAACCTTCTTACCGTCTACAACCTCTTTGATACGCTTACCGTCTTTATCCTTCTTTGCCACTTTTGCGGTTACGGTAACTTCGTCATAATTATCCTTTTCCTTAACCGCCAGTGTAATTAAATGCTCGGCAATTTTACGAATTTCCTTGGCTCTTGCCTCGGTTGTCTTAATCTTACCGTTATATAATAACTGTGTAACCTGGTTACGAAGTAACGCTTTTCTCTGTGCCTGTTTCTTTCCAAGCTTTCTATACATTGCCATGATGTACATCCTCCTTCACTTTGCTTACTATTATTCGGCTTAAGTGGTCCTTCTTATTTAGTCATCTCCGTTGTTCAGAGATAAATTCAGCTCTTTCAGCTTATTCAATACCTCTTCTAATGATTTCCGTCCCAAATTGCGGACCTTCATCATATCCTCCGGAGTTTTATTTGTCAATTCTTCCACCGTATTGATGCCTGCTCTCTTCAGGCAGTTAAATGAACGGACGGACAATTCCAGTTCGTCGATGTTCATCTCTAATACTTTTTCTTTCTCATTGTCCTCTTTCTCTACCATTACTTCTGCTGATTTGGCATTTTCTGATAAATCAATAAACAAATTAAGATGCTCGCTTAATACCTTTGCAGCCAGACTTACTGCCTCATCTGGTGCCAATGTACCATTGGTATATACATCCAAAGTAAGTTTATCGTAATCGGTAATCTGACCGACACGGGTATTCTCCACAGTAAGATTCACACGCTCTACCGGTGTATAGATGGAATCCACTGCAATCACATCAATTGAAGTATCCTCTTTTTTGTTCTTATCTGAACCTACATAACCTCTTCCTCTGGTAATGGTAAGTTCCATATCAAATCTCGCTTCCGGACCGCTCAACGTTGCAATCACCAAATCCGGATTCAAAATCTCAATATCACTGTCAACATGAATATCTGCTGCAGTAACTACACCTTCGCCAACATATTCAATATATGCCTGCTTTAATTCATTGGAACTGCTGTTATTCTTGATAGCCAGTTCCTTGATGTTCATGATAATCTCAGTCACATCTTCCTTTACACCTGGTATCGAACTAAATTCGTGTAAAACGCCTTTGATTTTGACATAACTCACAGCAGACCCTGGTAATGATGATAACATAATTCTTCTCAAGGAATTACCAAGTGTCGTACCATAGCCTCGCTCTAAAGGTTCAACTACAAATTTACCGTATCTGTTGTCTTCTGAAATCTCTGCAATTTCAATTCTTGGTTTTTCGAATTCAAACACGCCGGGAACCTCCTTTTGGTTTTGTGCTCTATCACTTTCTAAAACAGACTACCGGCAAGCAGCTAAGCCTGCATAGTCCGTTTTGAAAATCAGATACACTGCTACACAATTATCGAACATTACTTAGAATATAACTCGACAATCAGTGTTTCGTTTACAGGAACATCAATCTGTTCTCTAAGTGGTAATTCTGTCACGGTACCTGTCAAATTCTCCTGGTCAGAATCCAGCCATGCCGGAACCAATCTTCCTCCAGTTGCCTCTAAAATATCCTTGTATCGCTGAAGAGACTTGCTCTTCTCTCTAATCTCAATCTTATCTCCGGCTTTTACTCTGTATGACGGAATGTTGACACATTTGCCGTTAACCAATACATGCTTATGATCGACAATTTGTCTTGCTTCCTTACGCGTTCTTGCAAAACCTAAACGGAAAACAACGTTATCCAGTCTGCACTCCAATAAAATCATCAGGTTTGGACCTGTCAAACCTTTCATTCTCTCTGCCTTTGCATAGAGATTACGGAAAGGCTTCTCCAATACACCATAGATGAATTTGGCCTTCTGCTTCTCACGAAGCTGCAGACCATACTCGCTCATCTTTCTGTTTGAACGAATCAACTGTCTATTTGATTTCTTATCTATTCCGAGATACATTGGCTCCATGCCTAAAGATCTGCATCTCTTAAGAACTGGGGTTCTATCTACTGCCATCTAACTGTACCTCCTATTATACTCTTCTACGTTTTGGCGGACGACAACCGTTATGTGGAACCGGTGTCACATCACGGATACTAAGTACCTCAAGACCTGCAGCCTGAAGTGCACGAATTGCAGCCTCACGGCCAGAGCCCGGACCCTTAACCATAACATCAACCTTCTTTAAACCATGAACAAGAGCTGCTTTGGTAGCAGTTTCCGCTGCCATCTGTGCTGCATAAGGAGTGGATTTCTTAGAACCCTTAAATCCTAATTCACCAGCACTTGCCCACGAAAGTGCGTTGCCTTCATTATCGGTCAATGTAACAATTGTATTATTAAAAGATGATTGAATATGAGCCTGTCCATGCTCAACATTCTTCTTAACACGCTTCTTCGTCACTTTTTTTGTAACTTTAGCCATTAAACTTAACCTCCTAATCAACTAAAATGAATCCCAACCTGATTATTTCTTCTTGTTTGCAACGGTTCTCTTTGGACCTTTGCGGGTTCTTGCATTCGTCTTAGTCTTCTGACCGCGAACAGGCAGACCCTTTCTATGGCGGATTCCACGATAACATCCAATCTCCTGTAAACGCTTGATGTTCATTGCGATTTCTCTACGTAAATCACCCTCTACCATCTGCGTCTCGTTGATAATCTCACTGATTCTCTTTACTTCATCATCAGTCAAATCACGAACACGGGTATCAGGATTAACATTTGCTTCCTTTAAAATACGCTGAGATGACGGAAGTCCGATACCATAAATATAGGTAAGACCGATCTCAACACGTTTTTCTCTTGGTAAATCTACACCTGAAATACGAGCCATTGTGACTGTGCACCTCCATAAATTAATTCTTTTTCTTAAATGTTCAACTACCCGGCAAGCAACGTATCCGTATATTGTCTATACGGGTGAAATGCATACGCGTTCCCGGACAATTGTATTCTATTAATATGTTGTATAGGTTAATGATACCTACACTACAGCCGCTTTCTAAAATCATCTTCTATACTTAATAATGATCATATAGAAGGAACTTCACACTGGGAATACAGTGCTACTTTCGTTTACAAACCTGCAAGGGATAAAGATGGGCTATCATCTAACCTTGTCTCTGTTTGTGTTTAGGGTTCTCACAGATAACTCTGATACTACCTTTTCTTTTAATGATTTTGCACTTATCGCAAATTGGTTTTACGGATGCTCTAACCTTCATTAAAATCTCTCCTTTCAAAATTTCTCTGTAAAAAGTCCGCTACGAATATCTATTCTATCATTTTAATTTGCCCAATGCAAGCAAAATTTGCAAATTCTTCTTACTTTTAACTGCATTTCCATATATCCGGATATCAATAGGCAATTCCCGCGGAACTATTTCTCTCTCCATTTGATGCGCCCTTTGGTCAGGTCGTATGGAGATAACTCCAGAGTAACCTTATCACCCGGCAAAATTTTAATGTAGTTCATTCTCAGCTTTCCACTGATATGCGCCAATACTTCGTGTCCATTTTCCAATTCTACTTTAAACATGGCATTCGGCAGTTTTTCAATCACAGTTCCCTCAATTTCAATCACATCTGCTTTAGACATATATAAATCCTCCTGTTCAATTATAAATCGATTCCCGGAGCCTGTGAAAGAATTTCCGGCTCCCCCTCTGTAATCAGAATTGTATTTTCGTAATGTGCGGAAGGCATACCGTCCTCTGTCACAACCGTCCAGTCGTCGTCCTCCCAGTATACATCATATTTACCCAGATTAATCATCGGCTCCACCGCAATAGTCATTCCCTTGCGAAGTTTTGGTCCCCGCCTTCCGTTAGTAAAGTTCGGAACCTCCGGGTCCTCATGCAGCTTGGAACCGACTCCGTGTCCGACCAAATCCCGAACCACAGAATATCCTCTGGCTTCTGTATACTGCTGAACCGCTCTGCTTATATCCGCAACATGGTTACCTGCTACTGCCTGCTTTATCCCCTCAAAAAAGGATTCTCTGGTCACTTTCACCAGTTCCCGCACCTCATCTGATACTGCTGGCATAATCAGTGTTCTGGCAGCGTCTGAATGGTATCCTTTGTATATGACACCTGCGTCCAGACTGACAATGTCGTCCTCCATAATAATACGGTCCTTACTGGGAATACCGTGTACCACCTGTTCATTTAACGATACACAAATTGAGGCCGGATAGCCATGATAATTCAAGAATGAAGGGATACATCCATAGCTTCTGATAATCTCCTCGCCTATACGGTCCACATCTAATGTAGACATTCCCGGCTTTACACGTTTCGCCAGTTCATTATGCGTGATGGCGAGAATCCTTCCCGCCTCACGCATCAATTCAATCTCTGCTTTTGATTTAATTGAAATTGCCATTCCTATTCACCCAATATATTTACGATTGCCTCAAAAACATCTTTCATATCCACAGTGCCGTCTACTTCCTTAATAATACCTTTATTGGTATAGTAGTCGATTAACGGCTGCGTCTGCTCATGGTATACGGATAATCTGTTCTTAACCGTTTCCGGCTTATCGTCATCGCGAATAATCAAATCCGCTCCACAAGTATCACATTTACCTTCCACTTTGGTCGGACTGTATATTACATGATATGTTGCGCCACAGCCTACACATGCACGCCTTCCGCCCATTCTGTTGATAATGTTTTCATCTGGCACCTCTACGTTAATCGCATAATCAACGGTTTCACCGATTGCCGTCAATGCCTTATCCAATGCTTCCGCCTGTGGAATTGTTCTCGGAAAACCGTCCAATACATACCCTTTCTCACAATCCGGCTCTTTGAAACGGTCAATTACCAGATCAACCACCAACTCGTCCGGCACGAGTAATCCCTTATCCATATACTCTTTTGCCTTTGCGCCAAGCTCTGTACCATTTTTGATATTGGCACGGAAAATGTCACCGGTAGAAATATGTGGAATACCGTATTTTGCCGCAATCATTTTCGCCTGTGTACCTTTGCCCGCACCTGGGGCACCTAACATAATAATCTTCATACTCTTTCCCTCCTATATTGAGCACTTAATGAGCAACTTTGTTGCGAATTTAGTGCGAAAATACACTTGACCACTTAGCGAAGCCTGAATACTTAGCAATATCTGAATACTTAGCGAGGTATTTCCGAGCTTAGTATGAAGGTATGCTTTAGTTAGCCATGCTGAGCTTAGTGGACATAGTGTTTCCCCTGCACCAAGCACTTAATGAGCAACTTTGTTGCGAATTTAGTGCGAAAATACACTTGACCACTTAGTATCCATTGTAAACCACTGAAACCGCAGGGATACAGCCAACTGTTTTCCTACGGTTTTTGTGTATTATTCTACAATTAGTCGTTTAGGAATCCTGAATAGTTGCGTACCAACATCTGCGACTCCAACTGCTTCATCGTCTCAAGTATAACACCCACGATAATGATTAGTGAGGTTCCTCCGAAAGAGACATCTGCATTAAACATACCGTTGAAGAAGATCGGAATCAGTGCAACAATCAACAGTCCAATTACACCAATAAATACAATATAATTTAAAATCTTATTCAAATAATCCTGTGTCGGCTTACCCGGACGAATACCAGGGATAAACCCACCGCTCTTTTTCATGTTATTTGCCACCTCCATCGGATTGAAAGTAATCGAAGTATAAAAATAGGCAAATACAACATTCAAAAAGATATAGACAAGCAATCCGATATATGCCCACGGATATTCCGGATTAAACCAGTAATTCTGATTCAATCCCTGTAAAATCTTCTGCCATACCGTTCCCGGTGTCACATTAAACAAATTAATGAGAATTGACGGTACAGATAACAGCGAGGACGCAAAAATAACAGGAATAACTCCGGCAGTGTTCACCTTAAGCGGGATATAGCTTGACTGTCCACCCACGGACCTTCTCCCCTGAACCTTTTTGGAATACTGAACCGGAATACGTCTCTCTGCATCCTGCAGAATAATAACCAAAATCGTTGTTCCGATGACAATGGCCAAAATGATACAAACAGCAATGACTGCCCTGATTGCATCCTTTCCGCTGACAAACATTTCATACAGATTAGAGAAATCTGCCGGCATACGGGATACGATATTAATTAACAGGATAATGGAGATACCGTTTCCGATTCCCTTATCCGAAATTCTCTCACCCAGCCACATTACAACACAGCTGCCTGCTGTCAAAGTCGTAATAATCGTCAATATGGTAAATCCATTGGAGTCACCGAGCGCGCCCTGTCTTGAAAATCCAATGGCAAGACCGAGACTCTCCAAAACGGCCAGTCCCACTGCCACACAACGGGTAATTTCCTGTATTTTCTTTTTGCCGTCTTCCCCGTCACGGTGCAATTCTTCTAACGCAGGAATGGCAATCGTCAAAAGCTGCATAATAATGGACGACGTAATATAAGGCGTTACTCCCAACGCAAACACGGACATAGACAAAAACGAGCCTCCGGTAAAGGAATCAATAAAACTATAGGAGGAACCCACAACGCTCTCCAAAAATTCCTTAACCTGTGCCACATCAATACCCGGAATTGGCAGCTGGCTGCCCAGACGGACAACCACCAAAATCCAGAATGTATATATAATCCGTTTCCTCAACTGTTCAATTTTGAACGCATTTATCAAGGTTTTAAACATATTACATCACCTCTGCTTTTCCGCCAAGGGCCTCAATTTTCTCCTTCGCAGAAGCACTGAACGCATTTGCTTTTACCGTGAGCTTCTTTGTCAGTTCACCGTTTCCTAAAATCTTTACGCCATCCTTAGGATTGCTTACAATTCCGGCACCAATCAATGTGTCAACAGTCACTTCTGACCCTTCATCAAACACATTGAGCGCAGAAAGATTAATAGCAACAATTTCCTTTGAATTGCGGCAAGTGAAGCCTCTCTTAGGAAGTCTTCTATATAATGGCATCTGACCACCTTCAAAACCCGGTCTTGTTGCACCTGAACGAGCCTTCTGTCCTTTATGACCCTTGCCGGCAGTCTTACCGTTTCCTGAACCATGGCCACGACCTCTTCTGAAATTATCGCTCTGCTTAGAACCTTCTGCCGGTTTTAATGTAGATAAATTCATTTACGTGCACCTCCTTATCTCTAATATGATTAATCTTCTTCTACCTTTACCAAATGTCTTACCTGCTGAACCATTCCCTTTGTAGCTGCATTGTTAGGAAGCTCAACCGTCTTGTTTAACTTTCTAAGCCCCAGTGCCTCCAATGTTCTCTTATGCTTTGGAATTGCTCCAATAGGAGACTTTACTAAAGTAACCTTTACTTTATCTGCCATTTTTTAAATCCTCCTTAACCTAGAATCTCTTCAACAGATTTTCCGCGAAGCCTTGCAACTTCCTCAGGAGTCTTCAAGTTTGTAAGTCCGTTAATCGTAGCCAATACTACATTCTGCTTATTATTTGAACCTAAAGACTTTGTACGGATATTCTTGTATCCGGCCAATTCCAAAACCTTACGGGCAGGACCACCGGCAATAATACCTGTACCTTCCGGAGATGCCTTTAAAAGAACCGATGCACTTCCGAATTTACCTGTCCAGTCATGAGGAATACTTCCGCTATCATTAATCGGAACTTCAACAAGGCTCTTAATAGCATCTTCCTTGCCCTTGCGAATTGCTTCCGGAATCTCAGCAGCCTTGCCAAGACCAGCACCCACATGACCGTTCTTATCGCCTACAACCACAAGCGCAGCAAATCTCATATTACGACCACCCTTAACAACCTTGGTTACACGTTTGATGTTAACTACCTGTTCTTCTAATTCCAATTGACTAGCATCAATAATCGTATGCTTCATATGTTGTTTTCCTCCTTATTAGAATTCCAGACCAGCTTCTCTTGCTGCATCTGCTAACGCTTTTACTTTACCCTGATATATAAATCCGCCTCGATCAAAGACAACTGTTTTAATTCCCTTATCCAATGCTCTCTCTGCAATCACCTTACCTAAGTAAGCGGCTGCTTCTACATTGTTTGTCTTCTCTATCTCTGCCTTAACTTCCTTCTGAACTGTTGAAGCAGACACTAAAGTATTTCCAACTGTATCATCAATAATTTGAGCGTACATATGATTATTGCTTCTGAATACAGCTAAACGTGGTCTCTCAGCGGTGCCACTAAAGCGGTTACGGATTCTTAAATGCTTTTTTGCACGAACCTTACTTCTTGACTCTTTCTTAATCATCTATCTCACTCCTTTAATTATTTCTTACCAGTCTTACCAACTTTACGTCTAATCACTTCATCAGCATACTTAATACCTTTGCCCTTATACGGCTCCGGTGTTCTCTTCTCTCTGATTTCAGCAGCATATTGGCCAACTTTTTCTTTATCAATACCTGAAACGGTGATTGTATTTCCTTCTACTTTAGACTCCAGACCTTCCGGGTCCTCCATCTCCACCGGATGGGAATAACCTAAGTTGAGCACTAACTTCTTGCCCTGCTTTGCAACCCTGTAGCCTACACCGTTTACCTCTAATACTTTTGTATAACCATCGGTTACACCGATTACCATATTGTTAATCAGTGTTCTTGTCAGACCATGTAAAGATTTCATCTTCTTCAAATCATTCGGTCTGGTTACAACAACCTGATCACCCTCAAGCTTAATGTCCATTTCCGCCGGCAATACTCTTTGTAGTGTACCCTTTGGTCCTTTTACAGTCACTTGATTATTTTCTGCTATATCCACAGTTACTCCTGCCGGTACAGCGATAGGCATTCTTCCGATTCGTGACATGCCGTTACCTCCTTAAATTCTCTAAAACCGATTACAGTTTTGTTATTCGCTAAATTTTTAAATCCTACAATACCTCTGCCTCGTCGACTACTAAACTCGCTTCCGCTCGTTAAGGGCGTCGACCGGGCTACGACTAAGCTCAAACTTCGCTTCACTCGTTTTCGCTAAGTTCTCAATGCCTGCCTCGTCGACTACTAAACTCGCTTCCGCTCGTTAAGGGCGTCGACTGGGCTACGACTAAGCTCAAACTTCGCTTCACTCGTTTTCGCTAAGTTCTCAATGCCTGCCTCGTCGACTACTAAACTCGCTTCCGCTCGTTAAGGGCGTCGACTGGGCTACGACTAAGCTCAAACTTCGCTTCACTCGTTTTCGCTAAGTTCTCTGCCTCACCACACAAATGCGAGTACTTCGCCGCCAACCTGCGCCTCACGGGCCTGTTTGTCAGTCAAAACACCTTTATTGGTTGAAATGATAGCAACTCCTAAGCCACCCAGCACCTTAGGAAGCTCATCTTTGCCTGCATACACGCGAAGACCTGGTTTGGAAATTCTCTTGATTCCGGTAATAATCTTCTCGTTTTTGTCCTTACCATACTTTAATGTAATATGGATTGTCTTAAATTTGCCTTCTTCAACTATATCAACAGCTCTGACATAACCTTCTTCTAACAGAATGTTAGCAATTGCTTCCTTCATTTTTGAAGCAGGAACATCAACTGTATCATGTTTAGCAGTATTCGCATTACGAATTCTTGTAAGCATATCTGCGATTGGATCTGTCATTGACATTTACCTCCTTCAACTTTTTACCAGCTTGCTTTTTTAACGCCTGGAATTTCGCCCTTGTATGCTAACTCACGGAAGCAGATTCTGCAGATTCCGTATTTCTTTAACACTGAATGTGGACGTCCACAAACTTTACAACGAGTATATTCTCTTGTTGAGAATTTCTGTTTGCGTTGCTGTTTAACAACCATTGCTTTCTTAGCCATGAATCTTCCTCCTATTATTTCTTAAACGGCATACCGAATAAAGTCAACAGTTCACGAGCTTCCTCGTCAGTCTTAGCGGTAGTAACAAAAATAATATCCATACCTCTGACCTTATCGATTTTGTCATATTCAACTTCTGGAAAAATCAACTGTTCCTTGATACCTAACGAATAGTTACCTCTTCCGTCAAACGCATTTGGATTAATACCTCTAAAGTCACGGACACGAGGGAGTGCAAGATTGATTAAACGATCTGCAAACTCATACATTCTCTCGCCTCTCAAGGTTACCTTACAGCCAATCGGCATCCCCTCTCTTAACTTGAAGTTAGCGATAGACTTCTTCGCACGGGTAATCACCGCTTTCTGACCGGTAATAATCTCCAAGTCCTGAACTGCAGAATCTAATATTTTATGATTTTCCTTTGCCTCACCAACACCCATGTTGATGACGATTTTCTCAATCTTAGGAATCTCCAAAGCATTCTTGTAACCAAACTTCTTCGTCATGGCTTCTTTGATTTCGCCATTATACTGTTCTTTTAATCTACTCAACTTCTGTGGCCTCCTCTCTTCCATTAGTCAATCTTTTCTAACTTGCCGTCCACTTTGGCCACACGGACCTTTTCCTTCTTTTCGCCCTGGAATCCGATTCTTACCGGTTTTCCCTTGTGAACATACATAACATTAGAAATATCGATTGGTGCTTCCTTCTCGATGATACCGCCCTGCTGATTTGCCATACTTGGTTTGGAATGTCTGAAAACCATGTTGACACCTTCAACTAACACTTTATGGTTTTTGGTATCTACTGATAAAACTTTACCGGATTTACCTTTATCTTTACCAGTGATAACCTGAACTAAGTCATCTTTTTTAATTTTACTGGTTGCCATCCTGACACCTCCTTATAAAACTTCTGGTGCTAATGAAACGATCTTCATGAACTTCTTATCTCTAAGCTCTCTTGCCACTGGCCCGAAAATACGGGTTCCCCTTGGATTCATATCGTCCTTAATAATTACTGCGGCATTTTCATCGAACTTGATATATGAACCGTCTTTACGACGTGCCCCTTTCTTTGTACGGACAACCACAGCCTTTACCACATCACCTTTTTTGACAACGCCGCCTGGTGTTGCATCTTTAACAGAGGCAACGATGATATCTCCGATATTGGCATATCTTCTGGTTGAACCACCTAATACTCTGATGCAAAGTAACTCTTTTGCTCCGGTATTATCAGCAACCTTAAGTCTTGTTTCCTGTTGAACCATTGTATTTGCCTCCTTAATTATTTCGCTTTCTCTACGATTTCCACAAGTCTCCATCTCTTATCCTTAGATAAAGGTCTTGTTTCCATAACTCTTACTCTATCACCGATACGGCATTCATTGTTCTCGTCGTGAGCTTTTAATTTATAAGTTCTCTTTACAATCTTTCCATAAAGAGGATGCTTAACATTAT
>JAMPAW010000030.1:12721-29640 GCA_023666975.1 Clostridium sp.
ATAAGTTCTCTTTACAATCTTTCCATAAAGAGGGTGCTTAACATTATCTACGATTGAAACAACAATTGTCTTATCCATCTTATCACTTGTTACAAGTCCCACACGTGTTTTTCTCAGATTTCTTTCCACTGTATCTGCCTCCTTCCAAGATAACTAAGCATTTGCCTTCTCCGTCATCACTGACTGGATTCTGGCAATATTTCTTCTTACCTCTTTAATTCTGCTTGTATTCTCTAACTGGTTAGTTGCATTCTGGAATCTCAAGTTAAATAATTCCTTTTTAGCAGCTACTAACTCTGCGTTTAACTCTTCTACTGATTTAGCTTTCAAATCTGCAATAAATTCCTTAGTTTTCACTGCCTGCACCTCCTTCTAAATCTTCACGGGATACAATTTTACATTTTACAGGCAGCTTGTGGGTTGCAAGTCTCAATGCTTCCTTTGCAACATCCTCAGGCACTCCTGCAATTTCAAACATTACACGTCCGGGCTTAACCACTGCTACCCAGCCTTCCACGTTACCTTTACCTTTACCCATACGAACACCGATAGGCTTAGATGTATAAGGCTTATCCGGGAAAATCTTAATCCATACCTTACCGGTACGCTTTACATAACGGGTCATAGCGACACGGGCTGCCTCAATCTGGTTGGACTTAATCCAAGCCGGCTCCATTGCAACGATACCATATTCACCATTGCTGATTTTATTTCCTCTGGTAGCCTTGCCTGCCATGGAACCTCTAAACTGCTTTCTATGTTTTGTTCTTTTCGGCATTAACATTATTTATCGCTCCCTTCCTTGCTGTTCTTAGTGGGAAGTACTTCACCATGATAAATCCAAGCCTTAACACCAACCTTACCATAAGTTGTATTAGCCTCAGCAAAACCATAGTCAATATCTGCACGAAGTGTCTGAAGAGGAATCGTTCCCTCACTGTAAAACTCTGTACGCGCCATATCAGCACCGCCTAAACGTCCTGAAACAGCGGTTTTAATTCCCAGTGCACCAGTCTTCATCGTTCTGCCCATGCAAGATTTCATTGCACGGCGGAAAGAGATACGCTGCTCCAGCTGTGCAGCAATATTCTCTGCCACCAACTGTGCATCTGCGTCCGGTTTCTTCACTTCCTTAACGTCTACCATCAACTTCTTATCTGTCAGCTTTGCAACTTCCTTCTTGAGTGCCTCAATTTCAGCACCACCTTTACCGATTACCACACCCGGCTTAGCCGTATAAATAATCACTTTAAGTCTATCAGATGCTCTCTCGATTTCAATTTTCGAAACCTGGGCATTATAAAGCTTTTTCTTCAAGAAAGTACGAATCTTATTATCTTCAACTAAGTTGTCTGCAAATTCGCCATCTTTCGTATCCGCATACCATCTCGAATCCCAATCCTTGATGATACCAACTCTCAAACCATGAGGATTTACTTTCTGTCCCATTATTTGCCTCCTTATCTTTCATCAAGCACAATTGTAATATGGCTTGTTCTCTTTTCAATTCTGTAAGCCCTGCCCTGTGCTCTTGGTTGAATTCGTTTCATTGTTGGCCCCTTATTCGCATAACACTCTGCAATATAAAGGTTCTCCGCTTTATAATTCTTTTCCGGATAATTGTTTTCGGCATTTGCAATTGCCGACTTTAACAACTTCTCTATCACACTTGAAGCATATCTTGGATTGTACGCTAAGATAGCAAGTGCAGTCTGTACATCCTTACCTCTGATGGCATCTAAAACGAAACATGCTTTTGTTACAGAAACTCTGGCATAAGAAACCTTAGCCGAAGGTCTTGTATCCTTATTTGCATTTCTCTCTCTTTTAATCTTGGATCTATGTCCTTTTGCCATGGATGAACCCTCCTTTCAAATCTGTTTATCTAACTCTTGACTTCTTCTCATCCTTGCCATGTCCTCTGTAGGTTCTGGTGGAAACAAACTCACCGAGCTTATGTCCAACCATGTCCTCTGTGATATATACAGGCACATGTCTTCTTCCGTCATGAACTGCAATTGTATGTCCCACAAAGCTAGGGAAAATCGTCGAACGACGAGACCAGGTCTTGATAACCTGCTTGTCATTTCCGGCATTTAAGGCGTCTATTTTCTTTAATAAATGTTCATCTGCAAATGGTCCTTTTTTAAGTGAACGAGCCATAGGTCAAACCTCCTTATATTATTTAATATTCTTACCGTCTCTGGTTCTTACAATCATCTTATTGGAATGCTTATTCTTCTTACGAGTCTTAAGACCAAGTGCCGGTTTACCCCATGGTGTACATGGTCCCGGACGACCGATACTGGTCTTACCCTCACCACCACCGTGCGGATGGTCGTTAGGGTTCATAACCGAACCGCGGACAGTAGGTCTGATACCCATATGGCGTTTACGTCCCGCTTTACCGATATTGACAAGACCGTGCTCAATATTTCCAACCTGACCGACTGTGGCACGCGCTTTAATCGGCACCATTCTCATTTCACCTGACGGCAGACGCAGAGTAGCATACTTGCCTTCCTTAGCCATAAGCTGTGCAGAATTACCTGCAGAACGTACCAGCTGTCCTCCCTTGCCAGGATATAATTCAATGTTGTGTACCTCTGTACCTACTGGAATTGCCTCTAACGGCAGACAGTTTCCAACCTTGATTTCTGCATTGACGCCGTTCATCACCTTGTCGCCAACCTTTAATCCAACAGGAGCCAAAATATATGCTTTCTCACCGTCAGCATAGTGAAGCAGTGCGATATTAGCTGTTCTGTTCGGGTCGTATTCAATAGAAGCAACCGTTGCCGGAATATCGTCTTTTCTTCTCTTAAAATCAATAATTCTATATTTTCTTCTGGCGCCTCCGCCCTGATGTCTCACCGTAATCTTTCCTTGATTATTACGACCGGCATTTTTCTTCAAAGAAGTAGTAAGGGATTTTTCAGGGGTTGTTTTGGTAATCACATCAAAATCCAAACCAGTCATATTTCTTCTGGAAGGTGTATATGGGTTATATGTTTTAATTCCCATTTTCTTTCTCCTTTCAAATTGCATTTATTATCACGCTTGCCTGCGTATGAATTGTTAACACTTTCTAGGCCTTTACTCATCCATTCAACTAAATTCGAATTTCACTTCGTTCATTCTCATTAAGTTTCAGGATGAACTTTCGAACTAAACTCATACTACGCTACCGCTTGTATTCGTTAAGTTCTCAATGTTTATAGCCCTTCAAAAATCTCAATATCCTTGCTGTCCTCTGTGAGCTGAACGATTGCCTTCTTGGACTTAGCCGTTCTGCCGTAAACCATTCCACGTCTCTTTTTCTTACCTTTAAGATTCATGGTGTTTACCTTGGCAACTTTCGTTCCTTCAAACATTTTCTCCACGGCGTCTTTAATCATCGTCTTGTTAGCCTCTGGATGAACCTGAAATGTATATTTCTTGTCAGCCATAGCATCCATAGATTTCTCGGTAATGATAGGCTTCTGAATTACGTCATAATATTTGATATCTGCCATTATGCGTACACCTCCTCGATTGCTGCAACTGCATCCTTAGTAATCACCACGGTATCATACTTAAGAATATCATATACATTAATTGTATTGGTAAGCGCAGTCTTAACATTAGGAATATTTCTTGCGGACATCACCACATTCTGGTCGTTATCCTTCGTTATCACTAATGCCTTTGCCACTTCAAGGTTATTTAAAACCTCCACAAATTTCTTAGTCTTGATTCCGTCTAATTTAAGTTCATCTAATACAATAAACTTCTCATCGTTTACCTTAGAAGTTAAAACCGATTTCATTGCTCCCGCCTTTTCTTTCTTATTTAACTTCTTAGAATAATCTCTTGGCTTTGGTGCAAATACTACACCACCACCGGTCCACTGTGGAGCTCTGATCGAACCCTGTCTTGCATGACCGGTTCCTTTTTGTCTCCAAGGTTTTCTTCCGCCGCCGCGCACTTCCGAACGTGTCTTAGCGCTCTGTGTTCCCTGACGCTTGCCAGCCATCTGTGCTACAACTGCCTGATGAACCAAATGCTCATTTATCTCTACACCGAATACCGAATCATTCAACTCTAACTTGTCAACTTCTTTACCTTCGATGTTATAAACAGCTACTGTTGCCATAATCTATTCCTCCTTCCTACAAATTACTTTGCACCGCATTTAACGGTCTCGCGAATCATAACCAATGACTTCTTCGGTCCCGGTACTGAACCCTTAACCAAAATCACGTCATTTTCTGCATCTATCTTAACGATTTCCAAATTCTGAACAGTCACCCTGACTGCACCCATGTGTCCTGCCATCTTCTTGCCCTTGAACACCTTACCTGGGTCAGTTGCACAACCATTAGAACCTGCATGACGATGGTATTTTGAACCGTGAGTCTTAGGACCTGTATGCAAACCGTGACGCTTGATACCACCGGCAAATCCTTTACCCTTTGACTTAGCAGTTACGTCAATCTTGTCGCCCTCAGCAAAAATGTCTGCTTTGATAACGCTCTCTCCTGCAACATATTCGGAAGCGTTCTCAACTCTAAATTCTCTTACAAACTGCTTTGGAGTGGTATTTGCCTTCTTGAAATGTCCTACCTCAGCCTTACCAGCACCATGTGGATTTCTGATAACCTTCCTACCTGATACATCTTTTGTTGTTATTCTTTCTTTCTTCTCCCCAAAGCCAACCTGGATTGCTTCATATCCATCATTGTCAATGGTTTTAACCTGTGTCACCACACACGGACCTGCCTGCAACACGGTTACAGGTGTCAGCACACCGTCTTCATTGAAGATTTGAGTCATTCCGACTTTTGTAGCTAAAATCGCTTTCTTCATTTTCATTTTCCTCCTAATTAATCTACAGCGGATTGCCGTGGCAATCATTCTAAATTTGACCTTGCGGTCCATTAGGTTTAACTGCACTTATTGATTATTTTGCTTTCATCTTAACATCGATGTAAACACCAGCAGACATATCTAACTTCTGTAATGCGTCGATTGTCTTCTGAGTTGGCGCAATCACATCAATCAATCTCTTATGTGTTCTCTGCTCAAACTGTTCTCTGGAATCTTTGTACTTATGAACCGCTCTAAGAATCGTAATTCTCTCAATCTTAGTAGGCATCGGTACAGGACCAGAAACCTTTGCACCTGTCTTCTTAACAGTATCAATAATGTTTGCCGCAGCCTGATCAATCAGCTTGTGATCATAAGCCTTAAGTGTAATTCTCATTACCTGGTTTGCCATAAAAAAAGCCGCCTCCTTTTCGCACTTATTCATTGAGTACGACAAGTGGTGACTGTACACTCTCCCGTGTGTGTCATGTTTTGAAGCAGTTCATAACTTTCACACGTCATCTCCCTTCAACCGGGATGGTTATTCGTACAGTGACTTGCCGTCAGTTTTCTAACTTGACATTCGCTCCACGGAAAAACCTGCCGTATAGGCAGCAACCTCACGCTTCACAGCTATCAATGTCACAGCAAGTGCTAGTATAACCCATGTTTCAGGGGATTGCAAGTTTTTTTTTCAATAAATTGTATTTTTTTGCGTGCAAGCTACAAGCCATGCGATTTATAACCATATATTGTGCGTCAAGCTTGCTTGTAAGCACAATTATATGCGTTATAAATCATGTGGCGACAGCCACGACCGAGTCGCAGTGTAACGGAGACGAGGTTCGCATGGCTCGTGTAATCATACAGCGACAGCCACGACCGAGTCGCAGTGTAACGGAGACGAGGTTCGCATGGCGTTTACCATATTTATTAATAAGGAAAATTCGCCTTTCCCTGTACCGGTGTTTCCGTCTGGTTCATTGCAATGCCAGTATCCTCTAACACATGTCCATAAAAATCCGTCACCCGAAAGGTGTACGGTCCCTGCCCCATTCCGGAAAGTGCTGTAAAATAGTTATATTCCTGTCGTTCAAGCTCCACATACTGTCCGCTTGCATTTTTATATTCCAACTTCTTAATCGGGTATCTGCCATTTCGCACCTGCACCTCAGCCCAGTATTGTGTACTGGTCGACTTAAATAAATAACTAATCGGCTCCGTAGTCGGAAACGGTATGATTTTCCATGTAATGTTCATTCTGCCTGTCACTTCCGGTTCAATCGCCAAAAATGCTTTTTTCGACAAATCAATATCACCCTTCTTCCCCTCCGGCAGCCGATCTGTAATGACCACATTGATTTTATCGCCATCCTTATCCGTAATTTCAATATAGGCACCGGCCAGTCCATTCATATAATCCTCGTTGTTCATAGCTGCCGTATAATAAGAAGCTTCCATAAAATCCAAATTGGCTGCCCCAACAGATACCCTGTCATAAAAGGTTCCCTCTCCGTTATGCACCTCAGAAATCGAATACTCGCCTGCATCATAATTCACCGTATCCGCACTCGGTGCACCATTTTGAGATTCCGTTGTCTGCTGTTCTGTGTTTTCTTCTGTTGTAGTCTCTGTTGACTTCTCCGTGGTTGCCTCTGTTGTAGTCTCTGTTGGCTTCTCTGTGCTTTCTTCCGTTGTAGCCTCCGTTAGCTTCTCTGTACTCTTTTCTGTCGTGGACTCTGTTGGCCTCTCGGTATTTTCTTCTGTCGCAATTTCTGTCGACTTCTCTGTGGTTGCCCCTGCCTGCTTCTTTTTTACCGTCACCTTACATGTATATTTCTTTCCCCCGACTTTCGCTGTAATCGTAGCTTTCCCTGCCTTTTTTCCTGTCACCTTTCCCTTTTTGCTGACCGCAGCAACTTTCCTATTACTGGTGGACCACTTTACCTTTTTCTTTGTGTTTTTAACCTTCAACGTCACACTCTTTCCAACGGTGATCGTTACCTTTGTCTGACTGAGCCTCTCCTTCGCCGCTGCCTGTGTATTTACTGCATTCCCCAATATTGTTATTAAAAGCACTCCTGCTAATAATATAGAAATTCTTCTTTTATCCATACCTTCTCCTCCCGAAATCCACATATACACTTCTGGAAATATCCTGCCTACACATTTTGCAATATTTTCCCTATCCGTAAAAATAACGTAGTTCCACATATCGTGGCGGCCAGTGCGTCCGCTATTGGCTCTGCCCAGTAAATCCCCATAATGCCGAATTCTGTTTCCTCATCATGATCGGATAAAATTCGTAGCAATCTTTTCCACTACTTCAGGATGCTTGATGTCATTTGCCTCCCCAGCTTCCAAAAGTTTCAACATCCACGCCATATTTCTCCCAAGAACCTGCATAATCTGCAGACCCTCTAAGTCCTGCCGTACCTCCTCCGGTCTGTTGCCGTGCACCATATTCCAATAGTTTGCCGGCACCATAAGCATATTATTAATCCCGATATATTTATTTAACACATCGTATGTTGCCGTTGTTCCGGCACGTCTTGCGGAAGCGATGCATGCCGCCGGCTTATATTGCATGTATTGGCCCACGCTGTAAAACAAACGGTCCAGCACAGCTAACAACGCTCCATTAGGAGAGGCATAGTATACCGGAGAGCCAAAAACATATCCGTCAGCCTCCTTAACCTTTGCTGCCAGACGGTTTACAACGTCATCATCAAAAACACAGCCCTTGTTGCCGTTTCTTCGACAAGCATTACAACCGATACAGCCCCTTACCGGCTTATTACCGATATGAAAAATCTCTGTTTCAACACCATTTTCTTCTAACGTCTTTGCAATTTCCGAAAGAGCTGTATATGTACACCCCTTTTCATTCGGACTCCCGTTTACCAATAATACTTTCATCATTTTCCTCCTTAACCTTTCCTTTGGCGGCCTATTGCTTATAGACTGCCAGTCTTTTACGGATAACCTTTTCCCTAAACCATGTGACTATCGGTCCGGTAAAAAATGCGGTTACTATCGTTGCAATTCCCACTATACTGCCGGAGATAAAACCGACCAGCACACTGATTACATCGGTCAGAATCCTTGCCCATTTAAACTTCATTTTGCCATGCGTCAATTGTTCGATAATCTGTGCCAACGCATCATAGGGAGCAGTGCCTAAATCACATTCCATATATAATGCAACCCCAAAACAGGTAGCCAGCACTCCGACACACATGAACAAAATCCTAATCAGGATAACCTTTTCCATGCCCTGCGCAGTGACACCTGCCAAACTAAACAGCCAGACGCAAAAATCTGCAATATATCCCACGCCTGCCATATTGACCAATGTACCAAGCCCCAAGCCCTTGCGGAAACAACATATCATTGGAATAAATAAAATCAGATTAAACATCAGCTGATAAGTTCCGTAACTGACTGGCAGATGATTGCTCACACCTATATTCATGCAGGAAAAAGGGTCCGTACCAAAACCGGCCAGCCGCAGCATACAGATGCTAAGACCAATAAAAAAATTGCCCAAAAGCATAAATAGACATATTTTCCAATTTAATCTCGCCAGATAATCTTTCATATTCATTCCACGCCCCGACATTCCAATACTTTTCCATATTGTACCATTTTGGCGTTAAATTTTCAATCGTCTATTATGATCCTGCAATCGTCCCTCCATTCGGATGCAAAACCTGCGACGTTTTCCGCCCAAAGGCTGCCACCTCCTCTGCCGAAAAAGGTACCTGATTCGTCGGTGGAAGGCAAGTATGATTCTGGCACACATAATAGGTTGTCCTGCCCTCTAACAGCCTATACTCCTCTGTTTCCTGCTCGAATATTCTGACCTCTGCATACAACGGCAGCTCTCTCAATATCTGATGCCTGTCTTCTTTTGCGGATAGTACCACAGTAATTTTGTTCTGCGGCTTCAGATAAAACAGCAGCGAAAGCAAAAACATGCTATGTCCTGCGGGATAGGACAATGCTTTTGCAGACAAAAAAGCAAGCTGCTCCTCGGCATTTTCCTTAAACTCCTTATCTCCAGTAAGCTGGAACAACCGCACAAGACAATACGATAGAACCGAGTTCCCACTAGGCATTGCCCCGTCATAGACTTCCATCGGCTTTGAAATCAGACGGTCATTTTCGCCTCCACACAGATAATATCCACTGTCGTTTTCAGCCTTAAACTGCTTTTTTGCCTCTTCACAAAATCGTCTGGCACGATGCAAATAATTCTCTTCTGAGGTCACTTCATACAGACAAATCAGTGCAGCCATGTAATACACATAATCATCTAAAAATCCCTTCGCAGACAACTTTCCGCCACGACTGCTTACATAAATAATGTTTTCTTTTATGAGATGCTTTTCCAGAAAAGCCTCTGCCTTTTGGGCAGCGTCCAAATAGCGATCTTTACCGCTGACCCGATAAAGCAGCGACATTGCACAAATCATAAGTGCATTCCATGAGGTAAGCACTTTATCATCTGTATGCAGGCACATTCTGGATTTTCGATAATTGTACAACTTTTTTATTTCGTGCCGGAATTTATCGGATATCTCATTGCCATTCAATAAATTCGGAATATTTTTTCCCTCAAAATTTCCTTTCTCCGTTATGCCAAAATGATCACAGAATGCCTTTCCCTGTTCGTCTCCCAAAACATTGCAGACCTCGCCATAATCCCAAAGGTAAAATCTCCCCTCTTCCCCTTCGCTGTCCGCATCCTGTGCCGAATAAAACTCCCCGTTTTTCCCTGTCATTTCCCGCATAATATATTCTGCCGTCTTCTCTGCCGTATCCAGAAAGCAGTCCTTTTTCATGGCCTTGTATGCAGCAACATAAGCCAGTATCATCAAGGCATTATCATAGAGCATTTTTTCAAAATGGGGGATCAGAAAATAATCATCTGTCGAATACCGTGAAAATCCATAGCCAATATGGTCAAAAATACCGCCTCTTCTCATCTTATCCAGAGTGATTGCCGCCTGTTCCATAGCCTGACGGTCTGAATACAAATAGGCATACAGTATAAGAAAAACAAGATTATGAGGTGTCGGAAACTTAGGTGCCCTGCCAAAACCGCCATAGCGCTTATCGAAGCTATCCGAAAATATTGCTGCTGCCTGTTCTGGTAATCTTTCGTCAATTCCGCTTTCCACAACACTATGTGCAGTATTTGTGCCGGATAACAATAACTCTGCCGTCTGCAAAAGACCTTCTCTGTTATTTTTCCACTTCTCCACAATTCGGAAAAGTAATTCATTAAATCCAATTTTTCCAAATTGCGTTTCAGTAGGAAAATAAGTGCCTGCAAAAAACGGCTTTTGCTCCGCCGTCATGAAAATGCTCATCGGCCAGCCACCGCTTCCTGTAAAAGTCTGGCAGAATGCCATATATACACTATCAATATCCGGACGTTCTTCACGATCTACTTTTATCGATATAAAATGCTGATTAAGAATTTTTGCCGTTTCCTCATTCTCAAAACTTTCATGCGCCATCACATGGCACCAATGGCAAGTACTGTAACCTATACTTAAAAATATAGGCTTATCCTCCAACATTGCTCTTTTAAATGCTTCCGCACTCCACGGATACCAGTCAACCGGATTATTTACATGCTGTAAAAGATACGGACTGGTCTCGTTTTTCAAATGATTGCTCATACACAATAGATTCCTTTCTCCATTGAACCCGGATAAATTTTATTATTTACCGTTATTTTGTGTAATTGCAGGTAATCTATACTACAACGTACCCCAAAAGCGAATTTAATTTCTTTATTGTGCTAAAATAAAGAAAAGTGACCAATTTATATTCCTTCATTCGTTATTATTATCAGAATGATCGTTCAATCCAACCGAAACAGGAGGTGAATAGAATGCGTATCGTTCGGAAAAAGAAATCCGAATCCGCACTGCTTGAAGAGCTGTTTATGGCCTACCGGGGAAATATGTATGCTGCCGCATTCGCCATTCTGCACAATGAGGCACAGGCAGAAGATGCCGTAGGTGATGCATTTGAAAAAGTGATTCCACATCTGCATAAATTCCATTCGGTAGAGAGTGCGAAAACGAAAAAATTTCTTCATTGTGCGGTAAAAAGTGCAGCCATTGACATTTACCGCAAAAACCAGCGGGAGCAGGGACATCTTACTTACGGCGAATGGTCGTATTTGGCAGATTCCGATAATCCTATCGAGCATTATATACAGACAGAGGCAGAACAAAATCAAATCAGCACGCTTAAGAATATGCTTCCCGACCATTACTGGGACATGCTCTACCTGAAATATTTTGAAAATCTCTCTGTCGCAGAGATTGCCAAAAAGCTGGATTTAAGTGAGGAAAACGTATATTCCCGACTGCGGAGGGCCAGAAAAAAAGCACGAGAACTTTTAATAGAAAGGAGCCAGCAAATATGAGTAAAATAATCGAAATCACCAGTAATTCTGCTGCAAACGAACATATATTTTCAAAACGTTTTGAGGAGCGGCAGCAAAATATGATTGAACAGGTAAAAGCCGAAGAAATAAGACGGGCAAAACAGAAACGGAGCATAGCCGCCGCCTTCCTTTTGCTCGTGGGGATATCTGGGACGGCAGGAGCCGCCAGCCTGTTCAAGCTTGAAAATATGGTTATCCCCAAAGCAGACCAGACCGCTATTTGCGAGGACACGGAGGACAACACGGCCTCTGGCGACAGCAGGGAGTCCACAGCTGACACGCAGGCTTCCGCAGCCTCAAAGACCAATTTTATTGCGCTTGCCATACCGGAAAGTGCAGAGTGGAAAGCCGCCCAGGAATGGTATACTTTTTCCCGCAAATATGAGCGTTCCTATGAATACAACGAAGCCCGGCTCATGGCAGACATCACAGCACATCAGGGAGCTGCCAGTCCTGTTTTTTCCCAATACTCCGAGGTATATGGCATTTACACACAGGAAATGGCAGACAAACTGGAAGAAATCTGTACAAAATATCATCTGGTGCCGGAAAGTGACATACGCTTCCTCTCCTCCTATGAGGAGCTGACCGCAAAAATGCAGTTAGACGATTTTGTAAAGGACACTTATACCGCAGATGTTCTGGACGGTATCGCCTGCTCCGAGGGAAACTGGCATGCCACAATGGACTTAAAAGATGCGAAAGGAGATACTTTATCCGAATCCCTCTCCATGGCCGTCAGCAAAAAAGGCGTGCTAAACAGCATGTGTCTCAATATCGGTGACTTGTCGGATTACACCGAATGGAGCTATACGACCAAAAACAACGAAGCCGTGGATATTGTGATAAATAACCAGACAAACAAATCCTATATCTTTTACAGGGGAGCAGAGGATTTTGTTCTTGTCAGTCTTAATGCCGTTTATACGTATTACCAGCACGGCGAGGTACTGAAACAGGGGAATGACCAGTGGACGGATTATTCCGAGGCCGCATTGACAAAAACACAGGCAGAAAAAATTGCCGATGCGATCCTGTTCTCTAACATTATTCCGGCGGAATGACCGTTCCTATGATCAAGTCTTCCGGTAAAACAATAAACATTTCAAAATAAACGTTCACAGAAAGGAAAGGTGATGACCATGAAAAAAACTTGCATATTAACCATGATTCTGGCGGCAGCACTGCTTACCGGCTGCACAAATGCCACGGCAAAACATACCGCGATAACCGCAAACAGACAAACCACTGCGGCAAAGTCCGCTGTCACAGACAACCACTCCACCGTTGCTTCCCAGCAGAAGAAAGACAATTTTGACTATTCCGGTATATCGGTTCATGTCAATGCCACAGTCAATCCGATAGACGGGGATTTGCCGGTTATCCGGGTTACTCCGCATGAATTTACATCCGCAGATTTAAAGAAATGGAAAAACACCCTGTTTGCCGATACAGCCCTGTATGAATATTGGGGTGCCGATGCTGTTGAAGCAAAATACCAGTATCATAATGTAGGATATCTGCGCGGGGAAACTGATTCCGATACACTTCCTGCCGGTGAAACACATGATTTAAAATTCCGTGCCGGCCTGTATGACAACAATTACGAGGGGCTTATGTCGGCCGAGCGGGCAGGAAGCGGTTCCGATAAACACTATATCATGGCAATGTTTCAGGGTGAATACGGCGAACCGGCCATGCCTTACCGCAAATGTTCGGAAGAAGAAGCGAAAGAACTGGCTGTGCAGGTTATCCGTGATTTGGAATTAGACCGGGAAGGCTGGCAGATCACAGGCGCTTTTGAAAGCGGAGACAAAAACTGCTGCCGCCATACATTTACCTGTACCCGGTATTACGAAGAAGTTCCGAACCGCTCGGATTTCTTTTCACATCCTTTGTCCCTGACCGATGCGCCATTAACGGAAAGCCTTTCGATTGACGTGGAAAACGGAGCCGTTGCGCTGGTACATCTGAATTCGCCAATGGATATTGTGGAATGGGAGCAAAAAAATGCAGCCACCCTCTCCCTCGATGAAATCTATGCTCATTTTAAAGAGGAACTCACCGCACTGGATTTGAAGCAGGAATACCTTGGTGCATTATTTGCCGATGGAATCAATGATACGGAGTACAAGGCCGCACAGCTGGACATCAACATTTCCGGAATCGAAGAAGGCTTGTGCTGTATCAAAGCGGAAGGCAGTGACACGGAATACCGCCTGGTGCCTGCCTGGGTGTTTAAGGGAAGCTATCTGGTCAACGGGGAAAAATGGGACGAGGACGTAAATGTTCTGATCATCAATGCCTTAGACGGGAGCGTGATTCGGTAAACTGCCGTCCCATGCCCAGCGCACATTGGCGGCAGTGCGCAATGCACTCGCCGCATTGGATACACTCCCTGTCCCCGACACATTTTACATCTAATTTACAATGGGACACACAGGCATTACAGCCATTGCATTTTTCCTTGTCCACTTTCATTCCCAGAATGGAAACCTTGTGAAACAAACTGTAAAATGCACCCAGCGGACAGAGGAAACGGCAGAAACTCCGAAACAGAAAAACAGCCGAGACCAATATGATTACCAGCACAGCCATTTTCCAGGAAAACAGCCTGCCGGCCATTGCCTGCAGGCGCTCATTTCCTGCCACCAGGAACACGCCGCCCTCTAACGTACCTGCCGGACAGATATATTTACAAAATCCCGGCACGGCAAAAAACAGCGGGACTGCGATGACAAACACGACGAGCACGACATACTTTAAAACCGATAAACGTTTTGTCCATTTATTTTTCTTAATCTTATGGCTCGGAATCCGGTAGAGCAGCTCCTGCAAAAGACCAAAAGGGCACAAAAAGCCGCAAACGACTCTCCCAAACACGACACCAAACAATAACAGGATTCCCAGAATATAATATGGAATTTTATATCTGGCAGATAACAGTGCAGTCTGCAGGCTGCCTAAAGGGCAGGAGGCAATTGCACCCGGGCAGGAATAGCAGTTCAGCCCCGGCACACAGACACCCTTGCCATTTCCCTGATAAATTTTCCCCTTTGCAAATCCGGTTATATTGCAGTTATATAAAAGGGCACAGATAACCTGAATGATTTTTCTCCTGCGCATTATCCGATTCCTATACACTCATAACAGATACGGCTTGCCTTGTTCTTAATATCCGAAAATCCGTTTTGGCCAAGGCCAATCAAAATCAGCACAACCGCTGTAACGAGTATTCCCTTTCTAATCATTTTCACCTTCATGCGGTACGCCCTCCTTCGCTCCATTTTCCGCCAATGCCGCCTCAATCGCCTGTTTATACTCCTCATACTGTTCGTCCGCTTCGCCTGCACCCAGATAAATCATCTTGGCAGTGCCGTCTTTGCCGATTACCAGTGTGTAAGGAATCCCGTCTGAGGGATATTTCCTGCATATCGTGCCCTCTGTATCATAAGCAATGGGAAATGTATATCCATTTTCGGAAATAAACTGATTCACCGTCTCCTTGTCTTCCATACAATTAACGGCAAGAATTGCAATTTTCTGTCCATACTCACCATACAGCTTTTCAAATGCCGGCATTTCCCTGACACACGGGCCGCACCATGTCGCCCAGAAATTCAGCAATACCACCTTTCCACTCTGCTCCGAAAGCCCAAATGTACCTCCGTCCGCTGTCTCTGCGGTAAAATCCGGAACACGGTCGCCCTCCAAAATCTCCTGATACGCAGCCGGTTCTTCCTGCCCCGAACCGGAAGAAGACACACGGTTCCCACCGGCCGCCTCCTGCCCGTCTCCACAGCCTGCCAATATAAATATAACAAAAAAGCCAAGCAAAATCCCCATCTTTTTTCTTCTCGCTACAGCGTTTCGCCGTTCCTGCAGCAGCCCATTCTCATCTACATATCCCATTTTTTCATTCTCCTTACCCTATAACTTTTTATTAGGCGATTGCGAAACTCCTAATTTCCAAAATCCAGTTGTGCAATATAGACAATATTGCAAACAGGGTATTGGGGAGCCGTCGGTACTTAGGTGCTGTATTTTAGCACCTTATGTACCGTTACGAGCGACACATAGCGCAAGCGTGCCCAGTTGCAATTTGTCTATATTGCACAACGGATGCCTTAAAAAACATGAGTTTCGCAATTACCTATAACTTTTTATGCTATCTGAAAAACCACTTATAATCCACATATAAGATCCGGCACATTTCATGCGCTTCCGTATTAATTTCCTTCAATTGTTCATCGTCCCTTAACAGCTTCTTTGTCTCCATGTCCGTCAGCAGATGCTTTCCCTTCTTATCGTAGACATATATGGTTTCAAAATCTGCCCCGCTTCCGTTCCACTCAATCTGCAGCAAACCCTCCTCGCGCTGCACCCGGCACATCAACACCTGATTATAGCAGCCCAGATAGCTGATATCAAACCACTCCGACATCACTAAATCCGCAAGGTAAAAGACGGCCTCTTCGTCAGCTTCCAAACGGTACGGATACTGATAGCCTTCCTCCCCCAAATTTTCCGATAAATTATCCGTAAAGCCAAACTGCTCGATTCCGCTTTGGAACCGCTTTTCACTCTCCTGTTTTGCATCATACCACAAAATGCTCCAGATGACACATAAAATAATGAAAATCCCCCCAAAAAGCAGCGCTCCCCGTTTTACATATTTGCTAAATTTTCTCTCCCGGTCAATCTTTTTTACGATATCCACATCTTCTTTCAGCATGTTATCCAGGGAGACACCAAAGCGGTTGCTCATCTCTACCAACGTCTGCAAATCAGGATAGCTTTTTTCCTTCTCCCAATTGGAAACCGTCTGCCTCGTCACCGCAAAAATAGAGGCAAACTCCTCCTGTGTCATCTCCTGTCCTTTTCGGATATGCAAAATGCTTTCCCCTATCTTCATATTCTGTCCTCCTTTTGACTAGTCCTATGCATTGCAATACCATAGCCTTATTATGGGACAGCCAAAATGAAAAATCCAGCAAATCCTCTTTACCAGCGCCAAAAAAGGAACGCAAAGAATCTTTGCATTCCTTTTTTATGATAAAACAAGCTGCTTTAACACTTTTTTTGCAAAGCGAAAACTCATTGTTTTTTATGGCATTCTCTGTTATAATTTTTTTAATTGAAAGCAACAAAATACTGTGTCCGCTAAGCTCGGAAACATCCGCGAAAGCATACCTTCATACTAAGCTCGGAAATACCTCGCTAAGTATTCAGGCATCGCTAAGTATTCAGATATCGCTAAGTGGTCAAGTGTATTTTCGCACTAAATTCGCAGTAACCTGCTCATTAAGTGCTCAATATAGGAGGAATTTATTGGAGAAAAAACATAATCAATGGCACCCCGGATTTATCGCAGCCCTGCAAATGGAACTGCGGGAAAACAGGGAGGATTTGGAATTTACGGAAGAACACAACTTAAGCAAAAAACCGTTGCAGATTGACCTGCTGGTCATCAAAAACAGCAAAAATACGGTAATCCGCAATGGAATCGGCAAGATATTCCGCCGATATAATATTATAGAATATAAGTCACCGGACGATGCCATGGGAATCGACGTATTTTACAAGGTGAATGCCTATG
>JAMPAW010000310.1 GCA_023666975.1 Clostridium sp.
ATGTCATAATATCAATTTAAAAAAGAATACGGTAGTGAAAAAAGAAATATTTTAAGTATGACTTTTGTCATGTTTGAAACAATATCCCGATTCCTTAAGACCATAGGTGTAAAAATCATTCATACACACAACTTTATACAGTACTCTGCCTGGGAAATAGAATAATAATGATAGGATTATCCCCTAAAGAAAAGGAATGATAGAGGAGAAATACAAGTTGTCAAAATTTTTTACTTTATTACGATTAAGGTCATCATCATGAATCTCCGATTCATACTATTTACTTTCCGAATACCTCCCTTTTATGCTGTAAATGAATGCCAATGTGACCAACGCCAAGAATCGCACTGGCCACAAGCAAAAAAGGATTGCCTCCGTATACTCCCAACAGAAAGAATGCGCAAACCGGAAGGGTTGCTCCTGCCACGGGGATTCCCAGAAAGCTACCGTAAAAATCTTTCATTTTGCGCTCGCTTTTGAAATATTTCACCCAATATGCTTCATATAAAAGCATCAGAATAAACGAAAGCACCAGCCATACAAACCTGTCTGTTTTTCTGATATTAAAATCAGAACATATCAGTACCAAAAAGCATACTAACATTTCTCCGACTCTCTCGAACAGCAAGAGGATTTTATTCTCCCCTTTTACATATTCATCATATCCTTCCGGCTTGTTCTTTGCCCATAAAATATTCGGAATAAAAAGCATCAGCAGATATAGCAAGCCCACATAGGAAAATCCAAAATGAAACAAAACAGTCATCAATTATATACCCTCTTTCTTTTTCAGGTTAGCCAGTAATTTATCATAGGATATCATTGTTCCGGATACATATTTGCATGTATTTTTTTCATCCTGCCTCCTCAATATTTTCTATGCTAAAAATTGTATTGCATAAAATTATCATTTTTCACAAACCCAAAATCAGTATACAGCAGTACTCCCATATCTGAGGCCGTTATGTGGACACTTCCGCATCCGTATTCTTTCGCTTCTTTTACAATTCTTGTCAATAATTCTTTTGCGATTCCCTGTCTGCGATAATCTGCAACCGTGAACATGCTGGAAAGCAGGCCTATTTTTCCGGTAGGGCAACCAAAATATGGCGGTTTTTCAACAAATGACATTCCGCTGGTCCCCACAATTTTGTCTCCCTTCACAGCCAGCCAGGAGACAAAGGTGCCATCAGCCATATGTCGCTCATAATAATCCATTAAAGCAGGTTTTAAATCTATATTTTCTTTGGAACCTTCTTCTCGCAGTTGACATATCCTCATCTCTATAAAGGTGTCCAAATCCTTTTTTGTTAATTTCCTGTATTGAATAGCCATACGAAATTCCTCGCCTACCCTTCTATTTCATTCAAAAAGTCCAATATCCTCGTATTTACTTCATCAATCTGCTCCCCAACGAAATGCGGTCTATGTCCGCCTCCTTTGACCTCATAAATCCTTGCATTTGGCACTTTTTCCTGTAATTCCAGGCAGGTGCCAAAAGGGTCGTTCTCACCGTTTATAAAAAAGGCCGGACACGCTATGCTTTTCCATTCGTCATCAGACAGATTGGGGTGTTTTTTCCAATCAGCGACAGTCATTCTAAGATACGTCTGCCAGTCGCCTTTGTGAGCGTCAAAATGTCTCAGACGCATATCCTCGATAAAACCTGTATTATTTCTACTGAGCAGGTTTTCGGGCAAAAAATCATCCGCTCCATTTGGTCTTGGATACGCGCCGCCTCCTATGGTCACAAGACTCTTGACTTTCTTTGGATATTTCGAGGCCATATAATACCCTACATAGGCTCCGCAACTATAACCTATCAGATGAGCCCGTTCTATTTTTAAAGCATCGAGGAACTGCGCCATATCATCCGCTATTTTACGACTGTCCCAGAAAAGACTTTCTGAAGTTGTGCGTCCATGTCCACGAAAATCAGGATATAAGCAGTGATATCTTCCCGCAAAAGGTAGAATTTGACCGGAGAACGCCAATAGCGCCCTGCTGAAATGACTATGTAAAAATAGAACTGTTTCTCCTTTGCCAAACTCCTCATAGAATATATTTACGTCGGATAATTTCATATATGGCATTTTTCTTCCTCCCATCATAAATGCTTTCTCTGTTTATCAGCATACAAATTCCATTATGTGTTTTTTATCATTTCCCACAAAACCGGCTTTTGCATCAGACCGAACTGTAGTATCTCCCATAAGGAATCAACCGCATCAGGACCGTATGACTGCATATACGAAATATGCATATAAACTGCTCCCTGCCACAGAAGGTCGTATTCTTTTTCCGTAATCTGCGTTGTTCCATAGTAGCCTTTCAGAAAAGCCCGTGCCAAATCAAAGCGGTAGGACAGCCGCATATCCTTTGTATGTTCCACAAACTGCATGATAAACGGCCATCCCAGGTCCAGATAACGGCTTCCGATTCCCGAATCATCCAAATCAACCAACATTGCCTTTCCATCTGTCCTAATCATGGCATTATGCGGTCCAATATCTGTATGGATCAGGCATCTGTCATACTTACTAAAATCAGGAAGACGGTCAAGTAGTACATCAAACGCCGCTTTAAAGGGTTTCTCCTGAAACCATCTATAAAAACGCTGTTTGTTTTCATCCAATGCCGATGGGCAGGAATATCCTTCCAAAGAATGTAGTATTCTTACCAGCTTACCCAGCGCTAATTCATCCTCCTGCGTGTCCTGCATGGGGCGTCCCTCTATAAATTCAATCAAGTAAAACCAATAGCCGTCCTTTTTCAAATAATATTTTTTCTCACTGTCCTTGACCGGATAGATTCGTGGTGCGATGCCTTTCTGATTTCCTAAGAACAAATGCGCAGACACATTTCCGCATATCGTTTGTTCTCCCCGTGATTCACCGTCTCTTGCATCCGGGATACCTTTGAGAATATAATGTCCGTTTCCAGTGCCGATTTCTGCTACAATTCTTGGAGAATCAGTGTGAAAGTTTTTTATCATCTCGGCATTAGAAAGTTCCCAGTATGTCATTATTTCCTGCAAATTTATGACTTGCGAAGCATACATATTTTATTTCCCCTTTAATAACTGTTTGCTATTTTTCTAATCCATTCACCGTTACTGTTTTTCCACCGGCTATTACGACTGCTATCGCAATCACTTTCATAAAATGATACACCTCATCTTTCAAATGTAACCAAAGTGGAATTTGCCATCATTCTGATAAAAATCCAATTATATTTTCGCTTATTGCATCATACTCATAATTATGAATATAATGTGGACAATCCAGTTCTATATACTTTCCGTTTTGCACTTGCGAAATATATTCTATTGGTATCTTACGCCATGTTTCTTCATCGAAACCAGTTCCTCCCAACCCATTTGAAAGGAACAGCAACATCGAAAGTTGAGGAACACCCATACTTTCAACTAATTTTGCATTTTC
>JAMPAW010000311.1 GCA_023666975.1 Clostridium sp.
GCGCCAGGATCTCCACCTCGCCCGTCCGGTATATCTTCTTCACATTCTCAAACGTTACAAACGCACTCATTCCGATTCCTGCTGCCTTTCCTCTTTGTGGTTTATTCCAGTATAACATATTTTCTGTTTGAAATTTATTAAAAAACAGGAAACTCTTGAAAAGTTTCCTGCTTCATTTAACAAACATTTACACACTTATTTGGTCACCAATAATGAAACCAACTTAACCCCGCCGCGTCTGGATTTATTGTAGCCCAAGGCATAACGTATACTTTCCGAAATATAATATTCGCCATCCGCTTCTTTAAGATAACCAAAACGTTCCAGATTCCGTTTGTCTTCGATTCCCAATTTGTCCATCACATTATCCTGCAAAGGCACTTGTTTATCTTTCTGCTCTATTTCCTGTAATTTTCGAAAACTGCTCTGCAACTGATAAATTTCCTTTTCGACTTCGCCAAACTTTTCCCTTGAGCACTCTCGGATTGCCTGTTTCATATCGTCCGGAAACAAGAAACGATCCTGAAAAGCAAGCAGCTTATCATTCAATTCATATCCCGCAGCATACTCCATAAACCGCACAATATCTCTTGCCTGCAGCTGTCCATTAAAATCAGACAATGAAGCCAGAACCCACCGTACAGTGTATGCCTGATTGGAACTGTTTTGCCCCATTTTAACTCCCCATACTTTGGCAAGATCCTCCTCAATCATATCCCTTCCAGCCTCTTCTACCAGTATGGGGTTATCTCTCCAGTGCACTCCGCTTACATTACCTGCCCGATCAGCTAGTTTTAATGCTAATTGTAAAGCATCTTTCTGAGTCCAATTCAATTCATACCGCACATATTGACTGCGGAACTGTTCAAAATTCGTACCTATGGATAACTCGGCAATGTCCTTTCTCAGAAAAACGATAATCCCCACATTATTCCCCTGCTGTTCTGTCAGGAAATTGATAGTTCCCCTACACAGTGTTCTGATACCACATTTTTGCACAATATCTTTTTCAAAATCTTCAAAGATATTTTCCAGGCCATCAAATAAAAATATAATCTTGCGATTCTGTTTTTTCAGATTTTCCTGCAATTCCTCCCATGAAAATATTTTCTCAAACATTCCCAAAATCAATTTCTGCCAAAATGTGTGCCACCCTTGCTCATCCAGCCCTTGCTTAGTTGCGTTTTTGACGAGGTTGGTATTTTCCATCAGAAAATCACTGCCAAATTTCATCTGTGAAATATCTTTGTTGCATTTTTCTCTGCACAAAGTCAATATCTCACCAATTCCTGTTCTATCTTCACTGCACAAAACCGGACAAATCAGTGTCTCTGTTCCTTGCTCTGATTTTTCCCCTATCATTGCCAGAAATTTCTCCCATGTCTGCGCTTTTAACATTTGCAAATAAAGATATGTCTTTCCCGAACCTTTTGCCCCCAGAATATTTATCCTAGGAATATCTTCTGAAAAATCTCCAAGCTGACGGACTGCCCTGGTAGTTAGCATATTAGATATATCCCCGCCTTCAGCCGCAATGCTTTTTTCACAAATCTCATGCAATGCTTTGCGGAATTTCCTAATCTGCTGTCTGTCATATTCCTTAACCGGCATATTTTGACTTTCAAAAATTTTAGCGACAATTCCGCTATCTTTCAGAGGTTTTGTCGTATTTCTTGCTAAGTCCAGACTTTTGCATATCTGCTCTAAATCACCAAGATGAATTAAAGCTTCGTTATACGCCAGTTCTTCTATTCTGTCTGCCATCTGGATATCCCCTGCCACATCATCCCCATCTGATATTCCATCCTCCTGTAAAAGCAGATGATATGCATTATCTCTATCTTCTCCCCAGAACACATCATTCTTCACCATTGTAAAGAATATTTTCTTCACAGCAGAATCATTTCCCTTTTGCTTTCTTAATTCTCTGAGAACCAGGTTCGTTCCACTGACAGACTGCAGGGAAGTTGAACTGATCAAATATTTGTCTACCCTTGGATCAAATAAAAAAGGGGACGAATATTCGCTGAACCCCGCTCTCAAATCTACAAATACCGCATCAACATCAAGGCATTTCCCAATCTGTGCAAGCGTATCAGCAATAATATATTTATTAGTCTCACCTGCCATAATACGTTCCGGATTGGAATAAACATCCAACATCTGATTCTCCTCACGATATGTCGGTAGAAAGTACTGTGCAAGTTCCAATTTCTCTCCTTGAAATACAAGAGATGAACGTCCTACAAGGCGGCTGATGTCTTCTACAATATCTTTTTTGTTTCCCTTAGCCCCAATAATCGCCAGAACATCCAGATAGCTGATTGTATAATGATTATTTTTCCGCCCCAGCCATGTTAATCCCGGCGCCTCCGTGTCTCCATCCACAATCAAAACCTTTTTGCCGCTTCCATAAAGATTCATCATCTCCCGAACAGCTGCAATTAAAGTAAGCGTTCTTCCAACTCCACCTTTATAAGAATGAAATGCAACTACCGGAATGTCCAACTCATCCAATTCTGGAGGTTCTACACTGTCCGCATCTGACACATAGGAAAAATCCTTAAACAAGGGAAACGGTTTTACGATCCTTTCATTTGTTGCTTCCTCTATATAAACCTGCATCGTTGTCTGCGTAACCGGAATTTGTATCATGTTGGCCTCTGTGTCAAAATATTGTTTCAGAAGCCCTTTCAGATATCTTTTTGCATCCTCTTGTATCTCCGCAGACATCGATTTAACATATATGACTGCCTCCGTGCTGAAAACATCAACCTTTATCCACTGTGTCGGCCAATCATTCCTGTGCAGCAGTAATCTTCTTTCAATATCATGCCATGTATATAGCACCAATGCCTCATAGTCCATCTGCATTTCTACCTCCTCGCCTCACAATCATGTAACAGTGATAATGTTTGCTTTAAATTATTTTCAACAATCTGTTCCAAGGCTTCTCCCTCTCTGCAGCGAATACCATATCTCCACATCTCATGGTATCGGGAAGCATCTATTGTTTCGCCATCCAATGCACTGTGCAAATCAGGAAACATATTACATTTCTGTTCTAATCCTATCCTTTTCAGCAGCTTCTGTAAATCATGTTTTAAATTCCTGTCATCGTTTGACAGTTTTGTATAAATGAAATAATTTTCATTCACTAATAGCTGGTATTTTACCCCACATTCAACTGCATAAAAAAGCAATAATCTGCGAGCGCAATTATCCTCGATTTTTCCCGCCACTGCTTCCTGTCTGTTTCTGCTCCTCAATAATTCAGTTGAACGAACGTCCAGCATAATCGTTCCTCTTTCCGCTATCTTTTCCTAATTTTAACATAGAAGCCAATCGAGCACAACCCACACTTCACAACCGCCCTGCCTGCATGGCAAGCACATAATCCGCCGTATTCTCCCCGGCTTCCCGCCCCACTATATTATAGGCT
>JAMPAW010000312.1 GCA_023666975.1 Clostridium sp.
AGGTGAGAATCAGATGACAGAGAGAGAAATTTTAGAATTGATAAAGAAGGGGAAAGGCGCCACTGTAGAGTTTAAGATGTCAACGGATGAAATTACGGAAGATATCTATAACGCAGTGTGTGCACTTTCCAATCAGGATGGCGGACATATTTTTCTGGGGGTAACGGACAAGGGAGAGATTGCTGGCGTTTCACCGGATGCGGTGGAACAGATGAAAAAGGATTTTTTCACAACGATCAACAATACGGACAAATTATATCCGCCATTGTATTTAAGTCTGGACGAGGTTTTGATTGATGAGCGTATCGTTTTGTATGTGGACGTTCCGGCGGGGACACAGGTCTGTCGGTATAACGTCAAAATTTATGAACGAAGCCGTGGAGCGGATGTGGACGTAACAAATGACTCGGATGCAGTTTTTCGTTTATATGCAAGAAAGCAGGACACCTATTTTGTGGATAAGGTTACAGATTTTAAACTGGCGGATCTGCGCCCGGATTTAATTGACCGTGCCAGAAGAATGAGCCGTATCCGCAATATGAATCATCCCTGGCTGACGATGGGAGATGAGGAGCTTCTGCGAAGCGCCGGTTTAATTTTGAAAGATAACAAGAAACGTCGGGAGGGACTGACTCTTGCGGCGATACTTTTGTTTGGAAAAGATATCACAATCCTGTCGGCACTGCCGCAGCATAAAACAGATGCGATTTTCCGTGTGGAAAACCTGGATCATTACGATGACCGTGACGTGATTATCACAAATCTGTTTGATACTTATGACCGGCTGATGGAGTTTGGGAAAAAGCATTTGAGCGATCCCTTTGCACTGGAGGGAATCCATAGCGTCAGCAGCAGGGACAAAATATTGAGAGAGATTTTTACCAATCTTTTGGCACACCGTGATTATTCCTCGGCGTATGTTGCAAAGTTTGTGATAGAGAAGGATCAAATGTATACGGAAAACGCAAGCCGTGCCCATGGATCTGGAAAGATGAGCCTGTCAGGTTTTGAGCCTTTTTCCAAAAATCCGGCCATCTCAAGGGTGTTCCGTGAAACTTCACTGGCGGATGAACTTGGTTCCGGCATGCGAAAAACTTACAAATATACGGAGATGTATTCAGGCGGGGTTCCTCAATTTATGGAAGGAAACGTATTTCGGACAGTGATTCCATTGAATGATATTTCTGTGGGAAGAGTAGGCCCCCGTTCCATTGACCAGCGTAATGAATTGGCTGGCGGGCAGGACGGTGAGCAGTTCGATGAACAGGCTGATGAACAGTTTGGCGGGCAGCTTAGTGAGCCGTCAGCGGAGCTGGATGTCAAGGCAGCGGGCGAACCGTCAACGGACCAGGCTGGCGATCTGGTCGACGAGCAGATCAGTGAGCCGGAAAGTATTCCCACGGTTGAGAACGTGAAAAATAAAGATGTATTCCAGCGTTTCCTTACATTCTTAAAGGATAAGATATAGGAAAGTGGATATGGATGTAGAAAAACTAAAATAGAAAATGAGATGAGAAAACGGAGCCAATATGGTCTCCGTTTTTTTGTGTTTCTATTATTTTTTCCAAATATAGCATGGATTTTTCCATTTAGGATTTTTTCGACATTTTTTGTGATATGATTTCAAGAGAGGATATTGCAGGGAGGATGGACGAGATGGAGCGAAGATGGATACAGGTATCTTTTGTGACAGTGTTTTTAGGCGTTTTGCTAATGTCTGTGTGCAAAGCGGAGATTTATGCTGTAAAAGAAGATGCAGATCTTGTGGAGAATGAAACAGAGGAGTATGAGACAGCATCATTTGAGGAGTACAGTTTTTTTGACGTCAGTCAGTTGGATGGGTTTAGAGATGAGGCGAAGGTTGAATTGATGGATAGGGCAATGCATGATTACGCAGAGGAGATAAAAGGAGAGTTTATCCCGGTAGTTCCTGAGGGATGCGGTTTCCCGGAGGAACTGGTTGTGATGATGGAGGAAATTTTGTATCGTTCGATTAATGAAAGGATTGGGCCTTATCCCGATGACTGCTGTTATGATGAGAAACTGCAGGAATTAGGTGCAGGTGATTTTGATGTAGGATTGGAAGAGGCGCATGATCTGTTCCCAAAGATAGCGGATTATAAGGAACAGATTGAAAGTAAACAGGATGCACTTCAGTTAGTAATAAAAATATATTTAGAGGATGGATATATGGAAAGGCAGAATAGAAGGGAGAAATAGGATTCATGGAAAAAAGATGGATAAGGGTTTTGGGCGTAACGGTTTTTCTTGGTGTTTTGTCAGTGCATGCAAGCAGAGGCTGGGTGTTTGGAGAGAAAGAGAAAATCCATCCGCTGGATATGGAGGCCGTAGATAATACAGAAATATCAGATGAAACAGAGAGTCAAGATAATGCATTATTTTGGATGGACACAGAAATCAATACGGAAGCGGAAGAGGAGAATGAATCAGAGAGCGAAACAATCGTATTTTATGGAAATACAAAGATTCTGGAGGAAGATCTGTTTAAGGCTGATTTTGAAGTTTTGGAGGGTGGACCTGATATTTACGGGAAAATAAGGGATTATTCAGAAGAGGTAAAAGGCGAATTTGCCCCGGTAATTCCAGAGGACACTACATTGCCGGAAGGGCTGATCACTCTGATGGAAGAAGCATTTTATAATTCTGCCAATGCCAACTCGAGAAATTCAGATATCTTTTTTATGACGAAAAAATAAAAGAACTTGGCGGGGAGGACTTTAATCTAAAACTTGAAGATGCATACGAATTATTTCCTCAGATTTCTGATTACAGGGATCAGATAGAGAGTGAATATGATGCGTACAGAAGGATTTCGGAGCTTTATGTGAAAGGTGAGGATCCATATGATTGCATTGATACTTTTCATTTGAGTTTGGTAGAGGAGCAGGATTACTATGTTTTTTCGTACCAGTCAGGAGGGACAAGCGGAGCTATTTATCTGTATTTGTTGGAAAGAATCGGAGATGAGTTTGTCGAAGCAGATATATTTGGGTCTACTTCTTATGGAAGAGGTACAGTTATAAAATATGGGGAAAAATTTTATTATGCAGTTTTGAAAATGAATGACGCTTTAAAAGATTATGATGGGATTAGGTTATACAGTTTAAATGATGATATAAGAGAGGATAATCTGTCTACCCGCTATCTACCGGAAGAATATATCTGGACATCTCTATACCAGTTAGAGGATATGGAGGATGAGGTAAAAGAAGAGCTGGATTTGTATATGGAAAAAATCAAGGAGGAATTTACGCCCGGCACTTATTTGGGGGATGTGGCAAACAGAGGAAGTTTGAAGTGGGAAATGGATTTTACTGGGGGGGATGTAACTTGTAGTCTGGAGCAGGTTTTTCACAGAGTCCAGCGGTGATATGTCAAGTGTAAATTGAACTATTTTTTGAACTATTTTC
>JAMPAW010000313.1 GCA_023666975.1 Clostridium sp.
CTTTAGGATTGTGGGATTCAGACTCTATATTTTTTAACAATGCTGTTTTTCCGAGCTGGCGCCCTCCATATACGGCACAAACCGCGCCATTCAATCCTAATTCCGCTTTTGCTGAAATTCTGCCATAAAACATTTCAGGATGCACTACGCCAAGCGCTGCTGTGTACAGCTTCTGCACAGAAAAAGGAACCGTAAGCGCATACAGCCATCGAAGCAACATTGTTTCGCGGCGCTCGCAGATTGTCGTAATGACAATATCATCCACCAGCAGAAATGAAGACTGCTTATCCAGTGCCATGCCCTGTAGCTCCATACGCCGCGTATGCGTCATTACGCCAAAGAACAGGATAATCATTGGTATCTGCTGATTTTTATTTTCAAATAAATCATATTGTTTATCCGGCGCATTCGTATTTCCGTACAGGCAGATCATGCGGATTCTTCCATCAGACCCGGATCCAAACAGTGGAACCGGACATCGTTCGCGGGAATGTGTAGGCCTAAAATACATGTCAAACTGAAGATACCCGCCGCTTTCATCTTCACAAAAACTGCATTCTTTCAGTTCAATCACATCCCAGCCGAGCATTTTCAGCATCTGTTCCAATTCATTAAAAATTGCTCTGTTTTTTTCCACGCTGGATCTTGTAATGCCTATAAGTTCTGACTTAATCTGGTACCACATTTGTATAAGCTGCCCTCTGAGATTGCCTATTCTTCCCGGAACTCTGTTAAAATCAAATCCCTCCCAGGAATTTGTTCTTGTTATTGCAGTCCGCAGCCTTTCAACCAAATCTTTGATTTTGATACGCTGCAGCAGGCTCTTTTCTTTCCGGCTGTAAATTTCTTCATTAAAATACCGCTCTTTAAAAAAATCAGACTCTTCTACTCCGGCATCAGTAATATTGATATGGGATGTCCATTCAATTACAGCGGCATACTGCCCCTCCTCAATTAACGCATATAATTTATTGCTCCGCTCTTCGTTAAAATTGCCTCTCACCTGTTTTCGCAGAATGTTACGAAATTCCTCAACCAAATTTTTAACGCCGCTCCGGCATTCCTTTACGAATGTACATAACATGGTAAGGTCGCGCGGCTCATCCTTCATCATCTGATCGATCATTGTAATCTTGGAAGTCAGGGATAAATAGTCATTTCCAAACCATCCGGCATAGACAGAAAGCTGGTATAAATCTATCTTCATCCGTGCAGTTTCATCTCTCAATTCATCCAGCCGTTTCCGCACGCTTTGTTCATAATTCTGCCTTATCTTCGCGGTCTCTTCCGGGCAAATCTGTTCTGCCATGTCAAAAATGACAGCACATCCGGAAAATGCATCCGCCTCTATAAACTTCTTCAAGCACTCATCCACTGCACATGGGTTACTGCAGATTACCTCATTCAAAAACTGCAGATGCTCGATTGGATTTTGGCATTCACACCGGTAAATTTCCGATTCATCTTTTTTAATATACAGATTTGGCTTGGCACACAAACGATAGATATGTTCCAAATAACTTTTACAATCCTGCGGCATATTTTCCTGCATGCCCATTAAATAATCCATGCTGGCAAGCATATTTTGAACAATATCCGGCAGGTATGTTTCGCTGGTCATGCCTCTGGCATCTTCATACAGTTTCGTCCGACGCTTTTGATAGCTTGCTGACAATTTCTGTATAAATGCAGAAGAAGGCATATTTCTGTTATAACTGCAAGGACTGCCGATTAATTCCAGCCATTCATTTGCCGTCATCAAGAAATCGCGGACCATCTGCATCATTTTATTCTTCGGATTTCCTACAATCGCTGTCTTATATCCGCACTTTTTTTGTGCGTCTTCAACGACTCTGCTTACGAATCCTTCATCAATTGCCTTTAATGTGTTCTTTTTATCCGAAATATAAACGCGCCCTTTTCGATACAATTCTTCTACTTTTGGATTTCCTACTCCGGCAGCTAATTGCTCCGAATCTGTCTCATTCATAAGATCCCACAGCACGCCGACGCATTGATCCTTGCTGCAGACAGCTGTTAAAATCTTATTTGCTCCCTCATATTGTATTTTTGAATTGAGCATTGCTTCAAACTGCTGCTTCGCCCTTTTTTGGATTTGATCAATCTTTTTCATGCGCACTCGATAAACACGGTAACTTTCAACCGCAGTCCTGTCTATGTATGTAATTTCTGCCCGTAGTCTCGCCAATTCGCAAGCCCATTTATGAAACGCGCCGGGCAAAACATCCAGCATAGCAGTATCAAACCTGACTTCATAGCAGCAGTGCGCAATCGGAAACGCCGCCAATGCGACAGCCATCTGCTCAAAACTGTCAAGCTGGTCAAACTGCAGGAGCGGCTGTCGGGACAAAAAATATTGTTGTGTATCTTCTTCCGTAACCGGCATGTAAAGCCCGCTTCCTATTACGTCAATAACCGTGGGATTCACGCAGTTTCCCGGACTGGTTTCACGAAACACTGCAGCGGCTTCCCTTGCCAGTACAAATTCTCCTTCTTGCAGCAATTTCCAGCACATGCTGTTTGTTTCGCTGTCATCAGACGGCTGTGCCTCTTTGTCCCCGCGCAACATATGAATCCGTTTCTGCAGAATGCGGGAATACTCGCTTTCTTTTTTTCCTGATACTTCCTGTTTCTTTTTTATTTTATCTTCTCTGCCTGACGCTGCTTGCGGCTCTTGTTTTACTGCCGTCTCACTGCTTTTTATTTCAGAGGATTCCTGTGATATTTCCGGCTTCTTTTTTTCTTCTTGTGCGGATTTTTTGCTTACCTCTGCTTCCTTATTTGACATGGAAGGCTGCGGTTTTTCCTCAAGTTGTTCTGCGGCGTTCTTTAAGGAGTCCAATCTGCCATCCATAATCTGATAAAATTCGCTATAACTATCTGACTCAAAAGCGCCGTCATCCACAGTTTCGATAGTTTCATCCGCGATATCCGAATTCTCATTACTGATACTTTCATTATCTTCTTGTTCTTCTATTTCACCTATTTCTTCTATAAAATCCGAATGTTCTGCATAAGCCGGTTCCTCAGAGGCAGAATCAAGTTCCTTCTGGTTTTCTGCGGCTCTTATCAATGTGATTTCATTTTTTTCGTCTGGTTTTCTGCTCCATGCTATAGCGGCCTGTATGAAAGCATTCCGACTTTCCACCAAGCACTGCGTATGATTTTCCAGCCTATTTAATCTGTCGGGGATATCTTCTTTGGCTATTCCAAAAACATAAATCAAAAAATTCTCTTTTTCTTCATTTGATTCATCCTGATTCATTGATGCGGCTTTCAAGAATTTCTCCATAAACTGTGCCATACAGTGCTCTTTTTCTTCTTTCGGCAAGGAAACAATCATGCTTTCCAAAGATTTCTGATGAATAACCGTACATTTCTCATCAATACAGCTACAGACTGCATTAAT
>JAMPAW010000314.1 GCA_023666975.1 Clostridium sp.
GTGGTTTAGGCTGGTTGTTTTTGTATCTTGCAGTTTAAACTTCTTTTGCGCAGTTCTGGCGGAACTTTCCCGTCAAGTACGCTTTGAGATCATCAGTTCTGATCAGCCATTTACCGCCGATCTTCTGTGCGGATAGCTGGCCTGACTGTATGAGTTTGTATGCAGTGGTTTTCCCTATGTGCAGGATAGGGCAGATGCCATTAAATAATATCAGGCGTAACCAGCATGATAAGGATTATGCTGGTTCCTGAATCAACATGGTGCCAACCGTCTATAGCGGCACCATGTTAAAAAGGGGAAACGGTTATTTCTATAGTTTTTTATTGATAATATCATGATGTAGATAATACTAAGAAAATACATCCAGAATTAAGCACAGTCCAGAAATGAATGGATCATCTGCAGTATGGCATATCGTTGTTGTTGATTTAAACACTTCCAAAGTTGGAATATTTCCTGCTGTTCTTCAGTCAGGGCATTTTCCAGAGGTTCCTCAGCAAAAAACTGGCATAGGGAGATACCAAAGCCTGTACAAATCCGCTCTATAGAAGAAACAGATGGAATCATGTTTTTTCGATACCAGGTAGAAATTGTGGATTGAGCAATATTTGAATTTTTGGCTAAAGTGTATTCGCTCCAGTTTCTTTTTTGACGTTCATCAGTGATCTTTTGCAGAACGTCAAAGTCAGATTTTTTGTGTTCCATGGCAACACCTCCATATATCTATCGATAAATTTAGTTCGATTATATGAAGTAAGGGGGTTGAAAAATACTTATTAATGTCGTATAATTTAAATTGTTATTTATCACTATTGATGTTTGGTTGTACTAAATGCCACAGATGTAAGCGTAGTATGCGACATGTGAGGATTGCGGATATGGTTATAATGATAATTGCAGCATTGTTCTATATATGCCTGCCATGGTACCTTCAGTCAGCCGTATGGCTGGTAAATTTATTTATACCGGATCCCATACCGTTTTTTGATGAACTGATCATGTTTATCCCCATAGCGTATAAGATAAAGAGGATTATCGACGTATCAGAGTTTTTAAGAAAATATGGTGTTGTGCTCGGAGTTCTTATCGGAATCGGGGTTATTGCACTGATCATATATATGATAGTTTTAGGGAGAGGAAAAATATGACATGGGAAATATGACACCGGCAAATCCGAAACACAGCAAAATGTGCGCATTCTGCAAGTATTGGTACGATCCGACAAATTCCTGCATCCAGCCGCAGTCACCTAATAGGTGGCTGTATGACAGGACAGCCAGAAGGATGTGTACCCAGAAAGGCGTGGAAGTGCCTTCATGGGCTGGAACTTCATGCAGGTATCATGAAAGGAAAGTATAGGAAGGAGGTGATAAAATGCCAGTTGGATTCATACCGATTGACTGCCCGTACTGTGGCAGGAAAGTAATGGAGGCGCCTGCGCGTTCTAATCAGCATAGCACAAGATCCTGTCCCGGATGCAAGAAGAGACTTCGTATTGACTGGGATTGGAAGACGCAGCACGCCAGCGTGGGTCTCGCGTAAAGGATTTGTGCGTGACATCCAGGGTTATTATACGGACTATTCTTATGTCTGTATAGTAACCCTAAGCTTTGCGCGCTGCCTTTAGCGGCAAAAAACATAGAGAGCGTAAGTATGCAGAAAGGGGAAAACACATTGGGTAAAGCAGATCACAGAAAAAAGAATATATGTGTATTCTGTAAGGCATGGCTGGGAGAACCTGCGGACACCAATTATGCGACGGGGATGTCCAGGTTTTCCAATACAAAAGGGGTGTGCAAGAATGATGGGGAAATGCACTCTCCGGATGAAGTGTGCAGGGACTTTAAAAAGAATATCCTGTACTTATGAGCCGGGTGGACAATCTTCTGGCGGCATTGATACCGATGTCCGTGGCGGGGATCAGGATGGGCGTCGATACGTTTGATATCCTGGTGTTTTTCCATCCGGTCATTACAGTGATCGCAGAGTCCGTGCTAAAAGTCCTGTCGGGCAGCGTCATATGGGTGCTGGGCATGGTTAGAAATGAATGAATACAAAGGAAGGGTGTTTTGCGAGGAAAAGAGGGTTCTATGAATAAAAGAGAGAAAAAGGTAGCTATAATCACAAACTATATCGGAAACGTAAGCAATAGCTGGCCTGTATATTCATATGGGAAGATTCCCGAAACGAGGGCAGCAAATGCGTGCAGCACATATGCCGGTGCAGTACATCCAAAAGATGTGCTTGGGTTGGTTGACATTTCGATATCCGGTAACGGGAAAAAAGGGTTATTGTTTACAGAATATTATGTTTACTACAATAATGGTTTTTTTGGAAACCAGGGAAAGGTATCTTATAAAGAAGTCAATGAAAGTGGAACGATACCATCTGCCTTATTTGATGCCGCTTATAACAGGCAGGCGTTGATAGAGCTGGTGAGCGCCCTGGCGTATATTGAGGGCGGTACTGTTCAGGCAACTATCAATAGCCTGGATGAATCCATTGCTGGAGCTACGGACAAAGTACGGTCTGTATCCGATACAATAAGCAAGGCAGCCGACTTCGTAAATGCCCTGGCGGATCTGTTTGGCGGCGGAAATGGAACAACGGGGAAATGAACATGGTAAAAAAACGAGCTAACGCGATTAAGGATGTTTTAGACCGGAATGGATGCAATTATGAGATAGAGAAGAAAGCAGGACAGATCACATTTTCCCTGGAAGATAAATATAATAAACTGACATCAAGCTGCCCAACTCATTTTATTATAACAGTTAACCGCCGCGGGATTTCCGTATGCGGAGTATTGGCTGCCTATGTTCAAGAAGACTATAGGCTGACAGTGTCCCGCTTGCTGATGCTTTTGAACAGGGACTTGCGGGAAGAGACAGAAAGCAGCGATGAGATAATGTTTGATATGGATATCAGGGAAGGTATCGTCGGGATACGGTGCACACAGGCTTTTGCCCTGTGGAGATGTCCGGATGAGTTGCATGTTGCAGCAATGATCAGTTGGCCAATATATCTTATGGATGGCTGCGGCGGAGAGATACTGGCAGTGGCGAATGGGGAGAAATCAGCAGAAGAAGCTTATGAGGACATAGCAAATGCGGATTATAGTTCTGTGAGTGTGGGATTCCTTAAAGATATATAGGTTATTGGCCTGTATCGTTGAGCGCATGTTTATATGAATATTAAGATCGGAAGATAACATATGAGCAGGGTAATACGGTATCTATAAAAAATCTGAAGGTGATTCCCTGGGAAATATTGTAATGTCATTATTACTTTTATGGTATGAAAAAGATTGTCTATGGAGGCAGTCTTTTTCTATTTTCAGGGTAGAGGATCAGAATCTGTAGAATCGTCAAATTACAATCATATGTTATCCCCCTGTAGTATAACAACCAGATATCCGGTA
>JAMPAW010000315.1 GCA_023666975.1 Clostridium sp.
TCAAAACATAATCATATCCAACGAACAACCATTCTTTACTGTCTACTGCCAGCAGTTGATTTTCGGATATCGTACCGTCATATAATCTGGAAAGATATATATCCACATTTATTTTTAATATATCACACAATTTCTGATATTGATATGCATAAGTAAACGCATCACAATACATTGCCGTGATATTGACGTCACCCATTGCTTCCATGTAATGCTGCGCACATGTTTTCTCCGCATTTGGTAAATCCTGTATCCTCTTCAAATCTTCTTTCATTATAGGCCACGGAAACCGGTCAATTCCCTGATAATTGGGAAATTCTTTTAAAATTTTCCCTGCATACCACCCGTCATTGCCAACAACAATATATTGATCCATTTTATCCTCCCATACTTTATCATGCACCCAGGCGATTGTGAAACTCAAAAAAGTGAATTTGCTTAAAAGTAATCCGTAACCATATCCGAGAACAAACAATGAAAGATTTCTACATGTGACCTGCCGTCTGGCAACAGTTCTGTACAAATATCCGGCACCCGCATATGTACGATTTCATGCGGTAAAACGCATATATCATTTTTTTCAAACATGTCCCACAAGGCAATCACTTCCTGGTCATCTAACCTGTAATTTGCGGAATGCGTGGCAAAACCCCATTGCTCCTGCGGCAAATTGTTCTCCGGCATATATATTGTTTCATTTGTATAAAAATAACAGCAGGGAAATAGCAGGCTGATAAATATTTCCAAATCATATCTTTTTCCACCCAGTATTGTCATCAATTCAATATCATCATCCAAAATATCCTGATTCTTTTTGAGCAGCACGGAATAATGAAGGCTCGGATAAGGGTAGGTATACGTATGCCTTTGCACATGATATTCCCCAAATACCGATTGAATTGCTTCCTGAAAAAATCTGTCTTTTTCAGAGCGCATCTTTGTGTTTTCCAATAAATGTTTAAACTTTGTATGTTCAACCGATTCCTGGTACTGTTCCTCTTCAAACGCAATACCTTTCGGATAGTATTTCTCAATAGCCGACATTACCGCTTTATAACAGCCCGTTAAATTTTTCCTCTCTCCTGTACGGATGTCTGACGGTTCATCTTCCGCAGCCTGTATATCTTTTTTCCACTCAAAATAACCTGTCTCCTCTTCATAGTCCGAAAAAAACGTTTCGCACAATGTATAAAATAACTGTACTGCTTCCTCCTCACTCCCCGTAATCTCCTTTAGTGTATCATTCCAATGAAATGTCTTAAACTTATAGTTTTTATCATAATGTTCTACCATCCACTCATATAACCATTTTCCAAACCAGAGCTCAAACTCTTTATCCATCTCCGATGCAAAATCACAACGGCATGCAAAACCGCAATGTCCTAACAAAAAGTGATATATATAATCTATCTTTTCCTCTTGTAGATACATTAATGGCCGTTTTTGAATGAATTGAATTAATTTCTTGATATACATTGTCTTCTCCTTACATGAAATAGCGCATTTACCGTTTCATATATTAAATGTTCTTCTCTCATTACTTTCTTTGAATTCTCAGGTTATTGTTTAAACCGAAACATTTATGTGAATAATGTTTCTTATTAGAAAAAGCAACATATTCTAATCTCTCACACGGATATAAATTCCCATCTATAATATTTGTTTTCATAAAAGTAAAACTCCGTAATTGCGGCATATCCTCAATGAATTGAATTGATGATATATCTCCACAATTAGTAAACATAAGCTGCTCTAATCCACACAATTCTGCAATAACTTCATGATTTCTAATTTTTTTGCAGACTTCAAATTTTAATACCTGTAATGTTTTTGCATTACTTTGAATATATCTTATATCACATAATTTTGATAAATAATAACATTCTAACACTTCTAAATGTATAAATTTTTCACACCCTTTTAATGTTTCAATTGATGATTGAACAAGACTTAAGCTTCTTATTGCACTTCTTAATCGCAATTCAGTTAAATCCCTGCTTTTCGGGTTATAGTGATATAACGTAAGACTCTCAAGATGCTCCATTTTATCTAATCCTGTTATAGATTTATTTTTCATGTCAATTATCAGCATTTCTAATTGAGATATTCTTCCTAAATCTACTACTCCTCTTGATTCCTGCAAAATAAGTTCCTTCAAATTCTGTAAATAATACAAACCACTGTAGTCATCTATCGATGAACAATTCAAATTTATCTTTTCAATACTATTACAATGATTTAAAAAATCTATATTTTTTAAATCAAAATATATACTACACAGATATACACCTTTTACTTTATATTTTTTTATGTAGGATATATATTTTTCCAGGCAGCTGCTTTCAATTACTATATAATCACTATTTAATCCATCTAAAAATTTTAATCCGTTTTTTTCAACTATAGCCATATTTTCACCTCTATTTCTTCAATTGCGCATCATAATACTTTTTCCCCGGACTTTCTATTGCATTATAATTTCTATTATCTTTTGGTCCTCCATAATTTAATAAATCCAAATATTCATTAATAAAAGCCTGTATCTCATCAACTGCTTTTTTCCATGTTTTTTTAGTCACAGTATCATTATTAGCTTTAGCCCTATATTTTGCAGATTGTTCCATTCTACTTTTAGGACCTTTTCCAACATACACTTTCCCGCTCTCAAATTCAATTACATAGGAATCTGTTTCCTTTTTATTGTTACCGCCATTCACATTATACTCATTATGCACCAGCACTCTATCCGCAGTCACATAATAAGTATGCAATCCTTCCACTTCAAGGTTATACACCTTAACCGGCTCTTTCAACCGTTCATCTCGATTGCAGGTGACTGTAACAACACTTCCATCTTCCGTATGGAGCGTTTCACCTTCTTCCAGTTCGGATGCGGCTACCCAGCCTCTTTCCTCTGTATAGAACGGATGGTTTTCTGTGGTCTCTATCTCTTCACCGGTTGAAGTTCCGATATGGATTAAATGGTCTGTTTCTTTAACATAGACCTTGCTTACACGCTTAAGTACCTTCTCTCCGGTTACCGTATCCTCTGCCCACACGGAATCACCAACGGATATCTCATCAATCCGTTTATCGCCATCCTCCGCTGCCACCAGGGTATCCCCGGTAAAGCATTTCATGAAGATCATACTTAAGGATGACAGTATCTGCAAGCCGCCCGCTACCGCCAGGTCATAATCGCCATTTTCCCAGTCCTCTATCATCTGCGGAGCAAGTAAAATTGTTGCCAATACGGAGATAACCACCCTACTTTTAGTTTTGTAACTATAGTTTCTACATCTCTGCGTACTTAATTAAAAAATACCCTTCATTTTGACAAAAGTCCTCTATGGCTCTTTCAATAATATCCTGACGCAATTCTTTCACGATAATATCAGGAGGAGCTGCTGGAATATATTCT
>JAMPAW010000316.1 GCA_023666975.1 Clostridium sp.
CATAACCCGAAGGTCATAGGTTCAAATCCTGTCCCCGCAACTTCTGACATTATCGCAGAGATTTCTATGAATCTGGCGGTAATGTTTTTTTATCTAAAAAAGTGTAAAGTTCTGATATTCAAAGACTTTACACCTTTAATTTCCAAGTTACTGATTATCTATAATATTGCTGGATGAAGTCATGCCCTTATCAATACGTTTGATGGCATTTTTTAAGATTTCTTTTGCTTTGTCTACATTGTTTGTTTCTAATAATGCTAAAATAGAATCCAGTAAAATACATAATTCATCTTTATTCATAATACTATCCTCCATTTAATCACCGCCTTTTTTGTTTCATTATAACGGCATATTTGATAGGTGTAAAGTCTTTATTGAATTGTCAAAGTACAATTACAACTTACAAAGTGTATATGATCTCAATAAGATATTCTGGCAAAACTGCCGGATACAGCATTGCTGTATTATATAAAGGAAAATCCCATATGAAGAAAATAAAAGACGAGAAGTCTTTTGATATAATTACAATAGCCTTTTTTACTTCTGAAATCAAGAGATATTATTACAATTTATAAAATATTTATTTTTATAAATAACAAATAATGAAATCAAGAATTGTAGATTCCTGTTTTTTCCTATATAATAAGAAAGGAACCTATTGGAAGGAAGTTATACTATGGAAAAAAATGCAAAGACAGCCCTTTTTGAGGACTACCCCATCCCAAAGGCAGTGGCATCCTTAAGTGTGCCCACGATTATCAGTTCCCTTGTGATGGTGATCTATAATATTGCAGATACCTATTTTGTGGGATTGTTAAACGACCCCATTCAAAATGCTGCCGTGACACTGGCGGCCCCGGTGCTTTTGGCATTTAATGCGGTGAACAACCTTTTTGGCGTGGGCAGTTCCAGCGTAATGAGCAGGGCACTTGGAAGAAAAGATTATAATACCGTAAGGCAGGGCTCTGCATTTGGATTTTACTGCGCTTTGTTTAGCGGAATACTGTTTTCCCTTTTGTGCCTTACATTTGAAATGCCTTTGCTAAAGCTTTTGGGTACAGATGTGTCTACCTTAAATGCTACAAGGTCATATATGAGATGGACCGTACTTTTTGGAGCAGTTCCTTCTATATTAAATGTGGTTTTTGCCTATCTGGTAAGAGCTGAGGGGGCATCTCTCCATGCAAGTATCGGAACGATGAGCGGATGTGTGTTAAATATGATCTTAGACCCCTTCTTTATCATGCCCTGGGGACTAAACTTAGGGGCAGCAGGGGCAGGACTTGCCACTTTTCTCTCAAACTGTGTGGCATGTATTTATTTTCTGGTTTTAATCTTTTATAAAAGAAAGTCCACTCTGGTGTGCATCCACCCCAAAATGCTGGCATTCCGAAGGGATCTTGTCTTAGGAGTGTGCTCCGTGGGAATACCTGCATCCATTCAGAATCTTTTGAACGTGACAGGCATGACGATTTTAAACAATTTTACTGCGGGATACGGTTCCGATGCGGTGGCAGCAATGGGGATTGCCCAGAAAATCCAGATGGTTCCGATGCAGATTGCTCTGGGCGGCTCCCAGGGTATCATGCCATTGGTAAGTTACAATTACGCCAGCGGCAACCGGAAGCGCATGAAAGATGCTGTTCTCTTTGTCACGAAACTGATGCTTGGATTTATGGCAGTGGTAGTGCTGGGAGGAATTTTCGGTGCAGGTGCGCTGATCCATATGTTTATAGACAACGAAAATGTCATAGGGCATGGGATTATATTTTTGCGGGGACTGATGCTGGCATTGCCTTTCCTCTGTATGGACTTTATGGCAGTGGGTGTTTTTCAGGCAATCGGTTCCGGAAAGAGGGCGCTGCTCTTTGCCATTTTAAGAAAAATCGTATTGGAGATCCCTGCAATTATTATTTTAAATAAGATAGTGCCTCTGTATGGAATGGCATTTGCCCAGTTTGTGGCAGAGTTTGTGCTGGCCATTGCGGCAGTGGTTATGTTAAATGGGATTTTTCAGATGAAAGACAAAGGACAGTAAAATCATAAGGTTATATTTATGATAATGAATATATTTACCAATTTAAAACTTGACAGGAGGTAACAAATATGGACAATATGGAACAATTTTTGCAGTGGGTGAAAGAATCTGACAATATTGTGTTCTTTGGCGGCGCAGGAGTATCCACAGAGAGCGGCATACCGGATTTCCGCAGCGTGGACGGGCTGTACCACCAGCAGTATGATTATCCACCGGAAACTATTTTAAGTCATAGTTTTTATGTGCAGAAAACATCGGAATTTTACCGTTTTTACCGGAATAAAATGCTGTGCCTGGATGCAAAGCCAAACAAGGCCCACTTAATGTTGGCAGAGCTGGAGGCAGCGGGAAAGCTGAAAGCAGTGATCACACAGAACATTGACGGACTGCACCAGGCTGCCGGAAGCAAAGAAGTAATGGAACTTCACGGAAGCGTCCACAGAAACTACTGCCAGCACTGCGGAAAACTTTTTGATGCAGCTTATATATTAAATTCCAAAGATATTCCGCTTTGTGACGAGTGTGGTGGTCAAATAAAACCAGATGTAGTGCTCTATGAGGAAGGTCTCGACAACGAGACAATGACAAAATCTATCCGCTATATCGCCAATGCAGATATGCTGATCATCGGCGGCACCTCCCTGGCGGTGTATCCTGCGGCGGGACTTATTGACTACTACCGTGGAAACAAGTTGGTACTCATTAACAAGTCGGTCACGCCCATGGATAAACGTTCTAATCTTAGAATAGAGGGTAAAATTGGAGAAGTATTCTCGAAAATTAGTTTATAAAGAAAGGACATCCATGCAATTTGAATTAGGAGACATCATAAGGTTAAAAAAGAAACATCCCTGTGGCAGCAGCGAGTGGGAGATATTGCGGGTAGGCGCAGATTTCCGCCTGAAATGTTTAGGCTGCGGCCATCAGATCATGGTTTCCAGGAAGCTTGTGGAAAAAAACGTAAAAGAAATAAGAAAAAATGCTTGATTTGGCAAGGAATTTGTGGTAAAGTATCTACTTGTGAAAAACTACAAATTCCTTGCTCTTTCTATAATAAAGGCGAAAAGAAACGCCGCAGGAGAGGGCCAGAGACCAAAAGGAGGTACAACAGCATGAACAAATATGAGTTAGCGCTTGTTGTTAATGCAAAAATCGAAGACGATGCCAGAACTGCTACAGTTGAGAAAGCAAAAGAGTACATCACTCGTTTCGGCGGAACTGTAACAGAAGTTGAGGACTGGGGCAAGAAGAGATTAGCTTATGAAGTTCAGAAGATGAGAGAAGGCTTCTACTACTTCATCCAGTTTGAGGCAGAACCGACTGTTCCTGCAGAAGTGGAGCAAAACGTTCGTATCATGGACAATGTTCTTCGTTTCT
>JAMPAW010000317.1 GCA_023666975.1 Clostridium sp.
TAAGAAAACCTTCATTATTTCGTTGGATTTATTCATTTTGAGCGAATTTTCAGCGTTTCTTAAGAAATTTTTATAGAAGTTTTCCATTGATTTTTTGTAAAAATCGTAATATTCTTTTGTAGGAAAAGGGAAAACAGCTTTTTTCACAGGACTTAACGCACATAATGATTTGTCAAGGAGGATTTATTATGAATCGCCGAATAGAATTTTTCAATAAATATTCACTTCTATTTCACGCACTGCTTTCCATGATGCTGATTTTTATTATAGAAGTGATTTCCAGACGCTCCCTGGTGTCTGCACTTTCTTTTTTAAGTAAACACACTTGGGCATTTGTCTACAATTCCTTTATTATATTTGCATCCTTGTCTTTGGTGTATCTGATCCGCAGAAGGCTTTTGGGACGAATCGTCATCTGCGGGTTCTGGCTGTTCCTTGGAACTGTCAACGGATGTATCTTGTCCAACAGGGTAACCCCTTTTGGATATACAGATTTAAAATGTATCAACGACCTTTTGTCCATGCAGAATACCAACTATTTCACTGCGGCAGAAGCAATTTGTGTGGTAATTGTTGTGGGACTGTTTCTGGCATTTTGTGTTTTCTTATTTGTAAAGGGACCAAAATTCCAGGGACCAAAAAGGAAATTTGTAACCCCTGCACTGGTGGCCATTCCCTTCCTTTTACTGCCCGTTACCACAGAGGCGGCACAGAACACCAACGTGCTGGCTTCCTATTTTGCCAATATTGCCCAGGGGTATGAGAATTACGGTTTTGTCTACGGATTTTCCACCAGCGTGGTGGACAGAGGTATGAGCAAGCCGGAAAATTATTCCGAGGAAACCATTGCAAATGTGAAAAAAGAAGCCAAACAGGAGGCTGCGGCAAACACCAAAAAGCCAAATATGGTAGTGGTATTGCTGGAATCCTTTATCGATCCTACGGAAGTGAATTACCTGAATTTTTCCGAGGATCCCATTCCAAACTTCCGCAGACTGACAGAGAATTACACCACGGGACACCTTACCGTCCCGGTTGTAGGCGCCGGAACCGCCAACACAGAATTTGAAATTTTAACCGGCATGAGCATGCAGTATTTTGGAACCGGAGAGTATCCATATAAGACGATCTTAAAACAGACGGACTGTGAGAGCATTGCCTCCAACCTCTCCAAATTGGGATACGGCACTCATGTGGTACACAATAACGGCGGCAACTTCTACAGCCGTGCCAATGCTTTTTCCATGATGGGATTTGACAGCTTTACCAGCAAAGAGCTGATGGACATTCAGGAGTACACGCCTCTTGGCAGCTGGCCCACAGACGATATTTTAGTCAGTGAGACCGTTAAGGCTATGGACGCCACACCAGACCAGTCCGATTTTGTTTACACGATTACTGTGCAGGGACATGGGGACTACCCCACAGATAAGGTTCTTATGAACCCTGAGATCAAAGTTTCCGGCGCATTAGATGAATCTTCTAACAATCAGTGGGAATATTATGTAAATATGATCCATGAGGTGGATAAATTCATTAAGAACCTTACCGATTCCCTGGCAGCAAGAGGGGAAGACACTATTGTGGTTCTTTTTGGAGACCATCTTCCAAGCCTTGGGCTTGAGGACGCCAATATGGCTGCCGGAACTACTTTTAAGACCAAATACGCTACCTGGAACAATTTCGGCCTGGCAAAAAATGACGCTGACCTGGCTGCTTACGAGCTTTTAGCTAACGTGACAAACGATATGGGTATCCATGAGGGAACCATCTTTACTTATGAACAGAATGCTTTGGATAAAGGCACCATTGGTACAGAGGAATACTTAAGCGGTTTAAATCAATTGCAGTATGATCTGCTTTACGGAAGCCGCTACGCATATAACGGTGTTGACCTCTATCCTGCCACTGATCTTGTGATGGGCGTGGAGGAAACGGGAATCTCCGATATCTGGCCTTCCCCCACAGGCGGATATGCAACGATCATCGGCAAGAATTTTACCCGGTGGAGCAAGGTCTATGTCAACGGAGAAAAAGTGGATACTGCTTACTTAAGCAGTTCCAGGCTTCGGGTTCCGCTGGAAAGCATCCGTGACGGGGATGCCGTAGTGGTAAACCAGATGGGTTCCAGCAACACGGTATTCCGCAGCTCCAATGCGTTTATGTTTGTTGATCCTTATGGGGAGAATACGGAGATAGGGATATCTGAGGGGACGGAAGTGGATACGGAGATGGAAGTGGAAGATGATATGTTGTAATATGGGATATGGGAAAACGTGCATCCCTGGGAAGGGGATGCACGTTTTTTTATTTTATTTCTGTGATAATTTGTAAACAGCATTATTCGTATTTCCACTTACTTCAACATAACCCGTTTTCACAAGCATAGACAAATATCTATACGTAGTTGACTTGGATTTCTTGACCACCATTTCTGCAATTTGTGGTGTGATTTCCATATTTTTATCTAAATATTTGATAATAGGAAACACTTTATTATAGTTCTTTTTTGTTAAAACTTCGGTCAAAACTTCGGTCAAACTTCGGTCATTTTTTTGACCGAAGTTTTCTTTATCTAATACAAAACCTTCATGAATTTTTATCGTTGTTATCATGTAGGTTCTGTCCACATCTGTTTCAAATTCCGGCAACGGAGAACCATTTCTCTTGAGTTCCCGTAAAATTTTGGATATGCCTGTGGACTTCTTTTCAGATAAATCAATTTCTTTAAAAAATTCCCCAATCTTAGGATTTCGATATCTTCTGGCTCTGACTTCTCCTGCCGCAAACTTCTCCATATCAATATAGTAATCCGGTCCCGGGAAATTGATAACCTGAATCTGGTCTAAATATACTCGAATCTCGACTGGAACATCCTCTTTATAATTCTTGTGTAAAACCGCATTTACAATCGCTTCCTCCAATGCATTATAAGGATAATTGAAAAAACGGTCTGCCTCTGCCCTTCCATCAACTTTTACAACTTTTTCTTCAATCACGTTAGTTTTAATGTAATCCAGCGCATCTTTTACCTGTTTCCATATCGGACCGTAAAATGTTTTTTCAGTGAAATCAGATGCCTCTGCTTCTTTATCGTGAAACCGCACTAATTCAATCTTGGTTCCTGCAATCAGTTTGTCCGGTCTTTCTCCAAACATGAGCAATCCAATATTTTTAATTGCAATTCCCTCATCTTTTTCCTCCGCCACGTCTTCAGATATTAATAAATCTTCCAAAGAACGGACATTCAGCTCTTCTATCAATGAACTATTACTTTCTCTGATAAAATCCTCCAGGTAGCCTCTGCGAATATGCTCCATAGATGCTCTGCTATTGATACGATCCACAAAGGGCATTGACGCAAATTTTTCAAACAATTCCGCCAATTCACTTTGTTTTGCTTCTGTTGTAAG
>JAMPAW010000318.1 GCA_023666975.1 Clostridium sp.
ACGATCAAAAGACCTTGTGAAATCTTCTAAATGATCCACAATAAATTCTTTATCCGTATATTCTATATCCATAAACGCAAAATTATATAAATGAATTCTATCCTGCTGATATCCCAATATCATCAATTGTTCCCTGATTTTATCATACGCCGAAGAAGCCACTATAACATCACAATCCAGTCCCATTCGAGCAGGAAGTTTTTCAGGCTCAATAATTTTCAGCCTGCTTTCCATATATGTCTGGTCAAACTTAAGCTTGTTATTATCTGCCCATGCACATATTTTATCTGTGCACCCATATTTCTGCAAAAGCTTATAAATCTGCCCCCCCCAACACCTGCTCCAAAAATTATAACTTTGTTAGAATTTTTAACTAAATTTATGCAATTTTTCACCATCAATGCAGTGCCATCTTGCATACATAATACTTCATTCAACATTTTCAAGTTTAGTTCCTCCATTATCATTCCCTTTATTACAGTCACATTCTTTTAATATATAAATCACCGTTACTGGAAGCATATAAATAATCGGAAGCATATAACGGAGAAATCCATTCACTGGTGATGCAATACAAACCAGAAAAGATATCCCTATAGGAAGCAGCACTCCCATAATAGATTTCTTTCCCCTAATTATGCATAGCCCTGTAATTAATAGTATAATCCAACTATATGTTCCCATACTATATAAATATCCTATAAACGGAGTTTCTTTCAGCCCCCTGGCAATCTCTTCAAGAATATACGATCCCCTCATGTTCCATTGACTAAAATGCACACTTATACCTTCAGGCGCATATGGAACAACTCTATAATTTCCCACACTATTACTATATTCCCCATAAGCAGGATAAAAATATCCATATACATTATTAAGTGTAGCCTTCACATAAGTCGTGGGGTGCTTTATAAACATTTCCCACCATAGCGCAAAATATTCTCGTAACTCTTCTCCCGATTCTGCCAAAAACCGTCCCTTTACAGCGTCCGAAATCTCCGGGTCATAATAATCCTCTATGTTGTCTACCGCAAAATATTTCGCCAGGACAACCCGTTCTTCTTCTGTTATTTCTTCTTCATGCTCCAAACAATATCTTGCCGTTTGCTGCAAAGGAATAGACAATGCTTCGTTGATGCGTCCTTCTGCAATCTCATATTTCGGCATAAACCACCCATGATAACCAATATGTAATATGACTGTCTCTACCAGCAACACGGTAAAAAACATTGCCGCTTTTCTTTTATGCTGCACAAAAAAATCAACAGCCCATATTGTACAACTTCCAAGCAACAAATATACGCCATTATTTCGGTATGAATAAATAAGTAAAACTGTCACCACCCCCCCCATTAACCTTTTCCAACTCCAAGCCTCACATTCGCGAAAACTAATGTACAAAAGCAATAGCAGCAAGCAAAAAGCACTATACATGCTGTCCTTATTCATGTAATACGCATTACTTGGGTAAACTGTAAACAAACCATAAAAAAGAAGTATCGTAATAAATATTCCTCGTTGTACATGCCATTTATTAATTAATGCCAAAGAATATACCATAATGGAAATCGTGACAAGGCATTGCATAAAAGTATAAATAAACAACCCTATATTATCACTCTGGAATAATCTTTCCCCAATATTTACGCAGCTGCCCATTATCATAGATGATAAGTATGGATGATGATTTGAACGTGCCCAATCTCCAAAATAATCTCCCAACTGAACAAGCGCATCCCATTCAATGGTTCCTGGCCACATAACAATTATATAAGGAAGCCATAATAAAAATATAATCATGAAACAAAACCAATAATTAAATCCCCTTTGGCAGTTTCCTCCAATATCACAAATCCCTCTTTCCAAAAATTGATATAGATATCCAATCAAGTAGCAATATATTGCCCAATATCCAATCATAATAACCAGTATTTTCCATCCGATATTATTAACAATATACCATAGAGACTCCCATTCCATATAATATTTACCCAAAAAACTAAACAATGTAAAGCAACCTGCCAGCAAACACGCAGCACAACGCACTCCATTGCGGCATCGAACAGGCCATTTTTGATATAATACCATAAATATGACAAAAAGTATGAATGCTTCCATTGAGAAATTATGTTCAACCAAAGCAGCCGCCGAACATCCTGCAAAAAAAACAACTGCTGCTGATTTAACGCCTCTTCTACATATATCTCTCATATTGCTTGCTATCCCCCTACCGTTTTAGCCTCATACTTTCAAATACAGTTCTTTCTAAAAACTTTCCTACTCCGCCATCGTTTCGACATACTTGCTGATTTCACCATATTCGTTAAATAGCGATCTTGCCGTCTTTATGTTAATTAATCCAGCAATAGAAGACGAACACAACGTTACGCATTCCTCAAAAAACACATCAACAAAATTCAATACTTCAATAGGAAAATCATTTCTAACAAAAACATGGCATCTCTCATTCTCCAATCCTGTATAATCCACATTGTCACGCGGGTGCAGTTTAATAAAAATCTCCCCTTCCATATTTTGGACAAGATTTTCATATAATCTTAATTGTATTTCTGCGGAGGGCACAATATAATCCGCCCATAATGGCTGCGTAAGAATCAGATTTTTTTTCCCGTCTTTTGCACGCAGCTGTTCAACGACTGCTTTAACCCCAAAAATTTTTACGATCAAAGCCTTTTGTTCTTCGCTCAACGCTTTGAACATTTCCTGTCTTGATACCTCACGCAAAGATACGCTATATGGCATATAAACAATTTTCCTGTCATTAACTTCTAATTCGCGAGCCATTGCTGCCCCACAATAGCCCATACATATAGTTTTCCTGACGTAATTATATGCTATTTCCCTATACGGTTTCAAACAGTGCCGATCAATAAATCCTCCCTTACGATATACATCCAAAGCATCCTCTATTACATCATACGGTTTCCTAATCACATTCAGGTAATAGCCCAACAAACAGAAATCATTGTACATTTTTACGCAATAGGCTTGCACAATTCCTAAATTATGTTCTTTCTCCATCAGTTTTCTTTTCAATGCCCAACGCTGAAAATATTTTTTCTGCTTATATTGATAATATCGATCTAATTCGTCATCTGAAAATGTTGAAATATAAACATTCTTAAATAATCCTGCCTCCCTAATCACACCATATAGGTCTTGTACATTAGGCATTTTTTTATATAGCATGATTGCCGTCTCCTGCCCAGACAGCATTGCCTTGACCAACGTAATCAAAAGATGATACGGCGTATGGCAGAAATATAATACTGGAAGTTCTCTGTCGATGGGAATCTTTCTTTGTTTTTTTTCCTCAAAATGATATATTATCGGGCATATTATCCAGTATATTTTTTCAACAATTTTCAAACGAAATCCAT
>JAMPAW010000319.1 GCA_023666975.1 Clostridium sp.
AAGCGTTCAAACACCCTACTCTGATGTGCAGCAGGAATACCAATTCCCGTATCCCTTACCAGAACCGTTGCACCGCTTTCCGTTTTATTGATAATAAAATCAACTGTTCCATTTTCTTTGTTGTACTTAACCGCATTATCAAGCAGGTTATAAAACATTTCATCCAGAATCTTGCGTACTCCGGTTATCTCTGTTTTACCGCCAATCAGATTAAGGGTAATGTTCTTTTTTTCTGCCTGCGTTTCCAGACGGTTTATGATTTCCTCTGACAGCTCATACAAATCAACGGTTTCACTTTGAAAGGGAATACTTCTCCCGTCTAACTCTGATATTTTTATAATGTCTGTTACCAGTGTAATCAATCTCTGTGCTTCATCATAAATGGACTGCGAAAAGTCAACCACCGTATCTCCAGAAACATCCCCCTCCTTCATCAGTTCCGCAAAACCGGAAATGGAAGTCAGAGGCGTTTTCAATTCATGGGAGACATTGGCAGTAAATTCACGACGGAGCGTTTCCCTTTTTTCCCTTTCCGTAATGTCCAGAATAATAATGACTGCACCGATGACCTCATCCTGTTCAAACACCGGATTTGCAATCATGCTGTAACAGAGTTCTTCCCGCATCATGGTATTCTCTGCTTTTTCCCCTGCCAGTGCCTTTGATACGGTATCCCTGAAGCCCTTTGCCCTGCAAAATGTAAGCACATTGCCGCTGGCGGGCGGGGTAATCCCAAATAGGCCAAGTGCAGCGGAATTATAGGTCAGAAGGCTTGCATCCTTATCAATTACCAGAAATCCCTCACTCATATTTTCGGTAATCAGATTAAACTCCACCTGTTTCTTATGGGCATCTGCAAGCTGCATCTGAATGGTCTGGTTCTGTTCTGCCAGTTTTCTCAAAAGCGGTGTCAGTTCCTCATATGCCACATTATCTTCCGGGGATTCCAAATCAAGCTCGTTAATTGGTTCTATAATTGCTTTTGATACCCTAAGCGAAAGCACTAAGGTCAAAACCAGTGCGGCTGCCAGCACAATTAGAATCGGCTGCATCATTCCAAGCAGAACCGTAACCACTGTATACTGTGCCTGAGAAATCCTTAAAACACTTCCATCAGAAAGCCTTACCGCATAATTTACGGTTTTTTCCGTCAAAGTCTGGGAATAACGGATGCTTCGCCCCGTTCCGTTTTCCATTGCTTCGCCAATTTCTTCCCTGTCTGCATGGTTATCCAGATTTTCCGCCTCCGCCTCACTGTCATACATCACGTTTCCATCCGTATCAACCAGCGTAATCCTATTATTCTGTTTTACAAATCCGTCAAAAAAACGGACACCTTCTTTTTCAACCGCCTGCGAAAGATACTCTGCTTCATTTTCAAGTTCTGCCTGTATCTGTACTTCAAAAAAATGAAATAGAATCCCCATAATCAGCACAATCGTTGCAATTAAAACAAGACAAACTGTCAAAAAGGAGGAACGAAATATTTTTTTATGCATGGCTGTCACCCCCTATTTTATAGCCAATGCCTTTTACTGTCTGAATCAGGCTGCCGGCATCACCCAGCTTTACCCGTAGCTTGCGGATATGGACATCTAAAGTTCGGGATTCGGTATAATATTCTCCCCACACTTTCGTAAGCAGGGTATTCCGGTCTACCACATTGCCTTCTGCCTCCAAAAGAACCAGTAGCAGCAGATACTCCTTATAGGAAAGCGGCACCTCCTGACCGGAAACTGTAATAATGTGCTTTGCAGAATCTACATACAATTCCCCAATCTGAAACACTTTCTTGGACTGCGTTTTTTCATAACGGCGGATGACTGCCCGCACCCTTGAAATCAACTCCATTGTTCCGAAAGGCTTTGCGATATAATCATCTGCTCCCATGTCAAGGCCTGTTACCTTGTCAAATTCACTGTTTTTGGCAGTAAGCATAATGACGGGAATCTGCTCTGTTTCAGAATTTTCTTTTAATTTTTTCAGGATAGACAAGCCGTCTTCCTCCGGGAGCATAATGTCCAGTATGACAAGTTCCGGCATGGCAGTACGCATATTTTCCCAAAACTCTGACGGAACAGAGAAACCTGTTACCTCAAATCCCTCTTTCGCCAATGCATACTTCACAAGTTTTCTGATATTGTCATCATCTTCCACCAGATAAATCATGCGTTTCCCTCCTCCTGTCCTGATAGCCGGACAGATTTTTATGTTTTCCTGTAATGGAATACACCACCCATTCGGCAATATTTTCCGCATGGTCGCCAATGCGTTCAAAATATTTTGCAATCATCAGCAAATCAATCAATGCTTCCGCATTGTGGTCACCTTCTGTTATTGATTTTATCAACTCGTTCTTTACCTTGTCAAACAATTCATCTACTGTATTGTCATGTTCCATTGCCTGATAAGCGATATTCATATCCATCTTCACAAAAGATTCCACACTTTCCGAAACCATCCGGATTGTGGCATCTGCCATGTCCTGGATATGTGTGTTTTCCCTAATCCCGCTTTCCGCTACATAAGGTGCTATTTCCACAATATCAGATGCCTGATCGCCAATCCGTTCCATATCGGAAATCATTTTCAGTGCAGCGGAAACCACCCGCAAATCTTTTGCTACCGGCTGCTGCTGCAAAATCAGTTTAATACAGAGGCTTTCAATATCCCGTTCCTTTTCATCAATCTGGCTGTCAGCAGCAAGGCAGGTGTCTCTGCTTTCTTCGTCACCGTCTGTCAGATATTTTACTGCATTGGTAATTGCCTCCTCACACAATGCCCCCATTGTAATGAGTTCTGTATTAAGTTGTGATAACTGTTTGTCAAATTTATTCCGCATTATCCAAACCTCCCTGTAATATAATCCTCTGTCCTCTTGTCGGAAGGAGAAGAAAACATCTTTTCCGTACTGTCAAATTCTATGACCTCACCTAACAAAAAGAAAGCCGTTTTGTCCGCAATCCGCACCGCCTGCTGCATATTGTGCGTTACCATAATAATGGTATAGTTTTCTTTTAATTCCATTGCCAAATCTTCAATTTTGGAAGTGGAAATCGGGTCAAGGGCAGAAGTCGGCTCATCCATCAGCAGGACCTCTGGTTCAACGGCAAGTGCCCTTGCAATACAGAGCCTCTGCTGCTGACCGCCACTCATTCCCAACGCACTTTTTTTCAATCTGTCCTTACATTCCTCCCAAATGGCAGCCTGTTTCAGCGTCCGCTCCACGATTTCATCCAGTTTTACCCTTGATTTGATTCCATGTATTCGTGGTCCGTAGGCAATATTGTCATAGATGCTCATCGGAAACGGATTGGGTTTCTGAAACACCATTCCCACACGTTTCCGCAGGATATTGACATCCATTTCTTTGTAGACATCTGTACCGGATAATG
>JAMPAW010000031.1 GCA_023666975.1 Clostridium sp.
CAATGTTGGAAATACATAGTTTGACAAAAAGTTTTGGAAAAAAAGAAGTGCTTCATAATATATCCTGTAATTTAGAAAATGGAATATACGGCCTGCTGGGACCAAACGGTGCAGGAAAAACGACTTTTCTTAGATGCACATTGGGATTATGTCCTTATAAAAATGGCAAAGTATTATTGAATGGTAAAGATACAACCCGGCAAAAGAAAACGTTAAAGATTGGATACCTCCCACAGAAAAACAGTGTGTTTTCCGGACTTACAGCAGAAGAACATCTTCGGTACTTTTCAACTTTAAAAAATATCAAAAAAGAAAAAATGCAGGAATGTATTGATGAAGTACTGGAAAAAGTGCATCTGACAGAACAACAAAAAACTATGGGAAATCATCTTTCTGGGGGTATGGTTCGTCGGCTCGGTGTTGCACAGGCGCTGTTAGACCACCCGGATCTTATTATATTGGACGAGCCGACAACCGGATTGGACCCGGAAGAACGTATGCGTTTTAAGAACATTATAAAGTCGATAAAGGAAGAAACTATCGTCATTATGTCCACACATATCGTAGAAGATGTAGAAGCGGTCTGCAACCATATTATTGTAATGAAAGACGGAAAATTTGTAGTACAGGGGACCCCTATGGAAATAAGCCTTTTGGCACAGGGAAAGGTATATGAAGTGACAAGAGATAAAGTATCGCAGGAAGATTATATTGAGAAAGAAAAAGAAGTAGCTGGAAAAGAAGTTTTGCGTATATTATCCTCACGTAAAAGAGAATCCGAGAAACCGGTCCCGCCAAATGTAGAGGATGGGTATCTTTGTGTTTTAAAAGATATTTAAAGTGTTCAACAAAGGATGGTGCTGTCTGATGAAAAACAGGGTAAAAGGCATATATTATCAGCTGAAAGGTATATCTCATTTTGTTTGGATTCCTTTTCTTGTGCTATATATTCTCCTGCCAGCAGTACACTATGCGGTTTATCTGCCGGAAAAAGATATGGATGCTGTATATCGTAATATACTTAATAATGCACAGTATATCATTCCGTTATTTTCAATCTGGCATATATTATTTGTACTGTATCATTTAATCGAACAGCCGGGCAGTGAACTTTTGTATGTAACGGAGACATGTAAATTACAGAGTATTGTTTTGTTATATCTTTTATATATGATATTAATGTTACCGCTGTTTGCCGGATATACATATTTTTTCCCTGAGTTTTGGTGGCTGTATGCCAAATTGAGTATTGTGAACCTAATGTATGCTATGTTCGTGTACGCCGCCGGATATGTTTTCCGCAGAATTATACCGGGTATTCTTGTCGCTCTCTTCTATACATCTATTGGATTTTGGGGAGACACAAAAGGACTTGGCATGATCAGCTATTATTCCTATGAGTTACAGACTGGCAGAGAACTTTTTCGTCAGATGGTGCCCGTCATCATGATAACAGTAGTTTTTATAATTGTGGGGTTATTGGCAAATAACCGTTTCTTCTATCATCACTCCACCCGCAGCCCATAATAATCGCAAATACATTTTGTCCGTCCTCACGCCGGTACGCGAGCTGTCCGCCATGCTTTTCCACAATGATTTTGGAAATCGCCAGGCCAAGTCCCGTACCCCCATCGCTTTTTCTCGTCTTATCCCCCCGCACAAAAGCAGAAAACATCTGCTTTGCCAGTGCATCATCAATGCCCTCGCCGTCATCGGTTATCCGTATATACAATTCCGTATTCTGCTTTTCACACAAAACCCCTATCATGTGACCGCTTTTGTTGTATTTGGTGGCATTCGACAACAGATTTCCGACCACCCTTGTAAACAGCTTTACATCCAGCCATGCCACAATTTCCTCCTCCGGGATATCAATAATAAAATCAAAGCCCGCACCCTCTATTTCATCATAGTACTCCGCACAAATCTTCCGCAAAAATTCGCTGGCATTTACGCTTTCCCGGTTCAGATTATAATCCGGGTTATCCATTTTCAGCATAAAAAACATTTCCTCCGTCATCATCTGCACCCGGTCTGCCTTTACATCAATCGTATGGTAGTATGCCTCCTGTTTTTCCTCCGGCACCAGCCCCGCCTCCAGCGCATTCGCATAGCTCTTTATCGTGGCAATCGGCGTTCGGATATCATGGGAAAGCTCGAGAAGCATTTGATTTTTCTGCGCGATAAGCCTTGCATTTTCCTCCTTCTGCATTTCCAGTTCCCTTGTCATCACATTAAAGGTGTCCACAATCTGCTCAAATTCCGCCTCTGTCTTGATATCGAGTATCACCCCGCTTTCCCCGGAACGAATCCGCTCCATGCCGGTTACCAGCTCGTCTAAAGGAAATTTGATCTTCTTCCGCAGGTAAAGGCTGAACGGCAAAACCTCAAACAGTAATAAAATCAAAAACAGCGCAGAAAAGGCACTGCCTTTTTCATACGCATCGGAAGTATGGTCTCCGTTGACAACAACCGTCATATGCGGCTGCATGACATTCCGGCTGTATATGCACAAAACATATTTATCCAGCTTTTCTACCTTATGGATAAAGCCAAAATAACCCTGCCTGTCCGAAACATTCATCTCAAATTCGATCGGGTTTTGCTCCTGTATTTCCGTAATGGCAGCCAGCTGATAGAGATCATCCGGCGTATACTGATATATATCTGTCTGTTTATCCCCATGCACCTTTATGACCTGATAATCCGCATCCAGCTCTTCCACCCAGCCGCCAATCCGTTTCACCACATCAATATTTCTGACATTTCCATTCTCATCAACGATATTCTGCGGCATCAGGCTATCCAGTGTGCCTCTGCCAAACAAAACCCCTTCCAGCAGAAGGCATGCCACAAAAGTCACCATCACAATAACCAGAAACAGAAAAAAGCTTCCGATCAGCTTGGTAAAAATACTCTTTTTGAACCGTCTGTTTTTCATCAAAATACCCTGCCTTCATTCCTTTTCAATCTTGTAGCCCAGCCCCTTGACCGTCTTGAGGATCCGCGGCTCTTTGGGGTTGTCCTCAATCTTCGCCCGCAGGTTGCTGATATGCACCATAACGGTATTATCGTCTGCCACGTAATCCTCGTCCCATACATAGTCAAAAATCTGCTGTTTCGTAAAGATTTTCCCCTGGTTCCTCATCAGCAGTTCCAAAATCAGAAATTCCTTTTTCGTCAGCTCAATCCTTCGTCCGTCCTTTTCCACAACCCCTTCCGCCCTGTTCAGCAAAATGCCAAAGCAGTTCCACGCCTCTGCCGGGGCTTCCTCTTCCCGGTAGTCATAATTCCTGCGGAGCTGCGCCTTGATTCTTGCCACGACAACCATCGGATTATACGGCTTCGTAATATAATCATCTGCGCCAAGTTCCAGCCCTAAAATCTTATCATAATCCTCTCCCCTTGCCGTCAGCATGATGGCAGGCACCTTGCTCTCCTCCCGTATTTTTTTCAGCACGGAAAATCCGTCCATCACCGGCATCATAATGTCGAGCATGACCAAATGCGGCTGTTCTCTCCGGAATAGCTCCAATGCTTTCGCTCCATCACCAGCTTTAATCAGCTTTATCTGCTCCCGCTCGGTATATAATTCCAGCGCATCGAGCAGCTCCATTTCATCATCTACTGCCAAAACCTTGTATTCCATTCTTTCACCACCCTTACCATTTCTAACCAATCGTGAAACTCCTGATATGCACAACGGAAAGACTATTGCAATCCCAGCTTTTCATATATTACATGAATCAGCGGTTTGGAAAAATCATAGCCTGCTTTCCATGTACTGTCAAGGCGGTCAAGAATCATGCACTGTGCCATGCCGCTGTTATAATATTTGGAGGAGCCGTTTACATAGAAATCAATGCTGTCCATATAGTCCTCTTCAAACCGTTCCCCGTCTAAATTCCGGCAGACCATTGCCTCGACATAACAGGCACTTCCTTCCACACTTGTATAATAATTTTCCAATCCCTGTACCGTTTCATCCAATAATGCATTTCTTTTTTCCCAGATATCTTTATATTGCGACATAAGGCTTTTGATTTCTTCTCTATCTTTCTGCTCCGCCGCCTTCTTTAGCAGCGTTGCTCCTTGCCTGTACAGTGCGGCGGCCTCGCTGTTCCCATCACACTCTTTGACAATCAGTTCTTCTCCATACCCCTCCTCATCAAAACTATGCCCTCCGGTGAAAGCAGAAATATTTTCTTCAAAACGGCTAAGCTGCCAGCAGTGAAATGCCTCATGCCAGATTGCTGCAATCTGCTGCTCCTCATGATAACCGGACTGCGCATCCCCGTTGACGGCAATCCCCACCACGTCCATCAGCCCCGACATCATCTCCTTTGTCGGGACAATGACTTCATAATATCCATTTACCTCATACGCCGTGGCAACAAAGGTATCCAGTACCGGTTTTCTCTTCTCGATACGGTACGAAGGTTCCGAAGGGGTAACGACATAATCCCGCTTCCCGTCACAAAATGCCACGGGATAATCGGCAAGCGCAAAATCCTGAAACCCAATCTCATTTATCTTCTCCTGCAATTCTACTGCGCGCTCATAACACATTTTATCGGCATCACTCAAGCCATAATTTCCGGTCAAAACCACTCCGGCTGCTAAAACGATGCCCAGTAACAAAACCGCTATTCTCTTTTTCATCACCGATACTTCCTTTCCTAAAGCTACACTTCTCTTCGCCTGCACAATGCAAGAAATACTGCAAAAATATAGAGCCAGAGCAGCCCCTTTAGCAACAGATGCATATCTACCGTGCCACCGGTCAAAACGGAGCCTGCCTGCTCCTGTATCCCGTGAAGGTCCGGCACGATATATAAAATCCCTTTCAGCATTTTTCCGCCAAAGCCGCCTATGATACTGTTCAGTAATTCCAGCATATTGTAAAAAACACCTGCCAGCGCAATCACGGCACTAACCGTTCCCGCAAAAAATTTAGGCAAAACGACACTCAGCCAGCTTGTCATCACACATACAAGCGCCACGCCGACAGCAGATATCAAAAATGCCGGCGCCAGCCTCCATATGCTGCTCCCCTGCTTCTGCGACAACATAAACAACAAAAATGCAGCATATAAAATCGCTTCTGCCAAAAGACCTGCCATGATATTGGCTGCGGTCAACATTCCGTGATATTTCGCCTGGCTCACCTTCCGAATCAGGACAAGGTGGCTGGTCTGCCGCTCATACTCATTCGGTATCGTGTCCAGGCTTAAAACGACTGCCAACATGCAGCTTATCACGTAGAGAACTTTCAGCAGAACCGGCGCCAAAATCCTGTAATCGGTAATCTCCTCCCCATTTAAGGAAATACTTCCCGTTCCCGTGCTAAAAAGAAGCAGGATCAGTACGCCAATCAGGCTGACAATATAAAGAACCTTTTTCCGTATTTTTTCCTTTAATGCCGTCACTGCAATCATCATTCGTCCACTCCCCCTATCCGTTCGATAAAAATATCCTGCAGGCTTTTGCCATCATGCTCCCCGTTTTTATCCCATGTTTCCAGCAGTTTCCCGCTGCGCAGGATAATCCCCCGGTCGCATATCTGTTCAATATCACTCAGGATATGCGAGTTTAACACAATCGTTTTCCCTGCCTTTTTCAGCCTGCCGATCAGCTCGATAATCTCAATTCTTCCCATGACATCCAATCCCGCCGTAGGCTCGTCTAAAATCAGCAAATCGGGATCTCCCAGTAATGCCTGCGCAAAAGCCAGCCGCTGCAGCATGCCCTTTGAATAATTTCTGACCTTTGTTTTATCCTCCTCAAGCCCCACGGCTGCCAGCAGCTTCACAATTTCACTGCCGCTTTCCTTCTTTGGAATTTTCTGGATTTCCGCATAATAGGCAAGGACCTCGCGCCCGGTAAGAAACAGGGGAAAATATGGCGTGTCTGGAGAATAGCCGATTTTTACCTCCGGCCGTAATTCAATTTCCCCGCCGTCCTTTTGCGTAAGCCCGAGTATCATCTTAATTGTTGTTGTCTTGCCTGCCCCGTTGCTGCCAAGCAGCGCAAAAACTTCCCCGTTCCTTACACAAAAACTAAGGTCATTGACAACCGCCTTTCCGCCGTAAACCTTTTTCAGATTTTTACACTCTAACATGGTTTTAGCCTCCTCATCATTTTCTCACTGTTTGTCTCTTTCGCTTATCATACGCCCCCATGTTAAAGTCCGCTTAAATGCAGCCTAAAGATTACCTTAAAATTATTTGACACTGCTGCAAATTCCGCCGCTTGTAAAATCGACACTTACTGATTATAATGAGTAACAGATATTGTAACTAGTGTACTGACATGTTGATATTTGGTAAACCTACTTGTCTAATTATCAATGATACAGCACACTGGTACAGCGAAAATTAAGTTTTGCTCATGGATAATCATAACCAATCAGGAGGAATTTTCATGGAATACATATGGTACATTGTTGCAGCCCTCGGCGCGGGAATCGGTACCGGCTTGGCAGGTCTTTCCGCCGCCACGGTTATGGTGCCGATTTTCATTGTTTTATGTCCATCCTTTGCGGGAGAAACGGGTGCCTATCATGCCACGGCAATCGCTTTGGCATCTGACATTCTGGGTTCTGCTGTCACGACGGCGGTTTATATCCGCCATAAGAACATCGACCTGAAAAGAGGCTGGATTATGCTTAGCTGTATCATCGGCATGTGTATCGCAGGAAGCTTTGCTGCATGGGCAGCCGGTCATGTTATATTGGGGAGTTTTTCTTTGTTTCTGACATTTTTTATTGGTATCCGGTTTTTGATCAAGCCGGACACCGAGAAGAAAAATACGGTAGAAAAAGGAGCCGGTCTCGGCTGGAAAGGGGTGGCTGTCTCCCTGTTTTTCGGACTGACGATCGGATTTGGAACCGGTTTTGTAGGCTCCGGCGGCGGCATGATGATGCTGGTGGTCTTTACTGCTTTTCTGGGCATGGACAGAAAGACTGCCGTGGGAACCAGTACATTTATTATGACTTTTACTGCGCTGATCGCATCCATAAGCCATATCCTGATTGACCCTGCGATTGCACTGGAACGGTGGAACGTATTACTGATTTGTATTGTGACGGCAACGACTGCCTCCCTTATTTCAGCCCAGTTTGCCAACAGGGTGAATAACCGCATTGTCGGTCGGGTGACAGGTGTTATTCTGACTGTGCTTGGCGCTGCCATGCTGATTTTGAATTATTGGCGGTAATGCCTGCACGTTGCTATCCGGCAAACCTGCTTGCTTATCCGCAGTTAAGAATGAATCTTTTGTATGTAAGACACTTTTTCGCAGGCGCAGCAGTGGTTACGTCACGAAAAAGCAACGATGCAGACAAAGATTCAGGCAAGAATAAAGTCCGGCTAATTACAAATCGTTACACTAGAGTCCCTATCATAAATGGAAATCCCTTCGCATATATTATGATAACGACTCTGGAGCAAGATTATAACAGTGAAAACCAGCCAGAAATCCGATTTGATTATATCTATCCTGATTACTTTAGCAGTAGGTTCCCTATCTTCTTTATTTAGCGGGAATATGTCCTATGCCGCATTTAACAAACCTGCATTCAGTCCGCCTGCATATCTCTTTCCCATTGTCTGGACAATACTGTACATCTTAATGGGAATATCCTCTTATATCATTTATGCTTCCGATGATACAGGAAAAAGAAATGCCCTTACGACTTATGTCCTGCAATTACTCTGCAACTTCTTTTGGAGTATATTATTTTTTGGATACTCGCAGTATTTATTTGCTTTTGTGTGGTTAATCCTGTTAATCATTCTCATCAGCATCATGATATACCAGTTTTATCAAATACGCCCTCTGGCAGCATACCTGCAAATACCCTATTTATTGTGGTGTTTGTTTGCCGCTTATTTGAATTATACGATATATACATTAAATTAGGGCTTCCGTGAACCAATTTGAGGGGGACGTTCATTTCTCTGATTTATCTTGATAGAATTCCATTTTAGGCATATAATATTAGTAGTACAAACAACTGCAAAACAACTACGATATGAAGTGGAATGGAGGTATATTATGGCAGAACAGGTATTGATTCAGTTTCGTGCAGATAAAGCATTAAAACAGGAGGTGACAGAAATTTACGAATCTCTTGGGATGGACTTACCCACGGCATTACGCATGTTTATGAATAAAAGCAAAATGGTCAGGGGTGTTCCGTTTGATGTAAGACTTCCAGAAAATACAGTTACAAGGGCGGAGGCAATGAGAGCTTTTGAGGACCTGCGGGCGCAAGCCAGTGATCTTCCAGAGATGACATTAGAAGAAATCAATGCAGAAATATCGGCGGCAAGGGCAGAAAGAAAAAAGGGGTAACAGCATGACATATTATGCGGTAATAGACACAAATGTATTTATATCTGCCCTTCTATCAAAACATAGTGATGCGGCAACAGTAAAAGTGTTACGGGCAGTCTTGGATGGCAGAATTGTGCCACTGTATCATAATGAGATTTTGGCTGAGTATGATGAAGTGCTTCATAGGGAGAAGTTTCATTTTAAAGAGAACTCTATACAGATGGTACTTACAGCGGTTAAAGAATTTGGCATAGAGGTTTTTCCACAGCCTACGGGAGAAATCTTTGTTGATATGGACGATTTGATATTTTATGAGGTGGCTATGGAAAAGCGGAATGATGATGCATATTTAGTGACAGGGAATCAGAAACATTATCCGATTAGGGAGTTTATTGTTACGCCAAATGAGATGATTAAATTGCTTGAAGGAAATTCTTGCAATAATCTTTGAAAAGGAAGTTTATTGGCAGAGAGGAAAATGCCGGTGGGATTGTTAGGCTGTTATCATGCAGTTTGAGATGTGCATCTTGAATAAACGGATGCAACCCGATTTGAACCATATTAAATTTTATTATATTAGTCATATTGCAAAAATACCAAGCAAAATTCTATGTTTTGAGCATAAATTTAAGGCAGCAATAGACAAAGAAACTTCATTCAGCTTCTTTCTAATAAATGCGAAATCTTTGATTTCATCTTCAGTAATTTTACCGTCTCTTGCAATCTGAATTAATCGACCCGTGAGTGGATTAATTTCATTTACACTTTTTGTTGCTTTTATGTAGTTGGTATAGGCGGAATCTCCGAAAACAAATCCCTTAATTCTTCAACCGTACCTGCTTTCGCCCACTCACTCATTCCGGCTCTCCATACCAAACTGTTTGCTGAAAATTGTCCTTCCACAATCATTTGCTGTAAAGTATTCCGGTCAAAAGGACCTGTCGCTTGCCCATTGACCGCAACATTATAGGTAACAGCCGGAACAGAAGGAGGAATTGTACCATGGTGCGGCATCTGGTTTATGCCGGACATCATATGATTCATCGAACCGGCAATATTTTGTCCGACAGCACCGCCAACCGCCATACTTGCCATCATAGCTGCCATGTTAAAGCCGGTCTCACCTCCACCGGAAAGATTGATATCACCAGCACCGTTTGCACCCATTTGCCCGAGTGCGTTAGCACCTGCGACACCGACCTCTGCCTGCTTTTCCACTTGAAATGCACTAATATTGGCAGACTGCGTTTGTTTGTGCTGGGCATACTGACCTTCTTCACGCTGAATACGAAGTGTTCCCTCATAATGTTCCGCTTCGATACGCTGTTTGGCAGCTATGTCTTTCAGCCTTACTTCCGTTTCGGCTTTTATGGTTGCCGTAGCAACATCTTTTGTGACCGCCATAAGCTGTCTGTAACCTTCACTGGTTTTGTCGATTTCAATTGCCCCAATATCAATTCCTGAGGTAACAACACCAAAACTGTCTTTCAATCTTCTGCCAAGCTCATATTCCAGCATTTCATTGATTTGAGCTGTCCTGCTCTCTATTTGGACTAACGGAATATTATGGGCAGCCGGAGCATTGGTAATAACATTTTTTACATAGCGGTTTACCGCATCACGAATCTGTTGTTGGAAATCATCCAGATCAAAAGTGCTAAGCCTATGTAATTTAATAAACTCCCTGTAATCGTTAATTTTAAAGCTGACCGTACCTCTGACGGCAATGGGAACCCCGAAATCCGCAAATCTTGGATCGTATACATCAAAGAACGACACACCAAACCGTACCTGAATGATACGGGCAAGGTTGATAAAATAGATTTCCGCCTGAAAAGGAGTGCCGCCATCATAAGCCATGCCGATAATGCTTGCAAGGACAGGAAAGTTTGCTGTCTGAATGGTCTGATCAAACGGACCGACAATAAAATCCTGCATCGTGCCGTCTTTTTGCTTATAAACAAATACGGCAACCTCACCATCTTTTACCCGCAAAGAAGAACCCCAGCGGATGGCGTTTTCCCTATCATTGTTGTTTTGCTGCGAGCCAGCAGGGTGCCATTTCCATATCAGGTAGGAGGGTTCGTCGCAGCGGATTACATCTATTAAACTATCATTCCTTTGTCTGTTAAATATTCCCATAGTTTTATCTCCTAATCACTAATTTCTATATAAATAGTATTACCTCTTTCGTATTCCACTATCACATGATAACCGCTTTCATTATCTGCATAATAATCATCATCCGTTTGTGACATATTTTTATCAAATCCACTTTCTATGCAGCGATTTACATATTCGTCATAATCATCAATTGTTGTATTACCGATATATGCAATCAAGCACGAATCACTTGATGAAGAAATCTGTCCATAACTTGATTCTGGTGTTGGCAGCAAATTTGCGACTTCACTGTCCGGCCATTTTATATTTTTCATTTTCATCTTGTCGGATATTGTAATATCCATTTCAGAATCAAAATGTGTAATTCTTATATTGTAACCCTCTTCATTAAATGCATCAAAAAGCGTTCCATCATTTTTGCAGTCAATTGTAAATCCTTGTTCCTTACACATGGATTTATAGTTTTCAAATCCAGAATCGGAAACAGAGTAATACTCTACAGAAAAATATGTTGAATTATTTGTAACCACCTTACCTTTTCCGCCTTCAATTTTGGGCATTAAGCAGCTCAATTCAGTATCTGGTATTTCTAACACTGTATTTGCAGATTTGATATCATCAGATGTAGCGTTTCTAATTGATATAAAAAGGATAGGAGCAATAAGAAGAACACTACCAACAATCGCCTTAAACTTTATAATATTGTTAATTCTGTTTTCATCATCTTGAATTTCCTTATAACTGCTTTCTGCGATTTGGTCATTTGTAAACATTAAATCTGCTTTTTGCTTTAATTGTTCTGCTTTGGAACACCATAACCGCATCCAGTATGCTGATTTACGGTCGACTTTTTCCTTCGATATAAAATCAATTTTTTCTTTAGCAAATACTAATGCATCTAAAATAGATTCCCTATCATTTGGAAATGAAAAATTCTCTATCAAAGTTGCCAGTTGTTTTTCCTCCTTTGTTAAGATTGGAGTAGTGTTTATTGTAATCAAAGGAACTATCAAATAAAGTATAAGTGGTATACAAAAGAAGTAGATATTAAAAATAACCCACCCTACTTTTTTTATTTTGCCCCACGACGACCACCCTGTTCTACCGCCTTTTTTACTATTTGTAATCATGGTTTCATACATGTTAATCTGGTCAATAAAGCTTTTTAGTGTTGCTGACACCCTCTTGGAATTTAATTCGTGCCCACAAGCAGGGCATATTGCTGTGAAGCTTGTAATTTCCTCGCCACATGAAGGGCATTTTTTAATATTTCCAATATACTCCTGGTGTCGTTGATTATTTTGTGCATATTGAATGATGTGTTGATTTGCTGCCCCACAATTTGAGCAAAATTTGGTTTCCGCTTGTAATTTACAGCCACAGCTAGAGCAGGAAAGGGTATCATTATTTGATGCCATGCTTTTACCTGGCTGCAAGGGTGGGATTTGCTGAGTGGTAACTGGTTTTTGCTGTTCAAATTTCGGTTGTGTTTTTACTGTATCAGATAGTTGTTTCGATAATTCGTTAAAACCTTGCATAGCTACTTCAATAATGTTTTTATCTTTGTCTTGCATCGATTTATTGGCATTGCTCCATGTTTGGTCTTTACTTTTTCTACTTGACGAAAGCAAATCGTCTTTTTCTCTTGGTTCATCTACTATAGGATTTTCAGCTCCGGTAATTATCGTATTAATTGTATTAATCCATTCTGCTTCTTCTTGTTGTTCCCCAAAAGAAAAAAATTCCCGACGATTATTCTTGAATAAAAATTGAATAGCCTCTTCATACTCTGGGTGGTCAATTTTCCTTATTTGTGCTTTCCCGTTTATAACTTTAATGGAGTCAAGCGAAATTTTATCAATCCTCTCTTCTGGTTTGCCAAATCGTCTGCTTCTCTCTTCATAAATACAGAAAAGATTTTTATTTGTTAAAATAAATTCATCTAAGGTTACTTCTTTTGAACCATACCAAGCTACATCTGTTGTTTGCAGCAAAATGCCTTCATCAAAATCTAATTGTAAGTCAGCCATGTCTGTTTCTCCTATTAAGTGTATTATTTGTAATTTACTCAACTTTTCTGGCGTAAATCATGAGACATATATCTTATGAAGAAGTGTTGCTTTTGAGCTTGTTTGTTACTTTGTTGTTTTTGTTTCAACAATAGTTCCATTTTTGTATTCCGTTCTGCTATATTTGTGTCTGCCGCCATCCGTATGAATCTTTAACACCTTTCTCTCAGTGGGTGTAACTCGCGCTGATAATTTATCACCAGGCTTATTTAATAATGCATTACCAAAAACTTCTAATATATTTTTCATTTTGCTATCTTCCTCCTGAAATTAAATATTTTGCTTATACTGTATCGAAAGAGAAGTGCATTTTGCTGCCAGCCTTAACGTCAAAGCGTTTTAATCAGTTCATATATTTCTTTAATTGTTTTTTCGATATCCTCCTGTTTCCCCCTTAATTTTTTGATTTGCTTCTCAAGTATAGGCGTCAAGACATATTTCGGTTCATCGATGATGTCTGTAATTTCCTTTATGCTGAACCCCATTTGTTGAAACAACTTAATCCTCTTCATTCGTTCCTGCGAATGTTCATCATAAAGCAAATGACCGCGGTCATTTTTCCCTGACCTGGAAATCAATCCTGCCTTCTCGTATCCCTGTATCGCACGCCTGGATATGCCAAAGGCATTATATATTTCACGTAATGTCATATCCATATTCACATCTCTCCTCATCATTTATAGACTAAAATTGCACGTTACGTGCAGTCAACAGTTTTTAAAATGCTTTGATGGCGACAGCAACAAAAAACACTTCTTTTAAAGGAAATGTTTTTTGTGCGAATTTCATTTTGAGCTATTTGAACGGACAATATCGTGAATGGGTATAGAAAAATTGATAACGGTATGTTAAAATCGTAAGCACAGGAAACGGATAGGGTTTGAAGATTTCATTTAGATTGAATTGCCGGGAATTTTCAGTTAGAATGTTAAACAGCATTTAAATGATTAAATATCAGGGAGAACTGTAATGAGCTTAGAAAATGATGATAAACATGCTGATAAAAAAGAACGTAAAATAGAAAAAAACAAAGTGAAAAAATCACACTTTGGCATGAAATTTGGAATCGCAATAGCTATAGGAATAGTTATATTTATGATAAGATTGCTATATCCCGCCCCACATACCCCAAGCCTCACGACCGATCTTATCGAAGGCGAAGAAGGAAAAGTTTCCACGATTAGTGCGGCGACATTGGAAAAAGTCTTTGATCTCAGTGAATTATCAACAGCAGATTATACTTACAATGCCATTGCAACGGCATATGATGAGGGCGGAACCACCGTAAAATATTATGTTGCCTATGAGGGAATCGTAAAAGCGGGCATTGACTTCAGGCAAATTAAATTTGACATTCATGAAGAGGAAAAAGTGATTAACATCACCATTCCTGAGGTTGCGTTTACGGAGAAGACCGTTTCACCCGGCACATTAGAATACATATTTAAAGATAAGAAAAGTGAAACAGAAAACGTGTATCAGGAAGCATTTGAATTGTGTAAAAAGGATTTAGCCGAGAGAACAGATAAGGAAGAGGACCTTTTGCAGCTGGCAAGAGAAAATGCGGCTGCCGTGGTCGAGGCACTCGTAACGCCGTGGGTAGAGCAGATTGATAATGAATATACTGTAGAAATTCAATAGGGGAGCAATACAAATGAGAAAAAAGATAGTTCTATTTATAATGATGTGCACACTTTTGATTTCCATGTGTGCCTGCGCATATCAAGATGAAAATCAGCCGGTTAATACAGAAGAACCAGAAAATGTTTTGGAAACGGCAGAGAATCCGGCAGTTTGTCCGGACATATCTCAGATAAGGTCCATATGTAATCTCGCAACGCTTGAATGTTATTACCATAACGTAGCCAAATCCGTTAAGGAAAAGGGAGAAGGGTTATCGCATATCGGAGAAAAAGAGCGTGTTTTCTGGATTGAATACAGCGGGGTTGCCAAGTTTGGAGTTGATATATCAAAAGTAAATATGGAAACAGACGGCGAGCGGGTTGTAATCACCATTCCAAAAGCGCAATTACTGGGATTGTCAAAATATTCCTTTACTGAGGATAGTTATATTTCATCAGACGACGGCATCAACAAAAACCCGATTACCGCAGAAAATCAAACAGAAGCAATTGCAGCTGCAGAAGAAGATATCAAGCAGTTATTTGCAAATGACGATGCGCTGCTTATGCGAGCACAGGATAACGCCAAAAAACTCATCGAAAATTATATCAAGCAATTGGGACAAATTTCAGAAGTTGATTATCAAATTGAATGGAATTACAATTGATATTGCATAAAATTCCCATTCTTCACAAACCCGAAATCCGCATACAGGAGTACGCCCATATCCGATGCTGTAATCTGAACCGTACCGCACCCATACTCTCTTGCCTCATTTACCACCCTCAATAACAGCTCTTTCGCAATGCCCATTCTGCGGTATTCCTGCGACGTAAACATACTCGAAAGCAAGCCTATCTTTCCGCTCGGACAGCGAAAATATGGTGGTTTTTCCACAAATGACATCCCGCTTGTACCGATAATCTGATCTTCGTCTACCGCAAGCCATGATACAAAGGTTCCGTCTGCCATATGCCGGCTGTAATAGTCATTTAACGCAGGCTTTAAGTCTATATCCTCCTTTGCACCCTCTTCCCGCAGCTGGTTGATTCTCATTTCAATAAAGGTATCTAAATCCTTTTGGGTTAATTTTCTATACTCGATTGACATGTTCATTCCTCCGATATTTTTTCTCAAACCGCAACCCCTGCAAGCCACATTAACCTTCGCCTGACGAGCGCTTATGACACTCTATTACACATTCATGTTTCTTTGTACCCTTGTCATAATTAATGCCTACCAATAACAGGTTTCCCTGATATTCCCTTAAACTCTCCACATACTTTTTCTCTTTAATCTGCGCAATTGCCCCCTCCGCAGACTGGTCATACTTTAATTCTTGTTCCGACTTCTCAATCGAAGCAATGACTTCTTTCCATTGTTCCCCTTCTATTGCATTGCGAAACTCCCCTAAAATTTCTGTATTCGGAATAAAGACCTTAGACGTCCTGCCGTCAAATGCAAGGTAACCTAAATGCACCAGCAGTGTCAAAACATCATCTTTACTGCTAAAGGTTGTCATATCATTCTGAAATCTGTCTGTACGAATTGTAGCCCCTTCTCCGGCAATCATCCGTACAATCGCATCCTTTAAACCGTCGAAATTCATGTCGATATATATTTTCAGTGCTTCATAGGTTTCTGTCTGTGTCCAGTAGCTGGAAAGTTTCTTTCTCCGCATGCTGTCAACGACTGACTTCGGATTATAGATATGCAGATCATCTTCAAATACATATCCGTCATACCATTCCTTTTCCTTTTCAAAATCCATATGATACCGGGTACATAGTGCTTCTACCTCTTCTTCCGTAAAGCCAACATATTGTGCATATTCTCCCGGATTCGTCATCGAATACTCATCAAACATATTAAGTGCAGAATGCGTTCCGTATTTTTTTATCGGAAGAATCCCTGTCATATAAACCAAAGAAACATATACCCTGTCTTTCAACAGATTCCTAAGAAAATCCAGATATTTTTTATGCTCCTCTAAGGCATATCCCCGCTCTCTAAAAATACAATCCCACTCGTCAAAGATAAATACAAAACGTTCCTTCGTCCTGCTGTATAGCTTTTCCAAAGCCATGCTAAGAAATTTTTCTTCTCCTAAAAGTTTATCTGAATAATTTTCTCTTAACTCTTCTATTATTTCCGACTGCAGGTATGCCGTTAACTCTTCTGCCGATTTTGATATACTCAAAAAATTCTGCATATTCAAGGCAATTACATTATATTGATTTAAATGCTTCTCATAATCCGCGCATTGTGCTATTTTGTAAGGTTCAAAAAGCTTAGAAGAATCACACTCTCTTCCGTAATAAGCCGCTAACATCTCTGCCGCCATGGACTTTCCAAAACGTCTGGGACGGCTGACACAAATACAGTTCTGCTTTGTATCGATTACTTTATTCGTCAACGCCAGCATCCCTGTTTTATCTATATATATTTCCGAGTTACAGGCCCGGTTAAATGCATCATTTCCCGGATTCAAATACACTCCCATGCTCCTGCTCCTTTCCGCCTCCTGATAAATTTCTCTCTCCTGCCTACGGGCTGTTTGCAAACTGCAAAGCCCCATCATGAACGACCTGTTCCTATCATAACACGACTTTGCTTTTCTTTCCACTGCCATTGACTGCTTTTCTTATAATTCTCACCCCTGCTCATCCACATGTAAGCGGTTCATCTTTTGTCTGCCTGACATCACTTCCCCCGTTCCAGCTTTGCCGCCCTTAGCATATAACTCAGATTATTGACCAGCATAATCACACACACGCAAAGCAGCGGATAAATACCGGTTTTGAAGATAAACATTCCCATAAAAGCCAGAATATACAGTATAATACAAGTGTAATTTGTATCCATAAATGCCTTGTATGCCGCTTTATAGGTAATCAGCTTCTGCGCCTCGTCGAAGCTTGAAAACCAGACCTCGTTAAATTTGAAATCAAATACATTGCCCTGTTTTTCCGGATTTAATTTCTTCTCAATATCCACAATTCCTTTGGAAACAAGCATCGCAACGGCAAATATCACAAAAAACAGGATAAAATCGGCAGCTAGGATCACGGTTTCACAGCCGCCGCTTTTTCCATAGGAATGAAATTCCGCTATCCAGATTACACAGCCAAAAAAGAAAATATCGAGAATCGTCATCACATTGGACAAAATCAATGGCTGATTTAATTTATCTTCCAGACGATCCCACAAATCATCATCCTCCGGATTATCCTGCAATATCTGATACATTTTTTTACAGGACAGATACAGCAGGCATACCGCAATCAAAGAAACAACTGCCAACACCAGGTAAAGCGGCGGCAAGGCTGCCGTCAGGCTGTCTTTCCATGCATCAAGCGCTGTTTCCAGGCTGCCGCTTTTCTCCGCCCTTTTTATCCACCTTCCTGCCTGGTATCCCGCTCCGTATAACACTGCCATCACCACAATAAAAATAATATATATCTTTTTGTCGCTTTTTTTATTCTTCATTTTCTCCGTCCTCCGTATATTCAAAAATATCTTCTACTTTACAATCACACACCCGCGCAAGCTTCAATGCCAAAGTCACCGACGGCGAATAATCTCCCCTCTCAATCTGGCTGATGGTCTGCCTGGAAGTCTGAACAAGGCGCCCCATTTCCTGCTGGTTGACGCCAAGCCTTGCACGGTACTCCTTTAAATGATTATTTAACGGCATCCGTTTCACCCCCGCCTTTCCGCACAAAATCCAGTGTATCCATCTGTGTGCTTTCCTCGATACTGCACAATCCCACACTGCCCCATAGAAAACCGAAACAGACTGCCATCACCATTTCCTCAAAAATTGTCCAGCCCAGAATAGCGCCAAACGCAAACCATCCGAGAATCTTTGGCCAGTCCAGATTGGATTTGCCTTTTATCCTCTTCTGGTACAGCAGCTTACCATTCCACTCTACGCCTGCCACCAGTCCAAATACCTGGATATAGTCCGTTAAATCCGCCTTTATATCCTTTTCAATCTCTTTTTTGCAATCACTTACATCCTCTAAGCAGACACATTTTTTCAAAAAGAGTGCCGCTGTAGACGAGCCATACCAGAACTTTTCAAATTCATCCAGATTAAATTCATGGTCGCCCAGTTTTATTTCCGTCTTCGTGTTGACGAAGTAGTTCTCCCGCCTTTCAAAGAGATAAACGCCCACCAGCTCCTTCTTCTCATATATGCCGTAAACCCGTCCGTTTTCCGCCAATATACCGGCAATCTCTGCCTTTAATTCCTCTACGTCCGTCATGCCCGAAAGCCTCTCACCGAAGCCCTGCCTGTCCAGTCTCCGCTTATTCAGCGTGTGGATATTCCATTGTTTTTCTGTACTGATATTCATACTCTGCACCAAGCCGCAGGCAAAAATGCCTGTGTTTATCCTTTCTTTCTTTTTTCAACCTTTCTTGTCATTTTGACAAGTTTATTTGTCATGCACACAATGTATTTATATCACATGACAACTATCCTTGTCAACACTTTTTGACAAGTTTTTTTGTCAAATGTTTTTTTGCCAAAAAAACAGCGGAACAGCCTGTACTGTCCCGCCATAAAAATTTTTATCCAATCAGCCAATACATCACCGCACAAACGATTACGGCAAGCAGCGCACTGCCAACTGCCAAAAAGATTTTTTGATAAATCCGTTTCCCGCTCTCACGCGCCTTTTCGATTTCCGACAACGTCCTGCCCTCCATAAAAGCCACGATTTCCCTGTATGTCTGGATATCCAGACGTTTTTTGTATTTCTCCACCTCACTGGCATACCAGAATGATACAGCCCAGATCATCAGATAGATCAGCAGCCCCCACCAGCCAAAAAATCTGGCAAGCGGTATCGGCAGCAAAAGGATTGCCAGAAAAAGTATGGATAATATTGCGCTTTTTCTTGATAAATCCGCCCGATCCTGTTCGTTAATTTCCTGTTTCATGATTTCCACGTCCCCTTTCACCAGTTGATCCAGAGAGACGGAAAACAGTTCACTCAGCAGCAGCAAACTTTTAATATCTGGATACGTTTTATCATTTTCCCAGTTTGAGACTGACTGTCTGGAAACAAAAAGCTTTTCAGCAAGCTGATCCTGCGATAATGATAATTCCGTCCTGTATTTTCTGATTTGCTCTCCGAGATTCATTTTCCGATCCTCCCTCGTCCATGCGGGCAATTCCCGTCACACTGCTTAACCAACGTACTGCAAAGGAACGCTTTTTGCAATCAAAAGTCTTTGACATCCTGCATTTTGCCGTGTCAAATGTGTTTTACATCTGTTTTTTCCTGAAGAGACTCTATTTCACGGTAACCTTCACTGTTTTACTCCATGCGCCATAACACTTTTTACCATCGATTTTCTTGTACGAACGGACACGGACATAATATTTTTTGCCTCTCACCAGTTTTGAAATCTTTTTTGAAACCGTTGAGTTCTTTGTCATGTTGACATTTTTCTTGCTTTGGGTAAATTTTGCATTTCTGGCATACTGAATCTGATATCCACTTGCCTGTGAATCCTTTTTCCACGTTACCTTAACCGACCCTATTCCAAGTGGTTTTACTTTGGCAATCACTGCCTTTTTCGGAACAATTTTAAATGTCTTTTCGATTGTTCCACGGTAAGCATTCTCGCCCTCTATCCTAATTGTCGCCTTTCCTGTGTTTATATTGTTTATATAAGAAAGCGTATAATCCGTATCCTTCCTCAACGTTTTACTGCCAAGCTTTACCGTCACTTCTGGTGTCTGTTCCCTGCCGTTATAGGCATAGCCTTTCTTTATCCCGCTTACCGCTGCCTTCAAGATGCTTATCGTATCCTTTGTATCCTCATTCCTGTCATTCCCGTTGTCATTTTCTTTGCCAGTCTCTTTGTCTTCTTCTTTTGAACCACCTTCATCACCACTTTGGTCATCACCACTGCGATAAGAAATTCCATTCTCTTTGGCATATGCAGCCGCATAAGAATCCTGTGGTGTGTAAATCGTTGCTCTTACTACATGACTTTCGTCGGATATCCAATAATATCCTGTCCACAAAAAATCTTCTCCTATACTTGTCACACTCGCCGGTATCGTAATTTTCTTCAATATATTGCAGCTGTAAAAAGCTTTTTTCCCGATACTCTTTACTCCGGATTCTATTTCTACCTCCTCGAGACTGTTAAAATATTCAAATGCGTTCTCTGGTATATCTGTTATGCCCCCATCAACAACTATCTTGCTCACCTTTTCCCTAATTGCTTTCCATGCATTGTCACTTGATGAATAAACAAAACCACTTGATGTCGATGATACTGGATATCGGTAATGTGCCGTCGTGTCCATCGTCATCGGACCGGTTCCGGATATCGTAAGTACACCGTTGTCAAAATCCCATGTCACATTTTCACCAGCGACACGATATACCTTTTTGGCGAACTTACCGCTCTCGGCATCGATCGAATAGAAATTGACCATATTGGCATTGGAAGCATAATATACAATTTGAGCTCCCTTAACAATCGGCTGGCAGTCGGATATCGGTGCCGCTTCCGTAAATTCACGGCTTATTTTGTTTCCCTCCCCGTCCAAAAAGACATAATGAAGAACGTATGCCGATAAACCGTCATCTGTATCTACAATCGGATTCATTCCGGATTCCTCCCATGAAACCATAAATCGATTATCATTTATTTTCGTAATTTTGGTTCCCATAAAGCATTTGCCGTCTCCTGTATAGTCAGTAAGCCATTTTACCGTTGTAGCACCTTCGGAAAAGTCGGAAATTGGAGTTACGGTAAGATAAATATTATGCGCCATCTCCGACGAAACACTGTCATACTGTGACTGGTCTATCGAAGTGCCAAGACACAATACATTGTCGGAAGATACCGCCATTCCATCCACACTTGCATAACAGGAAATTGCCCATGCAGAAGTACGGTCGCCGCCATATTCAAAAACCGGAAGGGAGCTCCCCTTTAAATTCCCCGTATCATACTTGGAAAGCTTCGTATATCTGGAGCCTTCACTTTGTTCCAACACATACAGGTTTGAATCCTTAGCAGTTATGTATTGTGCAAACGAATGCCACAAATCGCTAGCCGCTATGCTGCCCGTCATAGACGACTCATCAACCGCTATCATCAAAAATCCCTGATGCCCCTGCTTATATACAGGGTCAACATATCCTTCATGACCCGTAACGATATAAAGCATGCCGTTGTACTCCGCCATCTCTACACAACCATAGTCAAAGGGCTCGCGCACCTCACCGCCAAAAATCTCCGGGTTGCCTGTAATATTTGCTGTACCTTTCTTATTCCAATCCGTATCATACTTGATTACACGAATCACTTCAGCCGTATCACTCTCAGCCGTATTTACCTGTCCTTCCACCAAATAATATGCATCCGAACCGGCATAAAAACCTCCCCAAATGTCCAATTCCATATCAAGAAAACGCTTACTCTGTATATTAAAGTTATCGTCATAATATTCTATACCAATTTTATCTCCATTATAGAATACCCTCATATAACCACCGTCTGTTGCCACCAGCTCAGATACACTCTTTAATCTGACACTCAGATTATCCGAAGCTGTCGGCCAAACATCGGCAGCCTTAGCTGTATATGCCGGAACCAGCAACAGCAAAGTAAAGCAACATACAGTAAGTAATATCATTTGTCTTTGGGTCTTTTTCATTACTCTTTTCATTATTCTTTCTCCTTTAAAATATACTCTTTGGAAATCTGCTGCATTCTTATTTTGTTCATATATCCCTATACTGTTTCGTGTCATCTCCTCAAATTCATTTTTGCTAACCAATAATAAAAAACTTCCTTATCTTTTATCATATCAAAAATCCCACAAATCCTCAATTAATTTGTGGGAGGAAATATGTTTGCTATTCTAAGATTTCTATTATCCTAAAACTTTCAATAATTTAAAAAGCAAGCTTCTATCATTCTCAATACATTCTTCTTTAACATTCAAAAAAACTATTTTATTGTTTTTTTCTTTTTGATTATATATTTAATCTCTTTCACTGTTGCACTTCTTTTATCTTCATTTACCTCAACTATCCTCTTTAATTCACTCCAATTTATTCTTTTCATTACACTTTTAGTAAATGGATTAACTAGATTTTTCCCAGTGTATTTATTTGTTCTTATCTGTGATAAAACGGGCGTATGTTCGTCATACACAATATCAGATAATTTATATTTCTTTGAAATTTTAAAAGAGTTTCCTATATAGTTACAATTGCCAGTTATGCTTACAACAATCGTTTCTTCATCAAAATATGTAGGTCTTTCAATTATATCTTTTAATACCTGTCTAGGAAACTTTGCTAAATCAAATGAAAATCTATAAAAATTTTCCAATGATATTCTTTCTTCTGTCAGCGTAAATTCACTATTAATCAATAGGGGACTTTCTTGTTTTATATATGAACAGGTAATAGCACAAACAACATTATGAATTTCATAATGATTTCTGTTGCCAATTAATATTCCTAAAGTAAGTTTATTCTGTGCCTCCCAACTTGTCCTATGTCTAATAACTAATTTATCTGGAAATATTATTCGAGGCTCTCTATTCAAAATATATGCAAAAATATAACTTGTCAAAATAGCTACAGCAGAAACTTCAATTATATTTTGAGCGAAGTAAAAAACACCTATCATAATGCTGCTTCTCATTTCGATATTATTGTTTATAAATTGAAAATACAAAAAATCACCAAATGATATATCCAAATTGTATCTATGCTCATATAACAAGCATGAAAACATAAATATATCTAATATATAAAATACCATGTAAACTAAAATACTTTTTAAAATTTTCTTTATCATCGGTCCTCCTCAATTACTACTACGGTTTTATCATCACTTGTATTTGATTTTTCTATCATTTGATCTATCGTTATCTTATAAAGCTCTTTACTTGAAAGATTCTCTACAATGTCCGAAAATCCATCACTACACAAAAAAATCTTATCTCCACTTTGAATATCTATTTTATCGTATTTTACAAAATCCATAGCTTTGAAATCACCATTAAGCACTCCATAAGAATATGGGTGAGATTTATTATTACATATTTTGTTTCTTATTTCATATGCGCTAAACTCACTTTTATGGTCTGCTATTTTTTCGGTTTGACGCTTAGTAAAAATTTTTTTACTTTCATTTAGAACAAGACCGTAACAATCACCAATATATGCAAAAAACAATTTGTAATCCAGTATTATTGCTACAATGCCTACAGTCCCCGGCAAAAAATCATCAATCCATTCTTTTTGCTTATTATATTTTCTAATTTCATCATTACCCTTTTTAATTGCATCGTACAATAAATCTAATATGCTAATATTTTTACCAATATTCGTTGATAAAAATTTGTGCGTTGATTCAACAAACAGTTTTGACACATCAAAAGACGGACTTGGATTAGGATATATGCCATTTACCTTATCTCTTGATACTCCATCTACTAATATATAAATGCCTCTTTCATCATCACATAAAAAATAATCTTCATTAGGTTTATTTATGTTTTTCTTATTTTCTATTGACTTTGAACTACTTTTATATTTTACCATAACCTTTATATCCTTTCACCATAATAATTGCTTTTTATTCACATTCTATTCAACACCACCTTTAATCCAATCCAATATTATACATATAGAAAAGGTTACACACATTTCTGTGCAACCTTTTCCCAACAACAAAATCAATCAAAATAAGTAACACTCCTACTTGGCAATTAAATTATATCACGGAATACTCAATATTTCTACTGAATTTTCCTAAATGTCAGACAATATAAAATTTTACAAAACATTCACTGCTGCTGGTCAACCGTTCCATATATCGTTTCATAATCGCCATCTCCTTCCAAACTTTCTCCAAGTGTTGGCAACATAAACATAATTTCCCATGTCCTCCGCAACATCAAACCAATTTACTCACTGGATTATTCGTTTTTGTTACCTTGAACCAGAATCCAGTTAGATATCTTTTTAATGTGCAGTAAGCAAAGTCAAAACTTTCCGTTCTTTCTGACCGGACGAAAGAGTATCTGGAAACTTATAGCATCTGCTTTTCCTTCTAATTCTTCTTTCGCATAAGAAATGATGCTCTGAATCATCCTTTCTGACAATCTCCTGCCACGGTATTTCTCACCTACAAAAACAAATCCTATGAATGGCGTAAAACCATACTGTTCAGGCAGCTCATCTCTTTCAGAAAATGTGGAAAATCCTGCCACTTCCCCATCCACACAAATGACACATACCCTTTCCCATTTTTTAAATTCATTTTTTACCCTTTATATATGCGCAATCACTCTCAATCTCCGATAATCGGCTACCCATTCCTCCCCGTTCCAAAGCGTAGCTCTTGACAATTTTTCCACCTTTCTACAAACCGCAGCCTGCACATTTTCCGGCATTGCAGAAAGTTCAGAGGCATAAAACTGTTTCATCCAATTAGCCAAACCCTGCTCCCCATCTTTTAACACAGTTGGTCTGTCATAGTCATAAATCCTGTCAATCACAAAGCCATTCCACTCTAACAACTTGCCAAAGTCCTCTGCCGCAGGGAAATTGAATTTAGGCTCATAGTGATATCCCAGAGCATGACATGCCCTTGTGAAAGCGTTTTCAATGGCTGCGATATTCCCACTTGCGCCAAATTCACAAACCAGTAATCCCTGTGGTTTCAGAACCTTATGTATGCTTTTCAGTAAAGCATCATGGTCGCTTATCCAATGAAATACCGCATTTGAAAAAACAACATCAAATTCATTTTCAAACGGTAATGCAAGCGCATCACATACCATAAATTCAATGCTGCTAAACTGCTCTTTCGCTTTGTCTATCATACTCCTTGAGCTGTCAACACCCACAATTTTATTGCACAACTCGGCTAACTGAACAGTCAAAACGCCCGTTCCGCACCCCAAATCCAATATAGCCTGTCCATCATTCCTGGGTACAAATTCTAATAATCCCTTCCCATATTCAGCTACAAAATCATGCTTTTTGTCATATAGTGTGGAATTCCATTCCATGCAAATACACTCTCCCAAATTTATTTCTATTTCCTGATAATCAATAATTTATTATCTCCCTTTTGGAACTCATAATCCGTTTTAACGATAGAGGCATGGTAATCCCTGCTAAAATAGTCTATCACATCTTTGATTAAATCCGTCTGATTGGCATCCAAATCCACAATCGGGAATATCCTTATTTCTTTGCATACCCGCAACATTTCCGTTATGGACTGAATATGAAAATCATATCCCAAAGACGTATACATCAATAAAAAATGGGAACTCAAACCAATATCAAAACTATCCTGCTCATAAGGCAATCTGTCAGGCAGTTCATGGAATACATATCTCCCCTCACTTTTCCCCTGCTCATAATCAGATAAAAATTTCCGCATTGCAGACATACGGATATCTTCCAATGTATCTAAATCTTTTATATGTGTCCATACATAGTTGTCCACATTTTCCCTCATCTGCTCCATTACAGTAACCCGCACTTCCTCAATACGTTTCTCAATCTTCTCTTTTGAAAACTGATATATTGGATCAAATGATACAACATAACCACCTTTATCTGTCATTTCACAGTTAAAACAGGCAGGACCATCTCCAAAACCTGCAATTTTCTTTGACATATCACTGCCATCTAAGCCAAACATCAATTTATACTCTTCCAAATTTCTGCCCCAAGGCACAACACTGTCTAGTTTGAAAGCCATTGTCTATTTCCTCCAGTATGAACATTTTCCATAATAAGTCCAAGAATTTAAATATCCTTTCATTCAAAATTGATTGTTGCCAAAATGCTGCCGCTAATCTTCCCAATAATTCTCTGTTTCTTCTGTAGTAGACTTAATGCCAAAGAGCTTCCACATAAAGTCCTCTTTTTCATTGTATATATCTGTAATCTTTATAACATCAGCTTCAATTTGATAAAATACATAATTATGCTGAACATATAACATTCTGTAATCGCATGGAATACCTAAAACACTTTCCACAGAAACACCTTTGTCCTCAAATTGCTGTAAATCTCGAATGGATTTTGTTATTTCTTTCATAACTTTACCAGCCGTGTCAACCCCAAACTTCTGCGCGACATACTGTTTTATTTGCTTTAGTTTCTCACGGGCATTCGGAGAGTATTTCAGTTTCTTCAATCTGTTACCCCCAGTTCCTTTTCCAAATCGTCTGCCAAAATCCAGCCTTCCTTATCTGCACGCTCCTCTGCCTTCTTCAATTTAGAAAAAAGTGTATAGGCAGCTTTGTATCTATCAAGCTCATCTATCTCAGACATAGTAAGAATGCCATATTCCCCGTGTCCGTTACGCGTAAGGTATACGCGGCTTGAAGCATCTACCTGTTTCAACACTTCTGTATAATTTCGCAAATCTGAAATTGGTTTTATATTCGGCATAACCATCATCTCCCCCTTACCGGCCTTTCTTTCATTATATGCATATCAACATATTTTCGCAAGTAAATTAACATGTGAATTCACAGCATCCCTTATTACTTTCTTATTGGCAACATTTGTTTTTCCATTTCATCATAGATAAAGATATCGCTATTGTCTGCGGGAATCCGGCAAGTCTTCTTCTCCCTGTACCCCCGTTTTAAATACATTTCTTTTGCCGCTAAAGAGGAATCGATATGAACATGGCTGTAATTCTCTGCATTTCTTGGTAAAAGCGTTTTCAATGGCTGCGATATTCCCACTTGCGCCAAATTCACAAACCAGTAATCCTTGCGGTTTCAGAACCTTATGTATGCTTTTTAGTAAGGCATCATGGTCGCTTATCCAATGAAATACCGCAATCGCCTGATGAAATTTATGTATCAATTCTTATCATCTCGGTAAGTGCCTTGTTACGATATACTAAATCTTCTCGTACTGTAAAACCCTGTTTTTCCCAAAAAGCATTACCATTTTCATTCTTAGCAAATACAACCAAAGCAACTTTATTGATTCCACATTCCTGTTTTAGTGCTTGTATTGCAGTATCTACTAACTGGTGTCCGATTCCTTGCTCTCTATATTGTGGATTTACAGCGGCATGATAAATGTAACCTCTTCTGCCATCATTACCAGCTATAATTACTCCGACAACTTTATTGGCAATTTCAGCTACAAAACAAGTATCCGGATTTCTATTTATAAACTTACCAATGCCTTCTTTTGAATCGTCTATACTATTTAATCCCATGCCTGTGCATAACATCCAAAGTGCATAAACTTCGTCATAATCACTCATCAGCATTTTTCTTATGTTCATCTTACCCTCCGATAAATTCAAATCTGTGCGGGAATGCATCGAGGCGTTATCTGCTCCGATGTTTCTCTTTTTTCTTCTGCTGTTTCCGTTCAAACATCCGCTTGGTTTCGGCAAGTTTTTGCTCCCGGCTTTTCACCCTGCGTTCCTGTTTGCGCTGTTCCTGTTGCAATTTTAAAGCCTGTTGTGATTTTGTGCCAATCTCTGTGTCCTGTAATTGGACTGAATGAGCAATTTTTGTTTGTCATTTTCGACAATATAAATAGTATACCATGCATCACCATTTAATTCTATAATCAAAATGAGGAAAAAAGGGGGCATGGAATATATATACCACTCGTATTTATAACTATTTAATATCATACTTTTCAATCCATTCATACATTGCCTCAACTACAGGTCTTAATCCTTTTCCCATTTCAGACATATAGTATTCGACCTTCGGAGGAACTTGTGGATATTCCTTACGAATAATAAGCCCATCTTTCTCCAACTCTTTTAATTGATTTGTCAACATTTTATGCGTAATTGGCGCAAGCAAACGTTTTAACTCCCCATACCTCAGTACTTCGTGAAATGCCAACATATATATTATTCTTAATTTCCACTTTCCGCCAATCATTCCCACGATTGTTTCAAATCTTTCATATCCAAAATCTTGAAGGTAACAAGGTTCTTTTTTCACATTTATGCTCTCCTTTTTGATAGTATCACACAAAAAAGTGCGTACTTCTCAAATAATATTATACTCTCTTATAATAAAAATGGAAAGAGGCGAAAGAAATGAAGATTATAATAATAAATGGAAGTCACAGAAAAAACGGAGCAACCGCATTGATACTGAATGAAATGTACCAAAAATTAGAAACTTACCCTAATGTAGAAGTCCAATTATATAATGTTGCAGATTTCAACTTACATTTTTGTGCTGGTTGTTGTAAATGCTACAAAAATGGTAAATGTATTTTTAATGATGACATTGAAAAACTATCAGAAACTCTTGAAACAGCAGACGGCATTATAGTAGGTTCTCCCACATATGCAAGCAATGTTTCTGCGCAAATGAAGCTTGTCATAGATCGCGGGCATTTTGTAATGGAACAATTACTATTTCGGAAATATGCAATCAGTGTATCAACATATGAAAATTATGGTGGAAAAAACACATCTAAAATATTAAACAGATTATTGTCTTATTCTGGGGCAACTATATCTAATTCACTTGTTATTAAAGTACCCTTTTCTACTGATCCATTAAATAGTTCAAAAACACAAAAGAAAGTGACTAAAACAACAGATAAATTTTATAATGACATACACAAACAAAACTTTTATTTATACCAGAAAATTAAACATTTTTTAATATTTAGATTTGGAATTTTCCCTTTTGTTCGCAAAAAAGGGAATGAATATCAAGGAGTTATATCTAAATGGAAAAAACAAGGTATTATTAAGTAAAAATTTCGCATTGCCTCCAAAGATTGTCCGCTGAATATCCTTTTGCACCCCGGAAGTTCCTTTGGCAATTCTTTTGACAACACTTGAACAATGGACTTCCCCATGCGTTTTCGTCCTGCTGGTGATGAATTTCTTCGCCGATCTCCCAATATAAATTGATGGTTTCTGCATTTAGGAGTTTCAAAACCTGATACTGCTTT
>JAMPAW010000320.1 GCA_023666975.1 Clostridium sp.
TTTGTTAAACCATATATACGAGAGATACATGATTACACGCAGGATAAGATGTTTGATAATGCATTGGTTAAGTCTGCAATAATGGTACTTGATAAAACAAAGGGAAATAAAAATTTCTTATATTATGATATGGCAAATAAAGAGGGGATTAGTATTCCGTTTGTTAATTTGTCAAAGAAATGGTTTTTTATAGAAAATAGTAAGATTGGAACAAGACGCTTTGGAGATTATTTTCAAGTAGCTCATGTGGTGGCAACATTATTGAATGAGGCTTTTGTAATAAAAAAGGAAAATTATAAAGAAATGGATGGATTTTATCAATGCAATGGTAGAAATATTGAAAAGTCAATAGTGCGAGAAGCAGCCTCACCGCGTTCACTACGATATAACAAAGACGAAAAGATTATCTTTCCTTATAAGTATGAAAATGGTAAGTTGACTAAATATACGGAACCCCAGTTTATAGAGTTATTTCCAGGGGCAGATGCGTACCTTAATGATTTTAGAGAACAATTAGATGAACGTGAGAGTGATAAGAGTGCATTATGGTTTGAATATGGACGCTCACAGGCTTTGACAGGATTAAATAGGCGAAAACTTCTTATATCAACAGTAATCACAGAAAAAGTAGCTGTATACATATTGAAAAAGGAGTGTATTCCTTATGCAGGAATGTATATTGTACCTAAATCCGGAAATAGAACATACAAACTTGAGGATGCAAAAGATATACTGGAAAGTGATGAGTTTATGAGGTATGTAGAAGCTGTTGGAATACATATCAGCGGGACTTCGTTAAGAATAACATCGAAGGATATTGAAGAATTTAGATTTTAATTAAGGAGAAATGCATATGCAATCTATGGTATTCCAAGTAAGTGCAAAAACAGCACGGCTTATTGGTAGAGAGAATATTTCTGATGTAGACGGTGCTATAGTTGAATTGGTAAAAAATGGATACGATGCAGATGCAGAGTGTGTTTATGTAAAGTACATAAATCCATATAATGAAGTACCAAAATCTTTAACTCGTTCGGAAGTAAATAGATATTTTAAGGAGAATATGAATCTGATTTTAGATAATTATAGTGTTAAAGATGGAGTTTATGTGTTGAATGAGAGTGAAAAAGTTAATTTGGCAGAAATGGAACAATATTTGCGCTCAATTTCTAAAATAATTGTAATAGATAACGGTTCGGGAATGAACAGGGAAATATTAGAATCGGCATGGATGAATATTGGTACAGATAATAAAGAAGTAAATATTTACAGTCCCAAAAAAAAGAGAATTAAAACAGGGGCGAAAGGAATTGGGAGATTTGCTCTCGATAAACTTTCATTTTGCACACGGGTATTTACGAAGTGTGAAAAGGAACAATTATATAAATGGGAAATAGACTGGCAGCAGTTTGATGATGCAAAATTATTAAATCAAGTTGAGGCGAGTCTTGAAGAATATGGAGAAAATTTTGAGGAATTAGTTAAAAAGCATTTGGATGATGATTATGTGTTAGTTAAAGATTTTGGCTGGACAACAGGAACTATGATTATTTTGAGTCCTGTTCGAGAACTTTGGGATGAAAAATTATATACAAAGGTAAATAACAATCTTAAAAATATTAATCCACTTGGTAGTGTTGATCGATTTGATGTTTTTGTTAGAAATGAGAAATATCCAAAATTAAATTATGAAACGGAAAGTGAAGGAATAACGCGTGAAAATTATGACTATTTGATTGAGGCTGATTTTGATGGGAAAGGCAATATATCAATTACTTTAGATAGAAATGAAATAGATATTACTAAAAAAGTAATTCGAAGGGAGTACTCACCTACTGATATAGAAGAATATGATTTAAATGAATTTTGGAGTAGAGAAGCTTTTGAATTAAAGAAATATACTCGAAATGATTTTGATGGAAAACAAGAGTTTCATTATTCCCTAAAGGAAATCTTGGAAAACCCTAAGGAAAGAATTGATAGATATAATGACGTTGGTCCGTTTTGTGTAAAAATGTATTATTTGAAGAATCAGAAAAGCACAGTTGGAATAGTAAAAGATTTTAAGAGCAAAAAAAGAAAGCAGTTATTAAAAGATTTTTCTGGTATCAAAATATACCGAGATAGTTTTAAGGTAAGACCATATGGTGATGAAGGGCATTTTTTCGATTGGATTGATTTAGGTGGCAGGGTTCAAAGAAGTCCTGCTGCGGCATCACATGAAAGTGGTAATTGGCGTGTGTCATCAAATCAGCTAATAGGTAGCGTTTCTATTGGCAGAGTGAATAACCCTAAGTTAGAAGATAATGCAAATCGTGAGGGGATGAGTTCTAATAGAGAGTACGATTGCTTTATTGAGATTATACAAGGTATTTTAGGGAAGTTTGAATATGACAGACAATATGCATTAAGGGAGTATGCAGCGTGGGAAAGAGCGAAGAAAAAAGCACATGATGATAAGGTTCAACAAATATATGAACAAGTACTGAAAGAAAGGGAACAGGAAAGTAAAAAAGAACAAAAGACTTACAAGGATAATGCAGAACAAAATAATTATGATAATCATGAATTTTCGGAAGATGATTTAAAAGATGCAATTGTATCATTGGGAAAGGAAAAAGAAAATAAGTCATCTACGGAACAATTAATGATGATTCTTGGTTCAGCAGGCGTAATGGCTCAGACATTTTCACATGAAATTACACGAATAGGAACTCAATTAGGAAGCAGAGGTCAGCATTTAAAAGAGGCGATTAATAGAATGCTAAATTATCAACCTTTTTGTGGAGATGAGGATTTTAATCCATATGTATTATTGGAGGAACTTAACGAAACAGATGAATTGTTGTCTGAATGGGTAAATTTGATTATGGATTCAGTAAAGCAGGAAAAGTTCGAAGCCAAATCCGTACAATTAAAGGATTTTCTTGTGCATATTACTGAAATATGGCAGCCTCTTCTTGACAGAAAATTTATTACCATAAACTCTGTAAGTGTTGAAGGAGAGATAGAACTAAGACTGCCAGAGGTAGATTTGCATTTGATTTTGAATAATTTCATTTTGAATTCTGCATACTATTTAGAAGAGGCTGATGGTATAAGATTAATAGATTTTTCAGTATATGAAGATGAAAAGAAAGTATACTTGGAAATGTCAAACAATGGACCGGAACTAGATGAGAGATACCGACAGAATCCAGATGCAACATTAAATGCCAGAGAAAGTAGTAAAGAGGATGGAACTGGACTGGGATTGTGGATTGCACGTGAGGCTGTACTCCGTAATGCGGGTGAATTGCATGTAATACCAATTAAAAATGGATATATGTTAAAAGCTACATGGGTAAAATAGAAGGAGGCCATCTATGTATATTATTGGATTG
>JAMPAW010000321.1 GCA_023666975.1 Clostridium sp.
ATTTCCCGGATACCTCGCCATAGCTTACCTTATTACCCGACCACGTCCTCGACTGACTGGATTTTTCTTTTGTCTCCTGACCGCTTTTATCTGTCTTACCGGTTAAATTCTCATCATCTCCGATTTCCCCCTCCGGAACCGTAATATTTTCGTTCGTTTTTCCTGCTCCCTCACGGCCTTCCTTTCCGCCGTAATTCCAGCCGTCTCCGGAACCATTTTCCTGTCCGCCGGCATTTCCTGAATTGCTGTTCTTTTGTCCTTTATTGCCTGCTTCGTTTCCTGAATTACTGCCGTCCCCATTTCCATTACCGCTTTCGCTGCTGTGCTGACTGCTGTTCTGGCCACTGTCCTGGCTGCTGTCCCGACGGTGGCTATCGCTGTTCCGATTATCCTTCTGGCCGTTTTGGGAATCTGTACCGTTTTGCTCCGACGCCGAATCTGTCTGCTTGGACGTGCTGTCATCAAGTGCCGCATTCGATGCACTTTCCGCATCAGCATAATCGCTTTCCCTCTTCTTTGCCGCCTCCCCGACTTCCTCTGCCGCCTGCTCCACAATTTCCTTCAATTCCCTGTTCTGCGTATTCTCGGCGGCCATTTCCATTTTTTTCATGATACGCTCCTCTGCTTTTCGGATATCCTCCCCGGAATCAGCCGCAGATAACTCCCGTTTTGCATTTTCCAGCTGTTCGCGGATTTCGGCAAGCTCTGTCTCGGAAATCCCGTTGTTTTCTGCCAGTCTCTTTTCCACTTTTTCCAGGCGGGCAATATCCTCTTTGACCTCTCTCGCCACATCTTGCTTAAGCCTCGCCGTCTCCCTCGCCGGACTAACGATCTGGTTGCTGACAGCAAACACAAGCGAAAGCACCAGTAAAACCAGTATCCGTCTCCACGGAAGCCGCAGTGGAAATTCCTTCCGTATCTGAAATTCCTCCATAAGCGCTAACGCATCTTTTTTTTGCAGACAGCTGAATGCGTCTTCCCTGTCCCGGAGAAAAAATGCCGTGGAGATTTTTTCTTTATACCCCTTTGCATCAGCCTTGAGTGCTGCCTCCGTCGGCGTCGGTGTCCGATAAATCCCTGCGAGAACTCCCAGCACAAAGCAAAACCCGACAATCCCACAAGCCGCGGGGACAGCATAGTAAAATGGAATCCACAGCGAAACGACCGAGAGGATAACCGCCACCAACAGTCCGATTCCGGCAAACCGGATTAAATTTTCAATAATCTGCTGTTCCCTTAATCTTGCCCTGACACGATACACAAATTGCCTGATTTTTATATCCACGCCCTATCTCCTTTCAAACCCCTGTCGATATTTAGGCAATTGCGAAACTCCTGATTTCCAAAATCCAGTTGTGCAATATCGACAATATCATAAGCAGGTGCTTTGGAGCCGTTGGTACTTAGGTGCCGTATTTCGGCACCTTATGTACCATTACGTGCGACAAGCAGCGCAAGCGTGCCTGCATTGATTTGTCTATATTGTACAACGAACGTCTTGAAAAACAGGCGTTTTGCAACAGTTTATTTTTTGTTCTTTTTACTCCTCTTCGTCACCGTGATATTTTTTGCCGCCAGCTTCAAAAAGCCATATGCCACAAACAGATTCAACGCCATGGATACCGGAATCCAGTAGTTATACAGGTTTTGCAGCGTAAGCGAAACCTTGGTTGTGTCTCCAATCATTTCCGCTATACTGCTGCTGCTCATTACCCGTACCAGAAAATCAAAAATCGGTGTATAGGGATTAAACATCAACACAAGCGGCAGCAGTCCTAAATCAGGAGTTGTGGATGCCCGATATGCCCGGTACGAAATAACGGAGCTACCTACCGAAAACACGATCGACGTGAGTATCAAAAGCCCTATGCCGATAATGAACGTAAGCAGTGTTGCCATAACCGACTTTTTCACGACGCTGGAACAAAAAATACCGACACTGCCGACATAGATGCCAAGATACAACAGCATGATAATCAGTCCCAAAAGTGCCCACCAGCTCATTCCTCCCAGTACAAAGGCAATCGCCATAACCGGAATACTGGTCACCATATACATCATGACAACCGCCATTGCCGACTCCAGCTTTCCTATGGCAATAAAAATCGGAGAAACCGGTGTTGTCAGCATAATATCCAGAGTCTGCCGCTCCCGCTCGCCGGAAATTGCCCCGGAGGTGATAATCGGTACAATCAGGCTCAGCAGCCCGCACTCCACGCAGCCGAGTATCGGAAACAGATAGACCAGACCGGAATAATCATAACCGGAATAATTGCTGATTGAATTATTTATCCCCATGACCATCAATACAATCAATGTCAGTAATATATTTACTCCCATAAGTCCCAGAGACATTTTGATGCTTCTCGAACCTACCATCATTTCTTTTTTCAATATCGGATTCATGTTGATCTTTTTTTTCATTCCTGCCCACCTCCTGTAATTTCAAGAAACAGGGATTCCAGATTCTCTTTTTCCCGATAAAAATGGCTGACCATGATATTATGTTCAAACAATGCCTTTAACAGCTGCGCTGCCTCCCTGTCACCACCGGCAAAAGAAATCTGAAGCTCGTCCTCGGTAAAGGACACCCGCCCTACTTTCGGCTGCTCCTTCAATACCCTTACGATATATTCACGTTCCTCCTCCCGGTCGTCATATTGCGGCACAAAAGCACGCATTTTAATGGGCTGTCCACCATGGGACTGCGACATAATCTCGTCAACTCTTCCGTCGGCAATCAGACGGCCATGCTCCATAATCCCTATACTGGTACACATTTCCGCCAGCTCGGGCAGAATATGTGAGCTGATGATAATCGTTTTCCCCATAGAGCCGAGGTTTTTCAAAACCTCTTTCATCTCAAATCTCGCCCGTGGGTCCAGACCGGAATTGGGCTCATCTAGCACCAGCAGCTCCGGATTATGAATCAGTGCTCTGGCAACACAAAGCCTCTGCTTCATGCCCCGTGACAGATGGTCTACAAAATCTTCTCTTTTGTCCGATAAATCCACCAGTTCTAAAAGCCCCTCTGCAATCTCGTCCACGGTTTCTTTGTCTATGCCATACATGGAGCCGTAAAACTCCATATACTCCATTACCCGTAGATTATCGTACACGCCAAAAAAGTCCGGCACATAACCTACCTTGCGCTTAATGTCCTCCGGATTGGCCAACGCATCAATACCGTCTACCAGCACCGTTCCGCCGGTAGCTTTCAGCAGTCCGCATACAATACGCATAGTCGTCGTTTTACCGGCACCGTTCGGACCGACAAAACCATATATTTCCCCTTTTTGAATGTGCAGATTCAAGTCGTCTACTGCAAGAAATTTTCCATATCGCTTTGTCAGATTTCGTATTTCCAGCATCTAATCGTCCCC
>JAMPAW010000322.1 GCA_023666975.1 Clostridium sp.
TAATATGAATTTCTTTATCTTTTTATATTATTTTAAGCGCGCAGAAACAGGTTTTCACTGACGAAGGGAGTTATACACATGAAATTAGTTTGTTCCAAATCCAACCTTTTGAACGGAGTACAGATTGTATCCAGGGCAATTTCAAACAAAACTACCATGTCTATTTTGGAATGTATCATGATAGACGCTTCAAAGGGAATCATTACGTTGACGGCAAACGATATGGATCTCGGAATAGAGACGATTATAGAAGGCAATATCGTTGAAAAGGGAATGATAGCTCTCGAAGCAAAGATATTTCTTGAGATTGTGAGAAAGCTTCCCGACAGTGATATTACGATAGAAACGGATTCTTCCTACAAGACATTTATCACCTGTGAAAAGTCAAAATTCACGATTATCGGAAAATCCGGGGAAGATTTTTCCTATCTTCCGGTGGTGGAGAAAGAAGACAGCATTGAAATCAGTCAGTTCACCTTAAAGGAAGTAGTGAGGCAGACTATTTTTTCGATCTCGGACAATGACAATAACAAGATGATGACGGGAGAACTCTTTGAAATCAACGAAAACCAGCTGAAGATTGTTTCTCTGGACGGGCACCGCATCTCCATACGGAAAATAGAGATGAGGGAAAGCTACGCGCCGAAAAAGGTGGTGGTTCCGGGTAAAACCCTGAATGAAGTAAGTAAAATACTTCCCGGAGGAGCAGACAGCTATGTAACGATTTCTTTCACTTCAAATCACATTGTGTTTGAATTTGATAACACGACGGTGGTGTCCCGCCTAATCGAAGGAGAGTATTTCAGAATAGACCAGATGCTTTCCAGCGATTATGAGACAAAGGTTAAAATCAACAAAAAGGAATTTATCAACTGTATTGACAGAGCTACGCTCCTTGTAAAGGAGGGCGATAAGAAGCCTATTATCATTAATATCACGGATGGCAGTATGGAGCTGCGCATCAATTCCATTATCGGAAGCATGAACGAGGATATTGATATCGAAAAGCAGGGTAAAGACCTGATGATAGGCTTTAATCCTAAATTTCTGATAGATGCTCTCCGCGTCATCGACGATGAATACATAGAGCTTTATATGGTTAATCCGAAAGCGCCCTGTTTTATAAAAAATAATGAGGAGAGTTATATTTATCTGATTCTTCCGGTTAATTTTTCAACGGTGAGCTGACGCAGGCGTTTTGTTTAAGGATGACTCCGAAAAAATACCGTAAACGATGCTTACCGTGACGAAGTTTTCTATCGATTAAAAATTTACGGAAAAGAAAGCGAATCTATATGTCGAAAAATGATAAAAATACGGAAACCTTGTACCTGAGAGACGATTTCATAAAACTCGGCCAGGCTTTAAAGGCAGCCGGTTTTGCGGAATCCGGAGTGGAAGCAAAATATGCGGTTCAGGACGGCAAAGTAAAGGTGAACGGAAAGGTTGAAACGCAGAGGGGTAAAAAGCTGGTTGCCGGGGATCTTGTGGAATACGGCGAATATGCGATTAAAATAGAATAAAAACAGGGGCATAAAAATGATTATCAAATCGCTTGAGCTGGCTGATTACAGAAATTATCATTCCCTTACCATGGAGTTTGACGGCGGAACAAATATATTATACGGAGATAATGCCCAGGGGAAAACAAATATATTGGAAGCAATCTTTTTGGCGGCTACCACAAAATCCCACAAGGGAAGCAAGGACAGGGAAATTGTTAATTTTGACAGAGAAGAAGCCCATATCAGGACGTATGTGGAAAAAGAAGGCATAGAGACAAGAGTTGACATGCATCTTCGAAAATCAGGTTCAAAGGGAATAGCGGTTGACGGACAGAAGCTGAAAAAAGCGGCCGATCTGCTGGGAATCTGCAACGTCGTATTTTTTTCTCCGGAGGATCTTGGAATCATTAAAAACGGTCCCTCCGAGAGAAGAAGATTTGTGGATATGGAGCTGTGCCAGTTGGATAAATTTTATCTTTACAATCTGAATCATTATAATAAAATTGTAAACCAGCGGAACAGGCTTTTAAAAGATATGTATTTCAATCCGCAGTTAAAGGAAACTTTAGGTATCTGGGACATGCAGTTGGTTTCTTTCGGAAGTAAGATTATCGAGAGAAGAAAAATATTTGCGGATCAGTTGAACGAAATTATCTACGGAATACATAAAAAACTGTCCGGCGATAAAGAAAATATAAAAATAGTATATGAACCGGATGTTGAAATAGAGGATTTTGAAGAAAAGCTGAAAAACAGTCAGGAAAGAGATATCAAGGCAAAAATGACTTCGGTGGGTCCTCACCGGGACGATTTTTCCTTTATGGAGGGAAATATTGATATCAGGAAATACGGTTCTCAGGGTCAGCAGCGTACAGCGGCTTTATCGTTAAAGCTCTCGGAGATAGAGCTTGTGAAAAAGATAGCCAAAGATACGCCTGTTTTGTTGTTAGATGACGTACTTTCCGAACTGGATTCCAACAGGCAGAATTATCTGCTGAACAGTATCGGGGATATTCAGACAATCATCACCTGTACGGGTCTGGAAGAATTTGTCAATAACAGGTTTGAGATCAACAGAGTTTTTAAAGTTTCTGAGGGAACGGTTACCGATATGAGTAACGGCGATAACCGTTAATTGTATGCAGCCGATTGTCCGGCTGCAGGAAAGAGGTTTTGAATGAGCGAAGAAACCATGAATAATACAACAGTGGATCACGAGTACGGCGCAGACCAGATTCAGATTCTGGAAGGGCTGGAGGCTGTGAGAAAGCGTCCGGGTATGTATATCGGAACCACATCCAGCAGAGGTCTTCACCATCTTGTCTATGAAATCGTAGATAATGCGGTGGATGAGGCGCTGGCAGGATTCTGCGATACCATAGAAGTTTCCATCAATGAAGATAACTCTGTCACGGTAACGGATAACGGCCGCGGTATTCCGGTAGGAATCAATCACAAGGCCGGTATTCCCGCGGTAGAGGTGGTTTTTACGATTCTTCATGCCGGCGGAAAATTCGGCGGTGGAGGATATAAGGTATCAGGAGGACTTCACGGTGTCGGGGCTTCTGTCGTAAACGCGCTTTCCAACTGGCTGGAGGTAGAAATCTGTCAGGAGGGTAAGGTATACAGGCAGCGTTATGAGAAGGGTCATGTCTGTTATCCCTTAAAGGAAGTAGGAACATGCCCTGCGGAAAAAACGGGCTCCAGGATCACCTTTATGCCGGACGATACGATTTTTACGGAGACAACCTACTTTGATTTTGATATTTTAAAGGTAAGACTCCGCGAGATGGCCTTTTTGACAAAAGGCCTGCGCATCATACTGTGGGATGACAGAAAAGAAGAAAAAATTGAAAAAGATAACGAAAACAGCC
>JAMPAW010000323.1 GCA_023666975.1 Clostridium sp.
GGGTTTATAGTGACTAGCATTTAAAATTAGTATTCATTAAAGATGGTTATATATTAAAGAAGTTAGATTATTCGAAAAGAGGTATTTTATGGAGAAGGTAGAATATGCAGAATGTTATATAGCTTTTTTAGACATATTAGGATTTAAAAAATTTATAGCTGATAATTCGTGCGATGAAATAGCCAAAGTTTTTGCGAGGTTTTCCAACAGAAAACCCTTGAAGGCAGCATATTTGGGTAATAAGATTATAATAAGCGAAAATACAGCAAATGAGCTAAAAATAAAAGTGATGTCTGATAGTATTTGCTTTTATATTGATGTAAATTTGCCTAACGCCTTATTGTGTATTATAATGTCTTGCATGAATTTTCAATATGATCTATATAAAAATAATATACCTATTTTTTTGCGAGGAGCTATTGTTCGCGGACATTTATATGCAAATAAAGATATAATTTATGGTCCGGGACTAACGCAAGCTTATTTATTGGAAGAAAATAATGCGAGCTATCCTAGAATAATATTGACGGGAGAAACATTGCAGTTTGTGGTTGATAACAATGAAAATAGCGATGTTGATTATAGATCTATACTAAAATCAATTTTGATTCGAGATGATGATGCGTTTTATGCAGTAAATTGCATAAAGATGCTTTTTGATGGAGATCAAGCAACTTACGAGAATGTTGAGAATCAAATCAAATATATGTTAGACACTACTGTGGATGGCTCTATTCGAGACAAGTATTTATATTTGCAGAGGAAACTGCGACAGGGAGCTTATTTAAAGGAAACTAGAAAAGAGTAAGTGCCAAAAAGGAACTTGAATGATAGCAAAATGGCAACTATGTATTAAAAAATTTATTTATACTATAAAATGAATTAGAAGGAGAACAGATGGGCGATAAAAATGAAATGGGAAAATCAGATCAATCATTAGATGTGCCAATAGCAAATGCGATAGAACTAATACAATATGCCCGACAGCTTGCTGCGAACAGGTAAATTTAGCACAGCTCATGACATATTATTCTCTTGGCAAGTGGATTGAGGAAGGGCAGGAACGTGCCCAATATGGGAAAAAGATTATAAAGACTATGATGAGTATTTGACGGAAAAGTTTGACAGGGGCTTTTCTAAGGGAAATTTAGTATTTTTCAGACGATTTTATTTAAATTATGAGGAGCGAATTGCCAAAACAGTGTTTAGGCAATTGGAGATTTTTGATAAAAGAAAGGAGACCATCAAAACATGAAACGAGAAGACTATATTCCAGACGAAACAGTTGTCAAGCGCGCAAATGAAGCGGTAAGAATTGAGTTGGAGAAAAACAAGGCATTGGGGGTTCCGGTGGTTATATATGACAGAGAAAGTCAGATTATATATCAGGAAAATAGTGACGGAACCCGGACAGAGGTGGGACGGAAAATGAGAAAGGGGCGGTATAGTGAGCGCGTTTCAAAAGAAGCCTGAAATTGTTGTTTTTGCCGGTCCGAATGGTTCCGGCAAGAGTACGTTTACCCAATTGTTAAAACCTCCAATGGATTACATCAATGCCGATGAAATCAAAAAATATTTGAAATGCTCTGATTTAGAAGCGGCACAATTAGCAGAAAGACAGCGAGAAGAGCATTTGGAACAGATGCAGGAATTCTGTTTTGAAACAGTGATGTCAACGGATCGCAATTTGAAACTGCTAAAGAGAGCAAAAGAAAAGGGATATTTTATACGGTGTTATTATATCCTAACGGCAGATTCTATGATTAACGTATGGCGTGTGAGGGCGAGGGTAGAATCTGGCGGACATGATGTGCCGGAAGAGAAAATAATTGAAAGATATGACAGAGCATTGATGTTAGTTAAGGATGTAATACAAACATGTGATGTTTGCCATGTATATGATAATTCTACCAGCAGTCCATTTCGAATATTTAAAAAGCGAAAAGAAGAACTGTACTTTGATGAATGTGATGATTGGCACTATGAGGACATTTGTGTACTGACAAATATTTCTAGCATGGAGAGAAAAAATTTGAATTGAGTGAGCATAATTGACACGGCAGTTCCTTTACGAATGCAAAAAGAATCAAAAGTTGCCACATGTAGCGATTTTTGATTATCATAGGAATGTTTCACGAAGCGAGACATTCATTATTTTTGACATCTAAGTGTTAAGCGGATAAACTCAAACAATGGACTCAGGAGAAAACGTATGGGAATAACAGTTACCACCGAAAAACAATTTGAATCTGACATAGAATTCTTCCTCATATCGGACAAGGGCGGATATACAAAAGGAAATGGAACTTATGATCCGAAATTAGGCGTATATCCGGATAAATTGATTTCTTTTATCAAACGCACCCAGCCAAGAGAGTGGGCAGCGTTTGAGCGGCAGAATGATATAGACCCTGTGCGCAAATTCTGCGTCGCGTTTAACAATGCCTGTGACATGGATGGAGTGCTTCACGTTTTACGGAACGGTTTCAAACATAGAGGAACTACTTTTAAGGTCTGCTATTTCAAGCCAGAGTCCGCATTGAATGATACGGCACAGATGCAGTATGCAGAAAACGAAATAGAATGCTACAGACAATGGTACTATTCCGCAGATACGAAAAAGTCTGTGGATATGGCGCTTGTAGTAAATGGAATTCCTGTGTTTGCATTTGAACTAAAAAACCAGTACACGGGACAGAATGTAGACAATGCCAAAGCACAATGGATGTATGACAGAGATCCGAGAGAAATATGTTTTCAATTTAACAAGCGGATTCTGGCATATTTTTGTGTTGACCATATAGAAGTTTGGATGACAACGAAACTGGCGGGAAAAGATACCTATTTTTTACCGTTTAACCAAGGTTCCAACGGAGCCGGTTCTGACGGCGGTGCAGGCAATCCGCTGAATCCGGATGGATACCCTGCGGCGTATCTTTGGGAAACTGTGTTCCAGAAAGACAGTATGTTAGACATTATCCAGAAGTTTATCAATTTGCAGAAAGGGAAAACATTGATATTTCCCCGTTATCACCAGCTGGATGTAGTCAGGAAACTTATTGCGGATGTACGGGTAAATGGTGCAGGGAAAAACTATTTAATTCAGCATAGCGCAGGTTCCGGCAAGTCAAATTCTATTGCGTGGACGGCTTATCGCCTTGCATCGCTTTTTGATGCGGATAATAAACCGGTATTTTCCAGCGTGATCGTTGTGACAGACCGTACCGTATTGGATGCACAGCTTCAGGAGACGATTTCGGGATTTGACCATAAGTTGGGGGCAATAGAAACCATAGGCGAAGATAAAAATTCCCAAGACTTAAAAAATGCAATCAATGACGGAGTGCGTATTATT
>JAMPAW010000324.1 GCA_023666975.1 Clostridium sp.
AGTTAAGGACGATATTTTTGAGGCAGATGTTGAACAAGTTGAGGATATAGCAGATGAGTATTGTCAGGGAATGATGGCACGAATTGAAATTTTGCTTGGTTCGGACTGTAAAGTAAAATATATAGGTTGTACGGATCGGATTGGTAATTTTGAATTTAAAGTAATCCACAATGATGTAGAGTATACAGTAATTTTTCAGATGGATACTTACGAATGGAATAGACAATTAACTATTAAGGTAGGATATTCTCAGATACGCATTGGTATACCAGTTCCACAAATGCGTGAGAGGATAGATGGATATGACCATTTTTTAGAAAAATTGAAAATAGGTATTAAAAATGCATTGATTGGGGATTGGTACAAATGTGTTTGGATAAAGGATAATCAGTCGCTGGAGTTATCTGGAGAGGTGTATTCAAATATTTACATGGCAGAGAATGAGTTGCGGGCATTTATTAGTAGAATTATGATAGAGCATTTTGGGATTGAATGGCATGACAAACCAGAATTCTATAAGTTAAAAGCCAGCATTGAAGAAAATGCTGTAATCATAAAAAGGAATGTGCCTAACTTTAACAATATAGATATCAATCTTTATACAGTAACATTGGAAAAGTTAATGGATACTGTAAAGGCAGATATTTATTCAGATGTTATGTCGGATAGTCCCGAAATGCAAAAACTTATTAAGGAAAGAATATTTGCAACAACACATTTGGATAAAATGCAGTCAGCATTGGAATTTTTAAAGGATAGATATGTTAAAAAATATAATATATGGGAAAGGTTTTTTAAACCGCTAATAGCTGATTCAATAAAGTGGGAAGAATTACTAACTTCTTTTATTGCAAATAGAAATCATGTTGCGCATAACAAATTGTTGGATTATGTGTCTAAAGAAACTATGTTAAGTGATACTAGAGAATTTAGAAGATTTATACAAGAAGCGGTTATTAAGTTTGATGAGGAAAATTGTTCAGAAGAGGTTGAAGAAACATTGCAAGTAATTGCGGACCAAAGGGGGTATGAACAAGAAGCCCGAATGGAAATCATAGAATCGGAGTCTGGTGTAAAGATAAGGGATAAGAAGGAGATTTTAAATTTATTTCAGGATACGATAGATGAGATTTATGCAGATGTGGTAAACAAAGTATATTTTGATGAAGGAATTAAATTAGTTGGAGAATGTAAGCTGCGGGATATGACAGATGAGCAATTGCTGTTTACAATAATCGGTAGGAGTGGTAAAAAATTAGAAATACATGGAATTATAGATATTGATGATTCAGAGGGTACTGCAAGTGCAATGCAAATCAGAGTATATCATACAGATGAAAATACGGTAAATGGAAATGTTGGCTATATAAATGGTGAAGCAGAGTATAACCCAGAACAGACAAGCCATATGCCTATAGTTATGGACTCATATGATGATAGCAGTATTGAAGTTATTAAAAGTACTGTAGATGAATTCTTGGAAAAAGAGAGAGAAGATGAAGCAATTATTTCTTATGAAGAAAAAAGGATGGCAGAAGAAGATTGGCGTGTAGAAGCAGTGGAGGCATTAGAGGGTAATTAAAGATAACACAAAAATATTATTTATAAGGGATAACAGGAAGTAGAATTTTAGCTGATGATATGTTAAAATTGACCTGTTAATTATGGCAGAAAATGCAGAAGGGAGCGAATGAATTGAACGAAAAAGAATTATTAGAAATTATTAGCAAAGGCGAGTGTCATACTACTGAGTTCAAGAAATCCACAACAGATATTACTAAGGATGTTTATGAAAGTATCTGTGCATTTTCTAATAGAGATGGTGGTCATGTTTTCTTAGGTGTGAAAGATAATGGAGAGATACTTGGCATAGAACCTAATTGCATTGAAAAAATGAAAAAAGATTTTGTGACTGCAATTAATAATGCAAACAAAATGTATCCACCGCTATTTTTAACACCGACGGAATATGATTTTCACGGGACAAAAATTCTGTATATTTATGTGCCTGTTGGTACGCAAGTAAGCAGATGCTCCGGGCGAATATATGATAGAAATAATGAATCCGATATTGATATTACAGATAATGAAGAGCTTGTGTATAAACTGTATGCAAGAAAACAAGGAACCTATTTTGTTAATAAGGTATTTCCAGAATGGGGAATGGATGTACTTCGTTCTGACTTAATAGAGAGAGCCAGAAAAATGACTCGTGCAAGGAGCAACAATCACCCTTGGCTATCAATGGATGATGAAGAACTATTAAGAAGTGCAGGTCTTATTTTGTTAAATCATGAAAGCAGAAGAGAAGGAATTACACTGGCAGCAATTCTGTTATTTGGAAAAGATACGACTATTATGTCGGCTCTTCCACAGCATAAAACGGATATGATTTTCAGAGTGCAGAATTTGGACAGATATGATGATAGAGATGTAATTGTTACCAATCTCTTGGACAGCTATGACAGAATGAGTGATTTTGCCAAAAAGCATTTAAGCGATCCATTTGTCTTAGATGGAATGCAGTCTGTTAGTGCCAGAGATGCAATTTTAAGAGAAATTATATCAAACAGCTTGGCGCATAGAGATTATTCAAGCGGTTATGTTGCAAAGATGGTAATTGAGAAAGACAGGATATTTGCGGAGAACAGCAACAGAACGCATGGATATGGAAGTTTAAATTTGAATACATTTGAGCCATTTCCTAAGAATCCTGCAATTTCAAAGGTGTTTAGGGAAATCGGTCTCGCAGATGAGTTGGGCTCTGGTATGCGGAATACTTACAAGTTTACAAAGTTGTATTCCGGTGGAGTTCCGCAATTTGTAGAAGGAGATGTTTTTAAAACAATAATTCCGTTGAATGAAACTGCTACAATGAAGTCAGGTCCAAAGGGTAGTGACCAAGTTAGTGACCAAGTCAGTGACCAAGTCGGAAGCGATGCTGTTGCGGAAAAGATACTTGAATTTTGTAAAATAGCAAGAACCAAAAAAGAAATTTCAAAACATATAGGTTATAAGAATTTAACTTATATGACAAGAACATTTCTTAAACCATTATTGGAAAGTAGTAAGTTGGCATATACAATACCAGAGAAACCACAGAGTAGATTGCAGAAATATGTAACGAAACAGTAAACGAACTGATTTAAGCCCCTAAGTCAAGCAAGATTTGGAGGTTTTCTGATTATTTATAGTGAAAGAGCATTGTATCAATGTTCGGATAAAATTTTCTAAGGAAGCGCTAATTTAATCAGCTCTTCCTTAGAACCTTCGGCGGTGTACACGGATTCGCAGGGGAATTTGCCGTTTTGTGGCGCAAATCCGGTGGGGGAAACGCTTAT
>JAMPAW010000325.1 GCA_023666975.1 Clostridium sp.
GATCAGCCGGGAGATGTTCAACCAGACCAGCCGCACGGCATACTACCTGTATGACCCAAGGGGGCGGCGTCAGCGGCCTGACGGACACAAAGGCCCATTTGCCGGAGACCTGCCGTTACAGCGTAAATGGAGAACTGATCTACGGCGGCGTGAAGCATGAGAACGAGTATACCTACAGCGGGGAGCGCTACGGATATGTAGAATTTGAGCTCCTCTCCCTGAACCCCGCGGACACGGTTGACTGCTATCTGGAGGAACAGGCATCTAAGATATGGGAAAAGAACTGCTATTATGCAGGAAGATGTATCGGGGATGCTGCGGAGGAATATATGGCCATAGTGTTAGATGTAAATTTATTATGTTGTAAAATGATGAATTTGTTTACCCTATCATCATTATTAAATAAATATGGAATATGTATAGAGTCGGCGAACAGTATTGATAGTTGGATGTGGGATAATGAGAAGCGGCTTGAATCTTTAGAGGATGTCGAATCTGTGTTGAACAGGGGTCATATTGCGGTGCTGAAAACAAGTCATTCGCAAATGAAAGATATGGGTATCTATGCAGAAAAATTGAGAGGCCGCTATCTATATACATTATGGTTTAATACGGAAGGCTATTCAATGCTGGACTGTGAAGAAATAACACCGGATAATTGGATGTTTTATAAGAGAATAATTCAAATGGTTCTGGAATTAAACGGATTAATCAAAAATTCCGTGGATGTAGCAGGAGTGGGGTTAGAAACGGACATGTGTTATGAGTCGGACATAATGAGTACTATTTTAAAAGCAAAAGGAATAGTAATATGGCTTTTGAATAGGCGTGTTATTCCTGATATTCCGATAGAGGCATTGAAAAGCGAGGCAATAGATGATAATATGTACATTCTGCAAAGGAAAAACGGAAGACTTCAAAATATTATTGAATATTAGATTGCTTGACCGGGTGAAGCTGGTCGTCAGCGGTAGAATCAGCGGATAATATTACTAATGACCATTTGAAAAGTAGCGACTTAACAGCGGCGGCTCTTAACGATTTGCGAGGGAATCCCATTGCGAAGTCTAACGGTGGATACTGGAATCACGAACAAGAAGTAAGAGATGCATATGCAGGTTTGCAAAGGGTAGAAAAAACATTGTCGGGTTCACTTAAGAATCCTGACTTAGCTCCAGATGTGAGGGCATTTATACAAGGGAAATATAATTCAGTAAGAGATTACCTTAGAATAATTGAGGAAATCTTTGCACCATATGGAGGAATTAAATAGTGGAAACTACGATATATGAATTAAAGGGTATAAAACTAAAAGACATAAAACAGGATTCGCCTTTGGATAAATGGTTTTACGAAATGGTTCAAAAAAAGATAAATATGCTTACAATTGGTGATATTTCTCGTATGCTTCGGCAAGAAGTTTATCTTGATATAGCAGTACCGCTTGCAGAAGAGAGGCTTCTTGATGATCCGCTATGCGGAGAAATGTATGAAGGAGAAGTGATAGTTCTTTTAACGAGAGTTTTAATAAATCATCCAAGTGCTAAAGAAAATGTTTTTTATATGACATTTGAAAAAAGAATAAAGTATATGAATGAAACTCATGAGTGGGATAGTAATTACGAAAAAGCGGAATATGAAAAAATAATTTCAAAATTCAGGCAGCTGTTTATGTGATCTGCAAGTGTGGAACATGAAGGGTTTGATTATGGAGAATTGAAAATGAATAATAAGATAGTTTATGTTACGAAAGAGGAAGCTCTTTCGATTAAGAAAAACGCAGTGCAATGCAGTGATGTTTTTTTCGCAGAAATTGATGGAGCTGATATTAAGACGGAAGAAGACTATGTTGAAGCTATGTCATATGCATTTGGTTTCTCACATGTTATACCTAAAATGGAAATCGAATGGTGCAATGACTATATAAGTGATTTGATGTGGATCGAACAGAAGATAATCGTTATGCTTATCCGTAATTATGACGTGATGCTGGAAAGTAATTTAAAGTTAAAAAAAGATATAGTAGCTGATTTTGAAGAAATTATTTTGCCTTGGTGGGAAGAGGAAGTGATAGGACACATGGTTGGAGGGGTGCCGCGCAAATTTACAGTTTACATAGAGTGTGCGCAGTGATAAGCGATGCGAGTTGTTTTTTTGATGACAAGCAGGGGTTGTAGTAAAGGGATTATTTAGCGTCTGCTGATTAAGCTTTCCATCCCGATAATGCTTAATGGCTTGGTTATGAAAGGGGAAGGATAATTGAAAGGTGTAGTAATAGATAAGGGAGAAAAGTATTTTACATTTCTTGGAAGCATATTTGGTTCAATTGAAAATATTCAAAAAGATTATAATTGGTTAATTACAGGACATGAATGCTATCCACAAAATGCAAAATATGTTGAAAAGCTATCTAAAGAATGGTGTTGGATGACCGGGGAGGAATTGACAGAAATGATTGAAGATGAAAATTTTCAATGGATATGGGGAGTTCTTTCTGCTTTTCCTAAAGATGTAGCAAAAGATGTAGTTTTGAAATATAAACTACCAAAAGCAGACGGGAATGATAAAATTTGGCACAATCCGATATCAATACAACATCCGCTTTCGGTAATGGAAATTATTGCATGGGATAGTTCAATGACCATTTTTATCAGTAGGTGTAATGATATTGTGGAAAAATTAGCAGTTAGCAATCCATTGGCAGAAGATTTAGAGGAGTATAATAAATGTTAATCTCAAACGTAACAATTTTGTAACATTTACCTTAACAATCTTAAATCGTTCATGTTACAATAGCACGCAAGAGGGTTATAATATATTCTCATAATGCCTAAACAAAACACAGAATCGAAGATGTTCTATTTAAAGAACAACCGGAACATCTTCGTTTTTTGTTATACAGCAAAACGGATAAAGATGTGCAGAGGCATAACAAATTACTGAACATGCGGTGGTATTCGAAAGGCGTTGTGTTGAAAGAATATCGCCGCATTTTGAATGCGCTGCTGTTGCGAAAAGACAATTTCTGTTCTGCAAACAAAGCAATATAGCTTTTTAGTTAATGACTTGCTATAATTAATTTTGGAGAGTGTTGCTGATTTCGGCGTAGCGGGAAACAGTGGCGGTGGGGGGAGGGACTTCTTTAAATCAAGATGGAATAATACACGACATACATAATGGGAAAACGGATATTTGTCATTCGCATTTAAAGGATTGGGATTTAGAATGGAATAAGGAAAATGCAGATGTTATTGTTGTAACTGAATTAAAAAAATGAAAGCCCACATCGATCCCATGTCTCTCGGCGCGCACAGGCGAGTGTGTTATATGAGATCACT
>JAMPAW010000326.1 GCA_023666975.1 Clostridium sp.
GGAATGTGTCCAATAAAAATGAAACCTGTTCCCTGATCAGATCCAGCTGTCAGAAGACGGGGAATTTTACAAAGGGTGATCTGTCAAAGACAGGAAAATGGATCGCGGCATGGTGGAAGAAATGAGAACAATAATGGGAGTATGAACTGCCGGTGAAGGTGGAAGAGAAGCATAAATAATGTTGTGAAAAAGAAAAAGGAACAGAAAATCTGTTATGGGGATTAGGATTTTCTGTTCCTTTTTCTTTTTATGGGATAGGAAAGTTCTCGATGCGCAGAGCAAGAACGGCTCTGCCGTTCTTGGAGCGTTGCGGTTCTCAGTCAACGCTTTTTTATATAATTGGAAATAATATTGCACACCAGGGCGCACATATTGAAATAGTAAAAAACAGAAGTTATCCTGAAAGATGGGATGTCAGATGGACACGAAAATTGAGAACGAGGAGGAACATATATGCAAAAAGTAGTAAGAAAACAACTGCCGGCACTTGTACTGATTTTATCTATGCTCACAGGTTTCCTGCCTTCTGGTTTTACGGCAGAGGCGAGTGCGACAGGAGGGAAAACGGTAATAAAGCTTACAGTGCCACAGAATGTCCATGAGGATAATGGTTTCATCGTATGGGATGAAGTTGAAGGTGCCTATGGATATACGATACAGGCAGGTAAGGGCAAGGATACCTGGGAATATAACTGGTATGAAAATAAGATTGAGTGGAACAGGTTTATTTATGAGCACTGTCCTATGTATGATTTTGGCGATTATGTATTTCAGGTATGTGCTTTTGATGAGACCGGAGTGAGGACGGAGTTTTCATCTCCTGTCACTGTTCCATATCGTGCGACAATTTCCATGCCGGGAAATGTTAAGGCATTGGATGGGCAGCGGCTGCACCTCACATGGGATACAGTGGAGGGTGCTGCGCGTTATAATATAAGAATCTATGACAATAATGAAAGTCATTCACTTCGCACAACGGATTATACAACCGGTAATAGCTATGGTTATAGTTTTTCAGAAAGCGGAGAAGAACATGAATATCTGGTTACCGTACAGGCGATGGATGCGGACTATCATGTGAGTGAATGGACGGAAGAGGTTTTGGTAAAGGCTGTTAATGTTGATGTTGAGCGGCCCCGGTTAGCGACACCGCAGAATGTCCGTTTTGATGAGAGTGGTGAAAATATTATCTGGGATGAAGTGGAGGGGGCAAGTGGTTATAACGTATTTGTCTCTGGTAGTTGTGGGATTTATTGTACAGCGACGATATTGGAGAACTGGAAACGATATATATCCCCATGGGAATCTGATGGCAAACAGCATATTTCTGTATATGCCTGCTCTTCACCAAATGATATTAATGATAGTGCTCGGGGGAGGCTGGAGTTTGCCTATACTCCGGACCGTGATGAGTCAATCATCATGCCTCAGATCAAGTGCGAGGACGGATATATTACCTGGGATAAGGTGGAAGGTGCATCCCGGTATTTATACCGTATTATGGTAAATGGGAATGGTACTGTGTATAACAGCGATGCAGGTCTTTGGATGAATGTTGACGATTATCCTGAGGGTGATTACGAGATTGAATTATGTGTGGTTGATGAGGTGGGGAAATATAACAGCAAAGTATACCCTGTTACGTTAGATCCTGTTCACGATGAGAGTGTCTGGATTCCTAAGCTATATCACAAATTTGAGACGGTTTTGTGGGATTATGACCGCTTAAGGCATCCACACACATCTTCTTTTTGGATCCGGATCCGCAGGCAGAAGGATGGTGCCATTGTTAAATTGAGAGATCAGAACTGGGAATCTTATTCTGGGCTTGGAGATTTAAAAAATGGGGAGTATATGGTGGATGCCTGTGTTCGGCAGTTGGATAGTAATGGTTATAAATTGGGGAAATGGTCAGAGCCATTAAATATAGAAAAGTATGGACCGGGGCTTTATGAGAAAGAAAACGAAACCACGACAGAGGTAGAAGCAGCACCTGAGGCAACAGATATACCGGAGGATGACCGCATCACGAGCATTACGATAAATCCTGCTTTTAATATGAAACACAAGAATGACAGTAATGTGGAGTTGGACTTGTCAAATATAAAGATTAAGGCGAGAGAGATTTATGACGAAGCGGGGTTAAAAAGAGCAGAGGCTGCACTTGGTGAGACATTGAATGGAAATAAACACTATAACCTTCTGGATCTGACGCTTTTATATAATGGGAAAGATTTTTCCAATGGTTATGAAGGGTTGGTTAAAGTAATTATTCCGCTCCCGAAAGGCCACCGGGACAAAACATTTTCATGCTACCGTCTGACAGAGAAGGGTGGTAAGATGACGAAGGAGTTTATCCCTGGTGAACAGACGGAAGACAGCTATATTATTTATCTTGAACATTTCAGCGAGTACGCATTGGTGGCTGCGGGACCGGAAGAACCGCATACTCATGTATACGGTAAGGAATGGAAGTCAGATGCCACCGGTCACTGGAAGGAGTGTGTATGTAAAGTTAAGGCAGAAAAAAGTGCCCACACGCAGGATGCTGGGACAGTGACGAAAAAAGCGACTAAGACAGAAATGGGAATCAAGACCTATAAATGCAGTATTTGTGGTTATGTAATAAAAACGGAAAAAATTGCAAAATTATCTGTAGATAAAAAAACATCTCCTACAGCAATCATGACAAAGTCGCAGAAAAAGAAAAATGGAATTATCTTACATAAAAAAATTTCCTGTAAGATAACAGAGAATTCCCTGACTGTGTCATGGAATAAACTGTCCGGTGCAGCCGGGTATGATATTTATGCTGCCCTGTGCAGCGGTGATTTCAAAGGGATCACAGCATCTGTCAGCAAAAACAGGAAATCGATGGCCATACATAAAATAAATGGCAGGAAGATTAGAAGAAAAAAGGTTTATAAAGTGAAGGTTAAAGCATACCGTCTGCTGCCAAATGGTAAAAAGCAATATATCGCTGCCTCTGCTGTTCTGCATATTGCAGGAAGCCAAAATAAAAAACTGACAAACGCTAGAAATATTAAACTGCAAAAAAAGTCCTATCATTTAAAGAAGGGTAATTCAGCTCAGATTCGTGCTAAAATCATAAAATCAGACAGGAAGAAAAAATTGCTCTCAAAGGGACATGGAGCGAAGATCAGTTATACTTCCTCAGATGAAAAGATAGCGGCTGTGACAAAGACAGGAAAACTGAAAGCAAAAAAATGTGGGAGCTGTGTCATTTATGTACGGGCTTTAAATGGGATCAGTAAGAAGATTAAAGTCAGTGTGAAGTAGAAAAATGCGAAACAGTGAAATATGAGTCAT
>JAMPAW010000327.1 GCA_023666975.1 Clostridium sp.
CTTTCCAATGTGATGTCTAATCTGCTTAGAAGTATCGGCATGTCAAGGGAGGCAGGCTTTGGCATCACGATGGGAGGAATGATCAATATCGTACTTGATCCGCTGTTTATGTTTGTACTTCTTCCGAAGGGAAACGAGGTATTAGGAGTGGGAATTGCTACACTGATTTCCAACTGCATTGCCTGTGTTTACTTTTTTTGTGCTGCATACAGGATTAGAGAACAATCCGTTATCCGTTTTCGTTTCCGGCACGGCCTGCCTGACAGGAGCAGCATAGGCTCGATATTTAATGTTGGCATTCCTTCGGCGGTTACCACTCTGCTGTTTGATATCGACTATGTGGTCATTGATAAGCTGATGGCAGCTTATGATGATATTGCGCTTGCTGCCATTGGCATTGTGCTGAAAGCGGAAAGGCTGCCGCTTAATGTCGGTATCGGTATCTGCCAGGGAATGATGCCGCTTGTTGCATACAATTATTCTGCAAGGAATCATGAAAGAATGCATGATATCATAAAATTCTCCCTCAAGGTGGGAATCATCGTCAGCATCATCAGTATTGTATTATATGAAATATTCGCGGGAGGCATTATGCGGATCTTTATACCGGAGCAGCAGACCGTATTCTTAGGTACCGGCTTCCTAAGAATCCGATGCCTTGCGACACCATTAATGTTTATGAGCTTTTTTACGGTATATGTGTTTCAGGGGTTTGGTGAGGGAAATAAATCGCTGTTTCTCGGTGTGATGCGGTGGGCGGTGTTTAACATTCCGATGCTGTTTATACTGAACCATATCATTGGAATGTATGGCATTGTCTGGTCGCAGGTGTGTGCGGACCTATTGACTGTGTTACTGTCATTTTATGTATACGATAGATATACGCATACCGTCTTGCATTATATTGGAATGTAGGGAGGAAGCAATATGAGAGAACCTGTTAAAGCAAGAATAGACGGAAAACAGATCAGCTTATTCAGAAACGAGATACCGGATGCCCCTGTTATTTATGTCAATATGTATCAGGAAGCGGGTCGTGCACTGATAGAGCAGTGCGAAAAACTTGGCTGCAGACCGTTCCATCTCGTTTCTATTTCAAATCTGCGATGGGACGAAGAACTTTCACCGTGGGCGCATGAGCCTGTTGTTTCGGAAAACGATCATTTTACCGGAGAAGCGGATCAGTATATCCACTGTCTGACAAAAGAAATTGTTCCTTTTGCGGAGGAAAAAATCAAACCGGCATACCGTATTATTGCCGGATATTCTATGGGTGGACTTTTTGCTCTGTATGCACCATATATTACGGATCTGTTTTCGGCTGTAGTATCTGCATCGGCTTCCGTATGGTATCCTGAGTTTGTGACATTTGTGAAATCACATGATTTCTTGAAAAAACCGGCAGCCATCTATCTTTCTCTTGGAGCTTTAGAAAGTCGTACCAAGAATCCGTTTTTGCGTTATACAGAACAGAATATGAAAGAGTTGTATGATATTTATCATAGAAATGCGATTGAATCCATATTTGAGTTGAATCCCGGAAATCATTACAAGAATGTAGATTACCGCCTGGCAAAAGGCCTTGCTTGGATGCTGCAAGCAAGGCTCGAACCGTGATTCCATATCAGATGGCAGTAAAATTCCTGTTCCTGAAAAAAGGTATATGGTAATAAAGTCCTTGCTAATAGAATGGCTGTAGTGATATAATCTAAAAATGTTATAGAAATCAGAAAATACAAAATGATAAGGAGGACAAATGTATGGAGTATTTGTCAGAATTTACAGGAAGTCTTATTTTTCTTTTGGGAGGTTATGCGTATATGTGCAACATTTCTCTTAAAAAAACGCTTGTTACGGCACTGGTTAATCTGGATGTGGATACCGTGGAGGAAGAGATTGTGGATATGCTGATGGAAACGATTAGTTTTAACGATGCATATGAAAGCTTTTACCACGGGTTTCTGGCAGGAATCCTGTCCGGAATGAAAGGATATATTGTAAAGTCCAACCGGGAAGGTGGAACCGGACGGAGTGACCTGTTTGTAAAACCGGTGACGAGAAGAAAGCCTGCATATGTACTGGAATTTAAGGTGGCGGATAAGTTTAACCAGTTGGACAGCAAGGCAGATGAAGCATTGCGGCAGATAGAGGAACGTGGATATGCAAGGGAGCTGGAAGATGACGGCTATGAGACAGTATACCGCTATGGAATATCCTTTTGTGGAAAGGACTGTCTGGTGAAACTGGCATCTGGTGAAGGATAAAGGCAGCTTTTTGGCCAGGAATTTGGCAAATCACAGTTTTTCCCGTAATCGCTCAAGCAGGCGTTCTGCAATCGGTGTAAAAACCTGGTATTTTTTCCAGACAAGATACATCTTTGTTTCCAGCTTCAGAGACAGCGGACGGAAGACAAGTCCGCTTCCGGGGCGGGTATCAATCAGGCGGTCGAAGGTCAGAAGATAACCCAGCCCTTCCTTTACGAAAAGCGAGGCATTATAGGAAAGCCGGAATGAGCCTTCTAAATGCAGCCGGTCTCTCTGGCTGCCACACCAGCGGAAAATATCCTGATTCCAGCCCTGTTCGGAGCAAAACAACGGCAGGCCAATTAAGTCTTTCATACATATCGCTTTTTTCTTAGCGAGCGGGCAGTCGTCCGGCATGACAATCCCCCAGATATCCGCTTCTGGAAAACACAGGTAATTGTATTTGGCAGTATTCGGCTCCTCAGCAAGTGCCGCAAAGTCGATCACGCCTTTATCCAGTTTTTCCGTGACCTGCTCCGTGTCCCCACTGGTGATGTGGTAACGCAGTCCGGGATAAGATGTTTTAAAGGTATTGATTTCCCTGGCAAGAAAGCGGATTTGATAAGATTCAGCCAGTCCGAAATAGATATCACCTCCGGTAATATCATCGAGTGTGATAAATTCTGTAGTGATCTTGTCTGCCATTTTTACCAAGTCCTCTGCACGTTTGCGCAGCAGCATACCCTCTTCCGTCAGTTGAATACTAAAGCTATGCCGAATAAACAGTTTTTTCCCCAGCTCGTCCTCCAGCGACTTTAACTGTTTGGAGAGCGTGGGCTGTGTAACATGAAGTGTTTCGGCCGCGCGTGTCATGTTTTCTTCTCTGGCTGCTGCCAGAAAATATCGTAATGTCCGTATTTCCATTAAACAGTTCCTCCTCGTGATATTCCTTAAATGAATAACATGATATAAATTATAACCATTAGCGAAGAGGAAGTCAATGCGCTACAATAAGGAAAAGTGAATCAGGACAATATGAAGTGACCCCACATTTGTAGCAACGTGGATTTACCTGTATACT
>JAMPAW010000328.1 GCA_023666975.1 Clostridium sp.
ATTATTACTGTTTTATTTGTAGAAGGAGTGTATATGGCATTAAAACGCAGTAAACAGCGGGATATGATTATGACCTTTTTAATGGGGCGCAAAGACCACCCTACTGCTGATACTGTTTACATGAATGTACGGCAGCAGAATCCGAACATCAGTCTTGGCACCGTGTACCGCAACCTGACACTCTTGGCAGATATCGGTGAGATTCAGAGACTTCGGGTAGGCGACGGCGTAGACCATTTCGACGCAGACACTTCCCCTCATTATCATTTTGTCTGTACAGAGTGCGGCAAAGTAATGGATTTAAAAATGGAAAGTATTGAAAAAATCACTGAAATTGCCGGTGCAGGCTTCGACGGTAAAATTGCCGGACATGTGACATATTTTTATGGTATCTGCGGCAGCTGCAGACGAAGCCCCGACAGCAAACCGGCGGAGCACGAAGCGTCCCCAAAATATCCTAACGGAAGATGATTGTAGTTCCAAAACAATCTAATATAAAGAAAAGGAGATAAGATTATGAAGTATGTATGTAGTGTTTGTGGTTATGTTCACGAGGGAGATGAGGCGCCTGCAGAATGCCCTATCTGTCATGCGCCCGCTGAGAAGTTTCAGCAGCAGGCCGGCGAGAAGGTTTGGGCTGCAGAGCATGTAGTAGGCGTTGCTCAGGGCGCTCCTGAGGACATCATCAAGGATTTAAGAATGAATTTTGAAGGTGAGTGTTCTGAAGTGGGCATGTATCTTGCAATGGCAAGAGTCGCTCACAGAGAAGGCTATCCTGAAATCGGTCTTTACTGGGAGAAAGCTGCTTACGAGGAGGCCGAGCACGCTGCAAAATTTGCAGAGCTTTTAGGCGAGGTTGTCACTGATTCTACCAAGAAAAATCTGGAGATGCGGGTGGATGCAGAAAATGGCGCTACCGCCGGTAAGATGGATTTGGCTAAGCGCGCCAAAGCTCTGAACCTTGACGCAATTCATGACACCGTGCATGAAATGGCCCGGGACGAGGCGAGACATGGCAAGGCGTTTGAGGGGCTGTTAAAGAGGTACTTTAGTTAATTGAAAATACCGTAAAATCAATGTTTAGGGTCATAGCAAGGTAATTCAGAAAAGGCGGTACAGCCATGACAATCGGGACTGTACCGCCTTTTTTATGCGCCCTGCAACTTGACGTCTCCCCAAAAAGTTTTTATGTTTCATTACAGAGAGATTGTGAAAACACCAAACATTTAAACACTTTTTTGCAAAAATTAACGATACTGCAAATAATCCAAAAAACGCTTTACTGCAAGAGAAGCATGTTTTTTACTCCGCAGAGCAACGCCAATCTTTCGGTATGCGGGGACATCTAATTCCTTCGCGACAATCCGATAGGGAACCCGTTTTAATATCAGCTCCGGCAAAATACTGATACCAAGCCCGCTTTCTACCATTGACATGATAGCGTAATCATCCCATGTTGTAAAATGAATGTCAGGCGTCAGATTACAGCGTTCAAATATTTCTGAAACTTCTGCCTTCGCCCCTTTTTCCAATAACATAAACGGTTCATCACACAAAGCAACAACCGGAAATTTTTCAAGATGTGCAAGAGAATGGTTTTCCGGCAGAATCGCAAGAAGTCTGTCCTGTTCTAAAAAATACGTTTCCAATTCGGGGCGGGCAGGCAGACGCAGGAAGCCACAGTCAACACGCCCGTCCAAAATCCATTCTTCAATTTCTGTATAATCGCCAAGGAGCAATTCATAATCCATATTTGGATATGTCTGTTGGAAGTTTTTAATAATATTGGGAAGCCAATGTGTTGCCACGCTGGAAAATGTACCAATACGGATAAGTCCCGATTGCAGCCCATTCAGTTCGTCCACTTCCATTTGCATTTTTTCATATTCTGTGCAGACACTTTTTGCATACGGAAGCAGTTTCATTCCGTCGCTTGTCAACTTTACCCCGGATTTCCCTCTTTCCAGTAAAATGATTTTCCATTCTCTTTCCAAATCGTTAATCATGCGGCTAATACCTGATTGGGAATAGTTCAGTATTTCGGCGGCTTTTGTAAAACTGCCATACTCCACCGTTTTTACAAACGCCATATATTTCTGAATATTCATATCCCTATCATCTCCCTTCTTCTATCTGATTTTGTCATACGTTTTATGATGAATATTCGCTTTTGTTATTTTAATACAAATGGTAAACTGAAAACGAAAAAAAATCAAGCAGGAGAGTGACCAAGATATGTTTTATGTAAGTGAAATTCAAAGGGAAGCCCCCGTCCGTTTTCAGACACAGCTTCAAAAACTTACTTATGAGGCACTAGGAAAACTACAAATCCCTTTTGAACGTGTTGATACAGACGAGGCAATTACAATGGAAGATTGTGTCGCCATTAACGAAAAACTAAATATGAACATGGTAAAAACTTTGTTTCTCTGTAACCGTCAGCGGACGCAATTCTACCTGTTTATCACAACGGGAAATAAGTTATTTCGCTCCAAAGATTTCAGCAGTTCATTAGGAGTTGCCCGCGTTTCCTTTGCTCCTGCAGATGATATGGAATCTATGCTAGGCACAAAAATTGGTGCAGCGACTGTTTTTAGCAGTCTTTTAGACACGGAAAATAATGTGCAGATTGTATTTGACAAAGAGGTGCTTTCGGAAAAATGGTACGGATGCAGCGACGGTACAACAACAGGTTATATGAAAGTGCAGACAGAAGATATTTACCGAAAATTTCTGCCTTACACGAAACATACTGCGTTTGTAATTGAGGTGTGATATGGGACTTTATCAGAACAGAATAGTAATAAAAGTGGGGACCTCCACGCTTACAAATGAAATGGGAAAAAATAACTTGCGTTCTTTTGACCGCCTTGCATGTGTTTTGTCTGATATTCAGAACATGGGCTATGAGGTAATCCTGGTATCTTCCGGCGCAATTGCGGTTGGAACAAACAAACTGAACATGAAAGAACGTCCTGCCAGTATACGTATGAAACAGGCGGCAGCGGCAGTAGGACAATGCAGCATTATGTATCTGTACGATAAGTTTTTTGGTGATTATGATAAGACAATCGCACAAATCCTGCTGAACGCAAATGATATGGAACAGGAAGAAAAAAAAGAAAATCTGATAAATACATTTAATGCCCTGCTTGAAATGGAAATCATTCCCATAGTCAACGAAAATGATTCTGTAAAGTTTACAGAGATAGAATCAGACGACAGGTTGTTTGGTGATAATGACGTGCTTTCCGCTGTTGTCGCTGTTTTATGCAGAGCAAAGCTGTTAGTCATTCTATCAGATATTGACG
>JAMPAW010000329.1 GCA_023666975.1 Clostridium sp.
CTGGCTCAATGTCATAATACTGCTTCTGTTAAAAAAACTTTTTTTTAGATCCAGGGGAACTTTATTGAATTCCCTGTAATAAGCAATCTTGTGTTCTTCCGTATCCAATCCAAACATTTCACTTGGATGCTCTTTAAAGAAATTCTCCGGTACCTGTTCCTTCATACCATCTTTCACAGCAATCTCATAATGCTTTTCTAAAAAAAGGTACAGTTCAATAGCCCGATTTAAAAAATGTTCCTGTTCTTCCAAATAATCTGAAAATTCTTTTACGACGGAGTCAATAATAATTCCCAGGTATTCTTTATTGATGCTCATAAAATTTTGCAAAGCATCTGTATCACATGTAGGAAAAGCATAAAATATTGTATATTCATCTGTGGTGTAGTCACCGAGATATTCATTTGCAAACACATCAGCTATGGCAACCATTTCTCCTGCCTTTGCAATACGTTTTACTCCGTTATTCTCGATCCTCATGCTACCTTTTATTATCCATCCGATGAAACTTACCCTCTCACCTTTTTTGAATAATAAAGTATCTTTTTCAATCTGATTCAAATCATTTGCTTCAAGAACATAACTCATATTCATTCACCCAAACTTGCTTATTTTTATTTCTATACTTTCTATGCTTCCTCTGCTTTCAATTCTTTGATTGCAGTCAGTGTAAGCTCATAATCCTTTTTTACCTGCTCTAAAATAGAATCCGCATTATCAGCCTTTCCATTGCGCAGCGCTTCTGACATATTGTTGCTGGACTGAAAAAGAGTCAGAAAATCCAGATTCTGACAAAGACCCTTTATGGTATGTGCAGCACGGAATGCCTCTTCAATATTGTTTTCTTCCATTGATCTACACAATGTCTCATATGAAGTATCGTCAATAAATTTATAGACATATTTCTTAATACGGTCCTCTTTCATCAGACGGCCCATAATGGAATCATAACTTCCTCCAACTCTCACATAAAATTCTTTTAAATCCATAATTATTCCTCCCAAGATTCGTATTTTCGTCAATGTATCATCTTAATTATATCACTTTATAATACTAATAACAAAGTTTTTTATTATAAAACAAAACAAAAAACGCCGAAAACATGGATAAATCAATGTTTTCGGCGGAATATCCGCGTCGCTAAGAGGATTTGAACCTCCGGCCTACCGCTTAGGAGGCGGTCGCTCTATCCAGCTGAGCTATAGCGACAGTTAATAAAAATATATTTAGTTTTCCTTTTTTATCACTCAATCATTTTAACACTTCTACAGAAAAAAATCAACTAATTTGTAACATTAACTGTTCCCTGCATCCAGATATTTCCTTTAAATCTTCTTCCCACTTCAGGCTCTCCCAACAGATCCATCTCATTAATACAAATATCATAAACCAGATCATTTGTATCAACCGTCAGGACACATATTCTTTGCTTTGTTACCTCATTTGTGACATAATAGTAATTCAGAATTTCTCCTAAGATTGCATACTGGTCACTCTCTATTCCATGAGGCATAAAATAGGAATCCACAATACTGAGAATATCCTCATGGACAATTCTTCGGGAAATCATAGAATAAGTATCAATGTCTTCTAAAGTAAGACTTTCAATAGCATCCTCATCCCCGTCTCTGGCCGCAGCAATTAAATGATTCCTATTCTTGGTTATTTTCTCATTTCGCTGTATTTGCTTTTCACTTTTACTGATTGGAAAAAGTATCTTTCCTCCCAGGGACAGTCCAGCCAGAGTAGAACTGATGTTTGTATTAAAACCTCTCTCATTTTTTGTTTTCATCTTTAAATATTCCGCCACATTTTGCAGATAAAATATCAAAGTGACTCCCACTTTTATATCATCACAAACTGCTGCATAAGCTTCTTTATCAGCATGTTTCTCCACTACAACCTGTTCCTGACTTGTGATGCCGGTGCCAGTAAAATATGGATAATAGTAATCCATTCCAAATTCACCATTTTCCACAAAAGAACCGCAGACACAAATCCCCATAGACTCCCCAAAATTTTTACGAATTTCTATAAACTCATTTTTCTGGGAATCAACAGCAGTATTTATATAATCTGGAGATTCCACCACCTGATGTAAAATCTCATCCAATTGTGCATTACTCATTTGCTCAAAACCAACGGCTCTCATAAAACTATGCATGGCTTACCTCTTTCTGATAAATTGCTAAAAGCATTCTATCATGTTATTAATAAAAATACCAGTTGTTTTTCCAAATTATAAATTTCCTTTTTCTGTCTACTCTTTTCCTTTCATTGCCATATCCAAAGCTTCCTGCTCTTCGTCAGCTAAAGCAATAATAGAATTACCACCAATAATTTCTTTGATGTAAGTATAGCAGCCTTCTCTGCTGTGCATGGCATTGATTATAAAACCATCGTTTATCTCATTTAAAAGAGCCAGAGAAAAACTTAATTTTCCACCCATCTCATGAAATGCATCGTATTTTACCAGACCAACTTTCTGAAATGTGCTTTTCATATTTTTATATATTGCCTGAATGTCTGTTTCATTCTTTTTGTTGGAAGAGATCAGATGGTCAATTTCATCCATACGGCTCATAATGGATTCCTCTAAAGTCTTAGCATTTTTTCCATCCATAAACATTTTGTACTTTTTTTTCAACTTGTGCATCTGAATGATATTGATAAAAACAATGAGCAAAAGTAGGGCAATCAATGCCCCAAGCCCTATAACAACATAATCGGAATCAATTCCTAAATAATATTCTATCATGTTTTTGTTCCTCTTTTACTTTCAATTTTGTATGGATTGAAATAAATCTACAATCCGGTCAAGCTCCTCGGAAGAATAATATTCAATTTCTATCTTTCCTTTTTGGGCATCTTTCCTTTTGATTTCAACTTTTGTGCCTAAAATAGATTTCATTTTTTCTTCCAGATCCTGATAAATAATTTCTAATTTCGGATCAATGATATTTTCCTCTTTGGGAGATTCCTGTTTTTCATTCTGTACTTTCTTTACTAACTTTTCTGTTTCCCTGACGCTTAGCTTTTCATCAAATATTTTTTGAGCAAGGCTGTACTGTTTTTCCGGCTCCTCTATGGCAAGAAGAGCTCTTGCATGTCCGGTAGTAAGCATATCATCAATTAACATCTGCTGAACTTCATCGCTTAATTTCAACAGACGCATGGAATTGGTGACCGCCGTTCTGCTTTTTGATACACGCTCTGCCACTTCGTCCTGTTTTAAATTAAATTCCTCCAAGAGACGTTTATAGGCAAGAGCCTCCTCAATAGGATTTAAATCTTCCCTCTGA